>DATBIW010000122.1:0-84906 GCA_036556745.1 Candidatus Limnocylindria bacterium | reverse complement strand
CGCGTCCCGGGCGACACGTCAGTCGAGGTGAACCTCCTCCAACCCGGCCCGCCGGTCCACGACGAGGCGACCGCCGCCCAGCTCCGCGAGCTGATCTCGAAGGGCGCGATGAGCTCGCTGGTCGTCGAGTCGGACGACGTCAAGGCGCTGTACGAGACGCTCCAGGCGCGAGGCGTGACCGACTTCACCCAGGAGCCGATCGACCACGCCTACGGGACCGACATGGGCATCCGTGATCCGTTCGGTAACGGGATCCGGGTCCTCCAGCCGAAGCGGGCATCCCAGCGGGCCACGGCCTGACCAAGGGAGCCGATGCGTTTCGAGCAATCCGTCGAGATCGACGCCCGCCAGCAGCGCGTGTGGGACGTGTTGACCGATCTCGAGTCATGGCCGCGGCGGATCGAGACGGTGGAGTTGGTCGAGCTGCTGACGCCCGCTCCCATGGCCGTCGGCAGCCGTGTCCGCCTCAGGCAACCGAGGCTCGGCGAGGGCACCTGGGAGGTCACCGTCTGGGAACCGCCGGCATTCTTCGAGTTCCACCAGACCACCGGCGGCATCTCCACCGTCGCGGGCCACCGCGTGGAGGTTCTCGGTGAGGCTCGGTCGCGCCTGTCCCTGACCCTCGACATGCGTGGCCTGCTCGTCCCGATCTTCGGCCGGATCTACCGTGATCTGACCAACCGCTACCTGACCACCGAGGCCCAGAGCCTGAAGCGCGCCGCGGAGGCTCCGTAGGGCCTCTTTGGCCGCCACGAGTCCGGGGAAGGTCCTATTTCCAAGACCCGACCCCGTGGTCCACGATGCCACCCCTCCCCGCGACAGGAAGCTCGCGCGGGGAGCTGTAAGGGAGGAATCCAATGGGTCGATCTGGCGCGCTGGGTTGGGTGATGGTGACGGTCGGAGTCGTCCTCATCGTCCTCGGCGTCGTACTGGGTGGGGCCACCTGGGGCACCACCATCATGATCTCCGTCTTCGGACTCGTCCTCGTCGGCGTCGGCGCCCTCATGGCGATGCGCGCGCGACGTCAGGCTGGCGACACCTCGGACAGCCCAACGACCTGAGCGTGCCCACGGGGCGCTCAGCTGAATACGACTCCTACATGGCGACGACGGCCTCGAGGGGCTCCTCTGACGCGCCGTTGACCGGGGTCGCGCCCTCATCGGCGGCGGCCTGGGCTTCCTTGGCGTATTCCTTCTTGCCGCGCCCGCTCAGCATCTCGAGCTGGTTGACCACGACCTCGGTCTTCCAGTGGCGCTTGCCAGCGTCGTCGTCCCATTGGCGGGTCTGGAGCCGACCCTCGAGGTCGACGAGCTGGCCCTTGCCGAGGAACTGACCGCAGATCTCGGCCAGGCGGTCCCAGGCCACGATGGCGTGGTACTCGGTCCGCTCCCCGGCGTTGGCGCCGCGGTACTCGTTGGTGGCGACGGTGAACGTCGTGACGTGCTTCCCGCTCGGCAGCGTGCGGAGCTCCGGGTCGCGGGTCAACCGTCCGACCAGCATGACCTTGTTCATGGGATCTCGTCCTCAAGCGGCGCATCCGGCGAGTGGATGGCGGGGACAGGCTAGGAACTGGGCCTTTACCGGCCCCTGACCGAGCGCTTATCGCTCGCCGGAAAGGGGCCGCAGTCGGACCGCAGTGCGCGGCGCCTAGGTTCGGGCGAAAACCCGCCAGAGGTCCCCTTCAGATGTCTGACCAGCCACCGGGCGCCGCCGAAGCGGCACCGATGTCCCCGTATCGACCATCCTCGACTCGCGGCCGGATTACCCAGCTGCTGCTCGCGGCGGCGGCGCTCACCTCGGTCTTCTCGCTCGTCATCGCCGTGGTCGTCCAGCTGAATCTCGCGGGCATCGCATCTGGGGCGGTCTCGCAGGCCGATCTGGATGTCCTCCTGGCGGCCAGCGATACGGTGACCCTGGTCTCGCTGGTGGTCACGATCGCGACCGCGATCGCCTTCCTGGCGTGGCTGAGCCGTGCGGTTGACAACGTCCCGGCTCTGGGCGGCGGCCGCCCGCCGGCCAGCCCTCGATGGGCGATCGCCTGGTGGTTCATCCCGTTCGCCGACCTCGGGATGCCCTACGAAGTGGTCCGCGACCTTCGGGCCCGGATGCGCGGTGATTCCCGACTGACCCACTCTCCACTGCTCGTCGGCTGGTGGTTCGCCTTCATCTTCGGCCAGATCCTGGCGGCGGCCGCAGAGCGTGTGCCGATGGAGACCCTGGCGCAGATCAGCGCAACGCTGTCGGTCGCTGCGGTGGCCCAGGCGCTCACGGCCATCGCGGGCGTGCTGGCCATCATCGTCGTCCACGACATCGAATCCGCCGCTCGGCGGCGCGCGGCCCGGCTGGCCACCGGGGAACCGATGGGGATCGGTGGCCTGGACGGGGACGCCGAGACCTCGGCGAAGGGCCAGACCGGATTCCGGATGCGTCCCAGCTGGGTGGGCTTCGCCACGGTCACCGCCTCGTTCATCCTGGCGGTCGCGGTGCCCGCCTGGGCGACATCGGCCGAGGACACCCTGGTTGCGGTGGCATCGGTCCCAGCCCCGCCCGAGACAAGCCCAAGCCTGGCGCCGGAGGCGGCGTCGTCGGAGCCATCGGTACCACCCGATCCATCGGGAGAGGCGTCGAGGTGCGGGAGGCTGGGCTTCCTGCCGCACGAGGCCGAGGAGCTGGAGCCGTTGCTCCCCGTCGCGATCCAGGGCCGGGACATGGCGACCTGGTCAGCGTCGGGCCAATGCTGGCTCGACATGGCATTCCCCACAGAGGCCGGGCTCATCGAGATCTCAAAGATCGTCGAGGAATGGGACGTGGACGTCGCCGACCTGCGGATGGCGCTCGCGGGGCGCTCAGACACCGCGACCGACCCGCCGTACTTCGTCTATGTGATGTCCATCCCGGACGACACCGACGCGTACGACCTCGCGACCTTCCTCCTGCTGGGGATGATCGTCGGGCCTGAGAACGTGGACGCCACCATCAGCGGCTTCGACACGGAGACCACGACCGTGGGCGGCCGTGAGGTCTACGTCAACCGAACCGACGTCGTGCCCCAGAACGAGCACCAGCGGGGCCGGTTCTACTGGTACACGACCGCGACCCACGAGTACCTGGTGCTGACCGAGGACGAGGCGTGGGCAGCTGACGCTTTCAGCCAGCTGCCATAGGTTTGCAACGCGTCCGGCGGACATCGGTATCCGTCCGGCGAGGCGTGGCCCGCACAGTGGTCGAGGCCAACGACCACGCCCTCGCAGGGAGACCCGCCGATGCATGCCCTGACCATGCTCATGGACGATCACGACAAGCTGAAGAAGCTGCTCGCCGAGCTCGAGGCTACGACCGAGCGCGGCGTGAAGACCCGCGAGGAGCTCTTCACCCGGATCAAGCGCGAGCTCACGGTCCACGAGATCATCGAAGAGGAGATCTTCTACCCGGCGCTGAAGGCCCACCCGCGCGCCAAGGAAATCGTTCTCGAGGGGTACGAGGAGCACGACGTCGTCGACACCCTGATGGGCGAGCTCAGCAACCTGGACTACGGCCACGAGACGTGGGGCCCGAAGGCCAAGGTCATGAAGGAGAACATCGAGCACCACATCCAGGAGGAAGAGGGCGAGATGTTCGAGAAGGCCCGGATGGTGTTCGACCGATCCGAGCTGAACGAGCTCGGCGAGGCGATGGGCGCACGGCGCATCGAGGTCCAGGAGCAGGAACGCCAGCCGACGCCCAGCTGATCGTCACCGATTGAGCGGAGCGGTCACCGAGACCCGAGCCCCAGGCTCGACTCAGGCGACCGTCGAGAGAGCCTCGGCCGCCAGGCCGATGGACGTCGCCCCGCCGGGCTACCGGCGGGGCTTCCGCGTCTGGGCGGCCCGATAGGCCTCGCGCCGAGGCACGCCGGCGGCGCGGAGCAAGTCGGCCACGGCCCGATCGGACAGGCCCGAGCGGCGACCGGTGGCGACGAGCGCCTCCAGATCGACCGCCGGGCGATCCGCGGCCGGCGACAGGCCCGAGAGGACGAGCGTGAACTCTCCGCGTGGCTCGTCGAGGGCTCCGGCGACCTCGGCAGGCGTTCCGGTGACGACCTCCTCGTGGACCTTGGTCAGCTCACGGGTCGCGGTGACGGCCAGGTCGGGATGGCTCTCGGCCAGCGCGCCCAGCTCCCCGAGGAGCCGGGCCACGCGGTGGGGCGCCTCGAACAGGATCAGCGGCAGCCCGACCGAGCCCGCGGCCTCGGCCAGCCGAGCCAGTTCGGCCCGGCGGACGGAGACGGGTCGGGCGGGCAGGAAGCCGCCGAACACGAAGCCGCTCCCCGAGATGCCGGCCACGGCCAGGGCGGCGGTCACTGCCGACGGGCCCGGCACGACTTCCACGGCATGGCCGGCCCCTCGAGCCGCGGCCACCAGCTCGGCCCCCGGATCGGAGACGGCCGGCATCCCCGCGTCGGTCGTCAGGACCAGCGTCTCCCCGGCTCGCAGCCGCGTCAGCAGGCCCGGCAGTCGCTCGGCGGCGTTGTGCTCGCTGAACGACTGGGTCGGCCGTCGAGCCCCGACGAAGCGGAGCAGCTTCGCGGCGACCCGCGTGTCCTCGGCGACGACGAGATCGGCTTCCCGGAGGGCCTGGGCGGCGCGGGGCGAGAGGTCCCCGAGGTTGCCGATGGGCGTCCCGACGACGAGCAGCCGCCCGACGGCCACCGCCTAGCCCTCGCGGCGCGAGCCGGGGCGGCGCCGCGGGTAGAGGTGGTCGATCCCCGGCGTGCGGAGCGAGACCTTGGCCACCGGGGCGAGCTGGCGCTTGAACTCCATCTGGGCCACCCGCCGGTCCACCCAGCGAACGAGATCCTCGTCGAGGCCCGCGCGGACGCAGCGGCCCACCGTCCAGCGCCGGTCGACCAGGGCGAACAGGATGCGGTCGAGGTCGGCGTACGAAGCCCCGAGCTCGCCTTCGTCGGTCTGCCCGGGCCACAGGTCGGCGGAGGGCGGTTTGGCGACGATCTCGGCGGGCACCCCGAGCGCGGTCGCGACCTCCCGGAGCTGGCTCTTGTACAGGTCGCCGATCGGCTGGAGGGCGGCGGCCATGTCGCCGTGGAGGGTCCCGTAGCCGAGCAGGGCCTCGGTCTTGTTCGACGTCCCGCAGACCAGCCCGTCGAACGCGGCCGACCGGTCGTACAGGACCAGCATCCGGAGGCGTGCGAGGACGTTCCCCCGCCGGACGCGGGTGGCCGGCTCGTCCCCGTCGCCGATCAGGGCCAGCATCGGCTCGGCCATCGGCGTGATGTCCACCCGTTGGCTGTCGCAGCCCAGGCCCTCGATCACCCGGCCGGCATCGGCCTCCGAGGACGGATCCGAGTCGCGGAACGGCATGACCACCGCCAGGACGTTCTCCGGGCCGGTGGCCCGCGCCGCCAGGTACGCCACCGTGGCGCTGTCCACCCCGCCCGAGACCCCGACCACCAGGCGCTCGAACCCGGTCTGGTCGAGCTGGCGGCGGATGAAGGCGGTGACCACCTCGATGACCGAGGCGGCGTCGATCTGGGGCAGCGGCGCCTCGGCGCTCGGGGCGGAGGCGCTCATCGGTCCCCGGCCGCCTCCTCGGTTGGCTCCTCGGCGTCGAGGCCGGCGCGCTCGGCGATGATCCGGTCGAGCTCGCGGCGGGTGAGCTCGAGGCGCTCGTCGGCGAGGATCGGGAGCTGGTAGCGCTGCATCCGGAGGTCGTCCGTGTCATAGGTGCCGATGACCAGCGCCTCCTCGTAGAGCGGCGCCTCTGCCAGGACCGCGCCGCTCGGGCCGATCAGCCGGGAGCCGCCCCAGAAGGTCAGGCCCTCCTCGTTGCCGACCCGGTTGCAGAACGCGACCGCGACCGTGCCGAGCAGGGCGTAGGTCTCCTGCATCTTGTGCCACCCGCCGATGGCCGCCAGCCCGGCCGCGCTGCCCGGCGCCCGGGCGGGACCGGCCGCCAGGTTGACGAGGAGGTCGGCCCCGTCGTGGCTCTGGACCATGGGCACCGAGGGATGCCAGAAGTCCTCGCAGATGCTCAGGCCGATGCGCCCGATGGGCGGGCCGACCGCCGTCGTCCGAATCCGGTCGCCGGTCCGGGTGAAGCGACCCTCGTCGAACATCCCGTAAGTCGGCAGGTAGACCTTGCGGTGGAGGCCGACGAGCTCGCCGTCGCGGAGCAGGGCTGCCGAGTTGGTGTACCGATGGTCGTCGGTCTCCTCGACGAAGCCGATGGCGACCAGGGCGCCGGGGGCCTCGCGAGACAGGGCGGCCAGGCGCGGGTCGTCGGCCGCCATGGCGACCTCCGGGACGAGGTCGCTCAGCAGGTACCCGGTGAGGGCCAGCTCTGGGAAGACGATGAGGGCGGCGTCCTGCTTCGCGGCCGCCTGGAGGCGGTCGGCAGCCAGCTCGAGGTTGGCCGCCACGTCCCCCAGCTGCGGCGCGATCTGGGCGAGGGCGACGCGGACCTCCACGTCGCCAAGCCTAGCCGACCGATGCCTCGGTCGTGACCGGGGGCGGTGGCGGCGGCGCGGCCTCGTCGGTGGCCTCGGCGGAGAGGAGGCCGGAGCTGCCGGCCGCGGCGGCCGCGATCCGGCGCTGGCGGGTGGTGGGTTCGAGGAGCTCCTCGGCATAGTGGCAGGCGACCTGGTGGCCGCCGCCCACCGTCCGCAGCTGCGGCCGCTCGACGGCGCAGCGCTCGGGGTTGCCGAGCTGGGTCCGCAGCCAGCAGCGGGTGTGGAACTGGCAGCCCGACGGCGGGTTCACCGGGGAGGGCACGTCGCCGCGGAGGATGATCCGGCGCCGTCCCGCCCGCTCGGCGGGGTTCGCGACCGGGACCGCGGACAGGAGGGCGATCGTGTACGGGTGGACCGGCAGGCGGTAGATCTCGCTCGCCACCGAGAGCTCGACCAGGGCCCCCAGGTACATGACCGCCACCCGATCGCTGATGTGCTCGACCACGCCCATGTTGTGGGCGATGAACAGGTAGGTCAGACCGAGCCGCCGCTGGAGGTCGCGGAGCAGGTTCAGGACCTGGGCCTGGATGCTGACATCGAGCGCGCTGACCGGCTCGTCGCAGACGAGGAGCTCCGGCTCGAGGACGAGGGCCCGCGCGATGCCGATCCGCTGGCGCTGGCCGCCGGAGAACTCGTGCGGGTAGCGTCGGGCGTGGTACGGCTGGAGGCCGACCAGCTCCATCATCCGGGACACCCGATCGGCCCGCTCCGTGCCCGAGCCGATGCCGTGGACCCGGAGCCCCTCCCCGATGGCCGTGGCAATCGGGGAGCGCGGGTCGAGGGAAGCGTACGGGTCCTGGAAGACGATCTGCATCCGGCGGCGGTACTGCTTCAGGTCCGAGCCCTTGATGGAGGTGATGTCCTCGCCGTCGAACTCGATCCGGCCGCCGGTCGGCTCGATGAGGCGGAGGATCGTCCGGCCGACGGTCGTCTTCCCGCAGCCCGACTCCCCGACCAGGCCGAGCGTCTCGCCTCGCCGGATCTCGAAACTGACGTCGTCGACGGCCTTGACCTCGCCGACCTTCCGCTGGAGCAGGCCGCCACGGAGTGGGAAGTACTCCTGGAGGTTCTCGACCTTGACGAGCGCCCAGTCGGAGGCGGCGGACGTGGCGGGCTCGGCGGTCACTGGACCCTGGCTCCGGGGATCGGCGTGCCATCCAGCTCGTGGTAGATCCAGCACCGGACGTCGTGGCCGGTGAAGTCGCCGACCGGCCGGAGCTCGGGGTGCTCGGTGTCACTGTGGGCCACCTGCTGGGCGACCCGCGGCACGCAGCGCGGGGCGAACCGGCAGGCGGCCGGCAGGTCGATCAGGTTCGGCACCGAACCGGGGATGGTCGTCAGCTCGTCCTGGACCTGGCCCAGGGTGGGGACCGAGCCGATGAGGCCCCGGGTGTACGGGTGCTTGGGGTCGGCGAACAGGGTGTTCGTGTCGGCCTGCTCGACGATCTCGCCGGCGTACATGACCGCCACCCGGTCGCACATCTCGGCGACGACCCCGAGGTCGTGGGTGATCAGGATGATCGCGGTCCCGGTGTCGGCCTGGAGGGCGCGCATGAGGTCGAGGATCTGGGCCTGGATCGTCACGTCGAGGGCGGTCGTCGGCTCGTCGGCGATGAGCAGCTCCGGCTCGCAGGCGAGGGCCATGGCGATCATCACCCGCTGGGCCATGCCGCCCGACAGGGCGTGGGGGTAGGCCTCGAGCCGGCGCTCGGGATCCGGGATGCCGACCATCCGGAGCAGCTCGGCCGCGCGGGCCCGGGCGCTCCGCTTCTTCATCCCCTTGTGGATCTCGAGGACCTCGGAGATCTGGCGGCCGACGTCGTAGACCGGGTTCAGGCTGCTCTGGGGCTGCTGGAAGATCATGCTGATCCGCTGGCCCCGCATGGTCCGGAGCTTTTCCGCGGGGAGGGTCCGGAGGTCCACCCCGTCGAACAGGATCTCGCCGGCCTCGATCCGTCCGGGCGGAGCGATCAGGCCGAGGATCGACAGGGCGCTCACCGTCTTGCCGCAGCCGGACTCGCCGACGAGGCCCAGGATCTCGCCCCGGTCGACGTGAAAGTCCACCCCGGTCACCGCCCGGACGACGCCGTCGCGGGTGTGGAACGCGGTCTCGAGGCCCTTGACGTCGAGCAGGCGCTGACCCCGCGAGCCGACGCGGCGCGGGATCTCCTCGATCTCCCCGATCTCGGCGACGGTCAACGGCTCAGCGGTTCAGCCGCGGGTCGAGGGCATCCCGGAGCCCGTCACCGAACAGGTTGAAGCCCAGGACGCTGATCGTGAGCGCGATCCCCGGCGCGAGGATCAGCCACGGGGCGTTGAACAGCTGGTTCCGGTCGAGGGCGATCATCGAGCCCCACTCGGCCAGCGGCGGCTGGGCGCCCAGCCCGAGGAACGAGAGCGCGGCGACCTCGAGGATGGCGCCGGCGATGCCGAGCGTCCCGGCCACGATCAGCGGAGTGAGCGCGTTCGGGAAGATCCGGCGGAACAGGATCCCGCGCCGCGACTCGCCCAGCGCCCGGGAGGCGGTCACGAAGTCACGCTCACGCACCGACAGCACCGAGGCGCGCATGACGCGCGCATAGACGGGTATGGCCACGATCGCGATGGCGAGCTGGGCGTTGATCAACCCCGCCCCGAGCACCGTGACGATGGCGATGGCCAGGACGAGGGCCGGGAAGACGAGGAACACGTCCATCACCCGCATCAGGACGTTGTCCGTGCCGCCCCCCAGGAAGGCGGCGAACGCGCCGATGATCGAGCCGATGATGATCGCCCCGGTGACGGTCAGGACCCCAACGTAGAGCGACACTCGGGCGCCGTAGACGACCCGGCTGAAGACGTCCCGTCCGTTGCGGTCCAGGCCGAAGATGTGCTGCGGCCGGTCCTCTGGGCATCCGAGCAGGTGGACGCACGGGGCGAACTCGCCGTCGGCTGCCGAGAGGCCTTCCTCGATGCCGACCGCCAGGTCGGGGTCATACGGGGCGATCAGGGGGGCGAAGATCGCGGTCAGGACGAGGAACGCCAGGAGGACGAGTCCGACCTGGGCGGAGCGCTGGCGGAGGATGCTCTTCGCGGTGTCGCGCCACAGGTTGCCCGGGCGCGCGGTGAGGGCCTCCGGCTCCCCGGCCTCGATGTACGCCGAGCCGGTGGCGACTGGTCCGTCCAGCCCGGCGGCCTCGGCCGCGGCCTCGCCGAGGTTGCCCCGGGACCGGGTGTCGGCGTCCGAGGCGCTCATTCGAGGCGGATCCGCGGGTCGAGGAACGCGTAGGACACGTCCACGATGAGGTTCACGGTGATGTACAGGATGGCCGTGATCAGGGTGACGGCCTGGATGACCGGGTAGTCACGGCCGAGGATCGACTGGGTGATCGTCAGCCCGATGCCGGTCAGCCCGAAGATCGTCTCGGTCAGGACGGCACCGCTGAGCAGGGCACCCAGGGTCAGGCCGATGACGGTGACCACCGGCAGGATCGCGTTGCGCAGCCCATGGCTCAGGACGACCCGCCGCTCGACGACGCCCTTGGCCCGCGCGGTCCGGATGTAGTCCTGACCCAGCACCTCGAGCAGGCTCGAGCGCGTCATCCGGGCGATGAGGGCGAGCGGGATGGTCGCCAGCGCGATGGCCGGCAGGATGAGGTGGACGACCGCGTCCCCGAAGGCCGCCCACTGGCCCGAGATCAGGGTGCTGACCACGTACATGTTGCCGATGAAGTCGATGATCACCCGGAGCGGGCCGTCGAGGTCCTCGAGGCCCCACGCCTCGGCGAGCGGGATGATGATCACCCCGGCCGACAGCCGACCCCCCGGCGGCAGCGCGAACGGGGTGTCCTGGAGGACGACCGAGAAGAAGAAGATCAGGATCAGGCCCAGGACGAAGACCGGGATCGAGACCCCGAGGTTGGCGAACATCATCGTCCCGACGTCGACCTTCGAGTTCCGCCGAGCGGCCGAGGCGACGCCCAGGATGATGCCGAGGACCGTGGCGATGGTCAGGGCAAAGATCGTGAGCTCGATCGTGACCGGCATCCGCTCGATGAGGATCTCGGAGATCGGGCGGCCGTAGGCGATCGAGGTCCCCAGGTCGCCGCGGAGCAGGTCGCTGACGAAGATCCCGAACTGGACCGGGATCGGCTCGTTCAGCCCGTACCGCTCGTCGAAGGCCTCGCAGGCCTCCTGGGTCGCCCGCTGGCCCAAGGCCTGGTAGCAGGGGTCGCCGGGCAGGATCCGCGCGATGAAGAACACGACGAAGACGATCCCGATGATGACCGGGATGGTCAGCAGCACGCGGCGAACGATGAACTGGACCATTGGCCGGGAGTGTAGTGGCCCTTCGCCTCGACGGGTAGAGCGACGGGCGCCACCCGAAGGTGGCGCCCGTCCGTCATGTCCCGGGGCGGGCTGGTGCCCGCCCGGTGGGGTTTCCTGGTTACTCCTCGGGCGGCGGGGTGTTCAGGAACGCGCCGAAGAATCCGGCGAAGTACTCGAACGACCCAGTCCGGCCGATGTGGAGCGGATGCTCCATATCCCACTGCACGGCGAACGAGTCAACCACGTCCCCGGCGTCCAGCGTCGCTCCGTTGTGGAACGTCACGCCTTCCCGCAGGGTGCAGGTGAACTCGGTCGCTTCGGCGTTGCCCGCGCAGTCGGTGGCCAGAGCCGGAACCGGTGCCGTGCCGCCCACTTCGTAGGCGTACAGGGCCTCGGTGACCTGCTCGCAGACCCGAAGCGTCTCACCATCGGTCTCGTCGGCGCAGTACAGAGCGATCGGCTCCGCGTTCTGCATCCAGACCAGCTGGTTGTCGGCCGGGGTGACGGCGGCGAACCACTCGTTCCCCAGCGGCGAGCTGTGGGCTCCGGTATCGGCTGCCAGCCACGCCGTGGCGGACGCGCCATGGGCAATCGGCACCATGGGAACGGTCTCGCGGATGGCGTTATTGGCATCGGTGTACGCCGCCTCGCGCGCCTCAGCGTCGAGGGTGGTGCCACCGGCGGTCAACGGCTCGGTCACCGAGGCGTCGATCGTGCCGAACTGGAGGTTGGCCACGTTGTTGAAGTGGTAGTCCAGGAAGTTGATGGGATCCGGGAAGTCAGCGCCCCAGCCGAGCAGGTACAACCCGTTCAGCGCGCCGGCCGTTGCGTTGTCGAGGAACGTCCCCGACTCCTGGACCTCGATCGAGATCGAGATGTTCAGGTTCTCGGCCAGCTGGGCCTGAATGTCCTGGGCCACGACGTTCGGGTCGGGCAGGTAGCCACGCACGACGTCGCGGTAGTTCAGAACCGTCGAGAAGCCATTGGCCAGTCCGGCCTCGGCCATCAGGGCCTGGGCCGCCTCGACGTCGAACTCGTACCACGGGTCGCCACCACAGGCGAGCTCGATGTTGCACGGCGTGAAGTAGTCCGCCGTCTCGGAGCCCTCCGGGTAGAAGTTGTCGATGATCCGCTGGCGGTCGATGGCCATGGCAATCGCCTGCCGGACGCGGACGTCATCGAACGGCTCGTACGTGTTGTTGAAGCCGACGTAGAAGGTGTTCAGCGCCTCACGAGGGATGAGCTGCAGGTTGCTGTCGCCCTCGATCGTGGCGAAGTCGTTGGGCGCCGGGTTGTCGATCGCGTCCGCGGTCCCGGCCTGGAGGGCCAGGAGGCGGGCGGCCGACTCGGTCCGCCACTGGAAGACCAGCTCGTCGCCTCCGACGTTCTCGCCCCAGTAGTCGGGGTTCTTGTCGAAGACCAGCTGGACGCCGCGCTGCCAGTCCCGAAGCATGTATGGGCCGGTGCCGATCGGGTCCGCGAGGATCAGGTGGTTAGCCATGTTGGCCTCGAGGACGCCGCTGTCATGAATCGCGAACGAGGTGAACGCGATCTTCGACAGGAACGCCGGGTCCGGGTAGCACAGGGAGAACACGACGGTGTGCTCGTCGGTGGCGCTGATCTGAGAGAACTCGCCTCCGTACTCGCAATCAGCCGGGCCGTCCTCCGGCCACGCGCTCGGGCTGAACGGCTCCTGGCTGGCAGGCGCCTCCTCCGACGCGGCGGCTGACTCTGTCGGCGACTCGGCCTCCGACGGCTGACACGCGGCCAGCACGAGACCGATGACGACGAACAGGGGTAGGGCTTTTCGCATCCAGGTGACCCTCCGCTTCCTCATTGCCTGTGACAGGGATGGGCGAATGCCACCGGCCGATCGGCCGGCGAAGTCGCATCAGCATATCAGTGCCGCCAAAGCGCGGCTATCGGTGACGGCCCTCCTTTACGAAGCGGCGGCCGCGGTTTCGCCGGCCGGTTCCGGCGCCGTGTCGATGTGGGCAACCCCCACGTCGCTGCGCAGGGTGTCCTCGGCGAAGTGGCACGCGGCCTGGTGCTGGGGCTGGACGGTCCGCAGGGGCGGCTCCTCGGTCCGGCAGACCTCGGGCCGGCCCAGCCGCTCGTACAGCCAGCACCGGGTGTGGAACCGGCAGCCGGGCGGCGGGTTGACCGGCGACGGGACGTCCCCGGTCAGGATGACCCGCTTCCGCATGCGCTCGGTCTTCGGGTCGGGGATGGGCACCGCCGAGAGGAGCGCCCGGGTGTAGGGGTGGCCCGGCCCCGCATACAGGAGATCGGGTGGTCCCACCTCGACGAGCTTGCCGAGGTACATGACCCCGACCCGGTCGCTGATGTGGCGGACGACCGACAGGTCGTGGGCGATGAACAGGTAGGTGAGCCCGAAGCGCTCCCGGAGCTCGACGAGCAGGTTCAGGACCTGCGCCTGGATCGAGACGTCGAGGGCGCTGATCGGCTCGTCGCAGACGATGAACTCCGGCTCGACGGCCAGCGCCCGGGCGACGCCGATGCGCTGGCGCTGGCCACCCGAGAACTCGTGCGGATAGCGGCTCCGGTAGTTCGGGTTCAGGCCGACCAGCTGGAGGAGCTCCGAGACCCGGTCCTGGCGCGACCCCTTGCTGCCCAGGTTGTGGGTCTCGAGCGGCTCTCCGATGATCGACGCCACCGTCATCCGCGGGTTCAGCGACGAGTACGGGTCCTGGAAGATGATCTGCATCCGCCGCCGGGCGCGACGCAGCTCCTCGCGGTCGAGGCTCATCAGGTCACGGCCGTCGAACTTCACCGTCCCCCCGGTCGGATTCCGGAGCCGGATGACCGCGCGACCGGTGGTGCTCTTGCCGCACCCCGACTCGCCGACCAGGCCGAAGGTCTCGCCCCGCTGGATCTCGAAGGAGATGTCGTCGACCGCACGCACGTCGCCGGTCCGTCGCTGGAGCAGGCCGGAGAAGATCGGGAAGTAGACGCGCAGGTCCTCGGCCTCGACCAGGGGCCCGGTGCCGGTCCCTCCGCCGTTCTGGCCGCTGACGGCCTCCGGGGTCGGGGTGGTGGTCTCGGTCGTCTCGGTCGTCACGGGATCCAGCCTCCCGGCTCGGTTCCGAAGCAGCGCGCCAGGTGACCCTCGCCCTCCCGGGCGGTGAGCTCCGGCTCGTGAGTCCGGCATTCGTCGCGGACGTACCGGCAACGCGGGGAGAATCGGCACTCATCGGCCGGGTCGATGAGATCTGGCGGCAGCCCCTCGATGGTCCGCAGCCGCGCGGTCCGCACTTCGGTGAGCCTGGGCAGCGAGTCGAGGAGGCCCCAGGCGTACGGGTGGCGGGCCTTCTCGAAGACGTCGTCCACCATCCCGGTCTCGACGATCCGGCCGGCATACATGACGTTCACCCGGTTGCACATGCCGGCCGCGATGCCGAGGTCGTGGGTGATGAGGATGACCGCCGTCCCGAACTCGTCCGACAGGGAGCGGATGAGGTCGAGGATCTGCGCCTGGATGGTCACGTCCAGGGCGGTGGTCGGCTCGTCGGCCAGGAGGAGCATCGGGTCGCAGGCGAGCGCGATGGCGATCATTACGCGCTGGCGCATGCCGCCCGAGAACTGGTGCGGGTAGTCCCCGATCCGCTCCCGGGCGCGCGGGATGCCGACCTTGGAGAGGAGCTCGACCGCGCGGTCGCCGGCCGCCGACCGCGAGAGGCCCAAGTGGGTCCGCGCCGACTCCGAGATCTGGAAGCCCACCGGGAGGGTCGGGTTCAGGCTGGTCATCGGGTCCTGGAAGATGAAGCCGATCTTTCGGCCCCTGAGCCGCCGCATCTCCGAGCGAGACAGCTTCAGGATGTCGATCCCGTCGAAGATGATCTGGCCGTCGGTGATCCTGCCCGGCGGGTCGGGCACGAGCCGGACGAGGGACAGGGCGGTGACGCTCTTGCCGCAGCCCGACTCGCCGACCAGGCCGAGCGTCTCGCCGTAGTCGACGTCGAAGCTGACCTCGTCCACGGCGTGGACGACCCCGTCACGGGTGAAAAACTGGGTCGAGAGGTTCCGGACCTCGAGCAGCTTCCGGGCGTGGGGCCGGTTGTCGGCCAGGCGCTCCGCGAGGCGACGGCCCTCTTCGGTCGCGATGTCGACGGATTCGTCGAGCTCCTCGACCGCGACGCCCTCGGGCGGGGCCTGTGGGTCGCTGACGGTCAACCTACTGCTTCCCCTTCAGCTTGGGATCGAGCGCGTCACGAAGACCGTCTCCCAGGAAGGTGAAGCTGATGAGGGCCGCGGCGATGCAGATCGCCGGGAACAGGACGAGATGCGGGAACGATCGCATGTACGACTGGCCGTCGGCCACCAGGCTGCCCCAGCTGGCGCGAGGTGCCTGGACGCCGATGCCGATGAAGGCCAGCGTCGCCTCGGCCAGGAT
The DNA here is from genome assembly GCA_036556745.1 of Candidatus Limnocylindria bacterium. Classification (GTDB taxonomy): domain Bacteria; phylum Chloroflexota; class Limnocylindria; order QHBO01; family QHBO01; genus DASTEQ01. The sequence goes on along the minus strand of DATBIW010000122.1, from coordinate 69,679 downwards.
GGCCGCCGGGATGCCGAGTGTGACCGCGACGATGATCGGCCCGGTCGCGTTCGGCAGCAGGTGCCGAGTCACGATGCGCCGGTCCGAAACGCCGATCGCCTGGGCCGCCTCGACGAATTCCTGCTCCTTCAGGCTGAGCAGCTGGCCGCGGACGAGACGGGCCATCGTCACCCAGCTGGTCAGGCCGATGGCCACGAACACGAGCAGCAGGCCATCGAGGGCCTGCCCGAAGAACGTCTCGCGGAAGGCGACCCCCAGCAGGATGATGAACAGCAGATCGGGATAGGCGTAGACGACATCGGTGATCCGCATCAGGAAGTTGTCGAGGCGCCCGCCGAACCAGGCCGCCATGGCGCCCACCGGGATCCCGATCACCAGGACGACGAACTGGACGACCAGGGCAACCATGACGCTGATCCGGGCGCCGTCCATGAGCCGGCTCAGGAGGTCACGGCCGAGCTGGTCGGTGCCGAGGATGTGGGTATGGTCCATCCCTTCGAGCGTCTGCATCGGGGTCAGCGGCCGGCCGTCGTTGGCGATGACCTCGTCGGTGTGCTGCTCGTAGTACGTGAACGGGGTCATCATCGGCCCGAAGGCGGCGATGAACAGCAGGAAGATCACGACGATCCCACCGATGATCGCCAGCCGGTTGCGCAGGAGCCGGCGGAAGGCATCGCCCCAGAGTCCGGCGCTCTTCCGGCGTTCGAGCGGAAGGCCAACCTCGATGGCGCCCGTCTGCTCGGTCATTCCGGGCTCCTAGCTGTAGCGGATTCGCGGGTCGATGTAGGCGTACAGGACGTCGACGACGAGGTTCAGGACCACGATCACGACCGCGTAGAACATCGTCATGGCCATGATCATTCCGTAGTCGCGCTGAGTGATGCTGGCCACGTACTCGCGGCCGATGCCGGGGACGCTGAAGATGTACTCGATCACGAACGACCCGGTGATCAGGAACGCCAGGATCGGACCGAGGATGGTGACCACCGGGATCAGCGCGTTGCGGACCATGTGGACGATGACCACCGTCCGCCGGCCGAGACCCTTGCTGTGGGCCGTCCGGACGTAGTCACGTCGCGTGACCTCGAGCATCGAAGCCCTGGTGTAGCGGGCCACCTGGGCGATCGGGTACAGCGACAGGGCGATGGTCGGCAGGATCCAGGCGGACGGGTCCTCCTCCCACTTCAGGGCGTTGGTCGGCAACCAGCCGAGGACGACCCCAAAGATGACGATCAGGAGGATGGACGACACGAACGTCGGCGTGGAGATCCCGAGCACCGAGACCATGGTGGCCGAGTAGTCGGGCCACTTGTTGTGGCCGAGCGCCGCGATGATGCCCAGCGGCAGGCCGATGGCGACTGACAGGAGGAAAGCCAGCACCCCGAGCTGCATGGTCACCAGGATCCCGTCGGCAATGATGTCGTTCACCGACCGGTTGACGTACTTGTAGGACGGGCCCAGGTCGCCGGACAGGATCCCGCCACAGCAGGCGACGTTGCCGTCCTCGATGTGGAGTGGGCCGATCCAGTTCAGGTACTGGACGACGATCGGCTCATCCAGCCCGTACTTGTCGTTGAGCAGCTCGACGGTCGCCGCGGGGAGAGCCTTCTCGCGGGCCCAGGGTCCCCCGGGGACGGCATGCATCAGGGTGAAGGTGATGACCGAGACGAAGAACAGGACCGGGATGATCCACAGCACCCGGCGCACGATGTAGGTCAGCACGGTTCCTCTCCTGTTCCGAATCCGTCATCCGACGGCCACGGCTTCCGAAGAATAGTCCCTCGGGGGCCGTGGCCGTCGGGCGGGCCGTGATGGCCCGCCCGACGAGTTTCGCTACCTGTTCGCGGTGCTACTCGTGCGGGGCGATGGTCGCCCACGCGTAGAAGTGCTCACCGCTGTCGCTGTCCAGGGACGTGACGAGCAGGTCCTGGACCCATGGCTTGATCAGGGTGAAGCGCGAGCCCCACCGCAGCGTGATCATCGGAGAGTCTTCCATGATCAGCTCCTGGGCCTGGTTGTACAGAGCCACCTGACCCTCGAGGTCCGCAGTCACGGAAGCCTCGGCCATGAGCGCGTCGACTTCCTCGTTGCAGTAGCCGGCATTGTTATTGCCGCTGCCACAGCCGAGCAGGTCGAACAGGAAGTTCTGCGGGTGCGGGTAGTCCGCGCCCCAACCCAGCCGGAAGATGTCGAACGGATCCGACGTCAGCCGGTCGAGGTAGGTGCCGAACTCCATGCCCACGGGCTCGACGACGAGATCGTCGCCGAAGGCCTCGCGCCACTGCTGCTGCAGGAACTCGACGCGAGTCTCGTGGGTGCTCCCGGTGTTGTAGCCGATCTGCAGGTGCAGGTCAGCCGCCGAAGCGAGGCCGAGCTCTTCCAGGGCGGCAGCGAAGTCCGCCTGGGCCTGCTCGACGTCGTACGGGATGAACACGTCCTCCTGGGCACCCGGCATGCCGGGCGGGACGACGCTGTCGGCCGGAATGCCCACGCCACCGAACGCCACGGTGATCGCGGCCTCCTTGTCGACGGCCTCATGGAAGGCGCGCCGGAGGAGGGCGGATCGGGCGAACGGACCGTTCGGGTCCTTCAGGTCGAACGCGTAGTACTCGATACCCAGGGAGTTGCCACGGAGAACGTCCTGGCTGAGCTCAGGGTCGTCCTCGATGCGCGGGATCTCGGCCGCCGGCGGCTGGGCGATGTCAATGTCGCCTGCCTCGTAGGCCGCGAGCTCCGCTGCCTGGTCGCTGATGACCGACATCTCGATGCGCTCGATCGTCGGGGCGGGGCCGTTCCAGTTCGGGTTCGGCTCGAGGACCAGGTTTGCGTTGTGGTTCCACTCGGTCAGCATCATCGGGCCGGAGGAGATGTAGCCCTCGGCCTCGCTGAAGACCATGTCCTCGCGGAGCGGGACGGTCAGCCACATGGTCGCGATGTACACGAACCAGGCGGCCGGCTGCGAGAGGGTGACCACGAAGGTTGAGTCGTCCGGTGCATCGACACCGAAGTCCTCCAGCATCGCGTCGATGTCGTCGACCTCCGGATCCGCGGTGCGGATCTCGAGGCCGTTCGCGACGTAGTCGAGCACGTAGGCGTACTCGGACGCGGTGCGTGGATCGATCAGGCGTCGCCAGCTGTAGGCGAAGTCGCCTGCCACCACTGGCTGACCATCGCTGTAGGCCCATCCTTCGGACAGGTGGAAGGTGATGGTCTGGCCATCCTCGCTGACTTCGTACGAGGCCATTCCATCAACGATGTTCAGGTTCTCATCGAAGTAGACCAGCGGGTAGGTGATCGATCGGAGCACCTGGATGGACTCGCTGTCGGTCGCCGTGTTCGGGTCGAGCGACGGGGGCTCGGTTCCGAGGGGAACGCGCAGCACCTGCGGGACGGCCGGCGCTTCGCTGGCCTCACCCGTTTCGCTCGCGCCCGGCGACTCCGAGGCGGACGGCTGGCAGGCCGCCAGCAACATGATCAGCGCCAACCCGGCGCCCATCGATTTCTTAATCCACATACACCTTTCCTTTCGCCGTAATGGCGTAGGGGCATTCGCCGCAGACGGCGGCGGTCAATCCGAAACGAACGCTCGGCAGGCCCTCCTCTCCCTACCAGACTTCGTTGGAATCAGGGCGCGTCCGAACTCACCGTAGGGCGGCGCGCGAACGGACCGTCGGGATCATGGCCCGCGCGGTTTGCCGCTGTCAACACGACAGCGACGCACGCCGAAACGGTCGGAACGCCCGTTCCACTCACCAATACCCCGCCTGCGGGCCGGAGGTTCAGCGCGCGCCGAGCGCGGCGCGCCCGAGCGTCAGCGTATGGCGCCGCTGCTGCGCTCCACCTTGACGGCCACCGGCTCCCACGGATCGGCGGTCGGCACCGGCCCGGTGGCCGGCGCCTCGGGGTCGGGGGCCGGCACGAGGCGGAGCCACCAGCGCCCCTGGTACGGGTCCACGGCGTCGTTGTCCGGGGCGGCCTGGATCTGGCGGATGATCGGCTCGCGAGCGGCGAGGCCGGGAGACACCCGGAACGAGGCGAGATCGGAGGGGGCCGTGAGGGCCAACAGGACGACGGCGGTCGCGCCGATCGGGGCGAGGCGAAGCACCGGCAGCAGCCGGGCCCGCCAGGTCGGCACCTCGGGCTGGAGAGCGCGGCGGCGGATCTCAAGCCAAGCACCTGGAGACGGCGCGTGGCCGTCGACCCGGGCGCGCAGGGCGCGCTGGAGCTGGACGACGAGCTCGCGGTCGAGCCCGACCTCGGCGCGGCAGTCGGCGCAGACGGCCAGGTGGTCGAGGTGCGGCGCCGACCGGGTGTCGAGGTCGCCGAAGCGGAAGAACTCGATGACCTCCCGGGTGACGCGCGCGCAGCTGGGCCTCATGGCCGGCCCTCGTCGACGAGCCGGGCGTGGCCGGCGATCGGCGCGCGGCGGGCGACCGGGAGGAGGACCCGGAGCGCCCGGAGCGCGTAGTGGATCCGCGACTTCATGGTCCCGACCTGGCAGCCGGCGATCTCGGCCGCCTCGGCCAGGCTGTAGCCGTGGAGGTAGTACAGGATGATCGCGGTCTGCTGCTTGGGCGGGAGCTGGTCGATCCCCTTCTGGAGGACGTCGACAATCTCGCGGGACTCGACGACCTCGTCGGGCCGGGCCGACAGGTCGGGTGCGAGGTTGCCGATGAGGTCGGTGAGCGGCTCGAGCGGGGCCCGTCGCCGGGACAGCCGCGAGTAGCACAGGTTCGTGCAGACGCGCTGCAGCCAGGGGAGCGGCGACACGTCGGTCCGCAGCCGGGCGCGAACCCGGTAGGCCTTGACGAACACGTCCTGGAGGATCTCCTCGGCGAGGAACGGGTCACGGGTGATCGCCAGCGCGGTCAGGTAGACCGGACGCTGGTACGTCAGGAAGAACTCCTCGAACGCCTGCAGGTCCCCCGACTGCATCCGCTCGACGAGGCCCGGAATGGGTTCAGCCACGTCCCTCGTGTGCTCCCGTATGGGCCGATTCGGTTGCCAGATACTACGCTCGGGATCAGTTCGGGGTTCGATCGGCCTCCTCGAACGTCCAGCGCAGGTCCGGCTGGCGGGCGGCGGTGGCCTCGTCGAGACGCCCGACCGGCGTCGTCCGGGGTGCGGCCCGGACCGCGTCCGGATCGCTGGCCGCCCGCTCGGCAATGGCCCGCATGACCCCGATGAACCGGTCGAGGGTCTCGCGGCTCTCGGTCTCGGTGGGCTCCACCATGAGCGCCTCTTCGACAATGAGCGGGAAGTAGATGGTCGGCGGGTGGATGCCCGCGTCGAGGATCGCCTTGGCGACGTCGAGCGCGGTCACCCCGTGCTCGCGCTTCTGGCGCCGAGCGCTGAACACGACCTCGTGCTTGCAGATCCGGTCGAACGGCAGGTCGTAGGCATCAGCCAGCCCGACGCGGACGTAGTTGGCCGCGACGACCGCGTCATCGGTCACCTCGCGGAGTCCCTCGCCGCCGTTGGCCCGGATGTAGGCGTAGGCGCGGATGTGCATCCCGAAGTTGCCGCCGAAGGTCCGGACCTGGCCGATGGCGGTCGGCCGCGAGCCGGGTGCCTCGAGCTCGAAGCGGGCGCCGGGGGTGGACCGCCCAGCCCACGCATTGGCCAGCACCTCGGCCGGGTCGCCGGCGACGAGGAGCGGGCGCGGGGCTGGGAGGAACGGGACGAGCCGCTGGCTGACACCGACCGGGCCGGCTCCCGGTCCCCCGCCGCCGTGCGGGGTGCTGAACGTCTTGTGGAGGTTGAAGTGCATGACGTCGAAGCCGGCCTCCCCCGCCCGGAAGCGGCCGAGGATGGCGTTCAGGTTGGCCCCGTCCATGTAGGCGATGGCCCCGGCCTGCTGGACGGCGGCCAGCACGTCGTCGATCTGGTCCTCGAAGATGCCCAGCGTGCTCGGGTTGGTGAGCATCAGGGCGGCCGTGTCGGGGCCGAGCGCCGCGCGGAGCGCCTCGAGGTCGATCCCGCCCCGCGCGTTGGAGGGCACGGTCCGGGTCGCGTACCCGACCATGGTCGCGGTCGCCGGGTTCGTGCCGTGGGCGCTGTCCGGGACGAGGACCGTCCGGCGCTGGTCGCCCTCCCCGCGGGACCGATGGTAGGCGCGGGTCATCAGCATCCCGGTCAGCTCGCCGTGGGCGCCGGCCGCCGGCTGGAGGCTGACCGCCGCGAACCCGCCGATCTCGCGGAGGAGCTCGGCGAGGAGCCACTGGAGCTCGAGGCTGCCCTGGCTTTGCGGGGAGGGGTCGAGCGGATGGGAGCCGGCCAGTCCGGGGAGCCGCGCGGCCCACTCGTTCAGCTTGGGGTTGTACTTCATCGTGCACGAGCCGAGCGGATAGAAGTCGATGTCGATGGCGTGGTTCAGCCGGCTCAGCCGGTTGAAGTGGCGGACCAGCTCGAGCTCGCTGACTTCGGGCAGCCGCGGGGCGGCCGTCCGGCGCGCCTCGGCCGGGATCGCCGGCTGGCCGGCCGCCGAGGCGGTGGCGGCCTCCGAGGGGCGCGGGATGCGGATCGCGCGGCGGCCGGGTCGCGACCGCTCGAAGAGCGTGGGCTCGACGACCCGCAGCCGCTCCCCGCTCGCCGGGGAGTGGAACGCCGCGCCGCGCCCCGACGGGTCGGCCACCGGCCGCGACTCCACCGTGGTCATGCCGTCTCCCCGAGCGCCTCGGCCAGGCGGGCCACGTCCTCGTCGGTCGTCAGCTCGGTCGCCGCGAGCAGCAGCGTGTCCGCCAGCTCGGGGTACTCGGCCTCGAGGACGAAGCCGGCCACGATCCCGGCCTCGGCCAGCGCCGCGTGGCGCCGGGCCGCATCCGGGACGTGGAGGGCGACCTCGTTCAGGTAGGGCGCCGCCAGGCGCCGCGTGGCGAGGCCCGCTCCTTCGAGGGTGGCCACCAGGTGGCGGGCCTGCGTAGCAGACCGCTCGGCCACCTCCCGGAGGCCCTCCGGTCCGAGCGCGGCGAGGTAGGCGGTCGCGGCCAGGGCGCACAGCGCCTGGTTGGTGCAGATGTTGCTGGCCGCCTTCTCGCGGCGGATGTGCTGCTCGCGCGCCTGGAGGGTGAGAACGTAGCCGCGACGGCCCTCCCCGTCGCGGGTGGCCCCGACCAGGCGGCCCGGGAGCTGGCGAACGGCGTCCATTCGCGCGGCCATCAGGCCCAGGTACGGTCCGCCGAACGACAGCGGGATGCCGAGCTGCTGGCCCTCGGCGGTGACGATGTCGGCCCCGTAGCGGCCCGGCGCCTCGAGAACCGCCAGGCTCACCGGATCGACGAGGGTGACGAACAGCCCGCCGTGGGCATGGGCGGCGTCGGCCAGCTGGGCCATGGGCTCGAGGGCGCCCAGGAAGCTGGGCTGCTGGACGACCAGGCAGGCGACATCGGCTCCGGCCAGGGATGCCGCGGCCTCGACATCGGTCTGGCCCGAGCCCCCGTCGCCAAGATCGGCCGGCACCTCGATGACCTCGATGCCCGGCCCGGAGCAGTAGGTGGCCAGCACCCGGCGGACCTGGGGGTCCACCGCCCGGGAGACCGCGACCCGGTCCCGCCCGGTCAGGCGGCAGGCCATCAGGGCGGCCTCGGCGGTGGCCGTCGCCCCGTCGTAGTGGCTCGCGCTCGCGACCTCGAGGCCGGTGAGCTCGCAGGTCAGGGTCTGGAACTCGTAGATCGCCTGAAGGGTGCCCTGGCTGACCTCGGGCTGGTACGGCGTGTAGGCGGTCGCGAACTCGGCTCGGCCCACGACCTCGTCCACGACCGCGGGGATGAGCCGCCGGTAGGCGCCCGCCCCGAGGAACGAGACCTCCGGCAGCCGGTTGCGGCCGGCCAGGCGGGTCAGCTCGGCCCGGACCTCCTGCTCGGTGAGCGAGGGCGGCACGGCGAAGCGCGTCGCCCGCACGGCGGCCGGGATGTCCTCGAACAGGTCGTCCACCGAGGCCACCCCGATGGCGGCCAGCATGGCCGCCCGGTCGGCATCGGTATGGGGGGTGTAGGTCATGCGCCCCCGGTCAGCGCCGCGTAGGCGGTGGCATCCAGCAGGCCGTCGAGCTCGTCGGGGCTGGCCAGCGTGATCCGGCAGACCCAGCCGTCCCCGTGGGGGTCGCTGTTCAGCAGCTCCGGGCGGGTGCGGAGCTCATCGTTGACCGCCACGACCGAGCCACTGGCCGGGGCGAACAGGTCACTGACCGCCTTCACCGACTCGACAACGCCGAAGCTGGCGAACTGGGTCATCGAGCTCCCGACGGCCGGCAGCTCGACGTAGACGATGTCCCCCAGCTCGGTCACCGCGAACTGGGTCAGGCCGATGACGGCCTCCGCGCCCTCGGGACGGATCCACTCGTGCTCGCGCGAGTAACGGCGGTCATCGGGCAGGCTCACGTCGTGCGGTCCTCGGCTGGACGGGGGCGGCGGTAGAAGGGCAACACTACCCGATCGGCCCGGCAGCGTCGGTCGCGGATCATCACCGCCAGCGGCGTGTCGGCCTCGGCAAGGTCGGACCCGACGAAGGCCATCGCGATCCGCTCCCCGAGGGTCGGCGAGAGGCTCCCGCTGGTCACCTCGCCCGCCGGTTCGGTGGCGTCGGCGCCCTCGCCGGCCACGACCGGATAGCCATGCCGCGCAATCCCCTCGTCGCGCATGACGAGGCCCACCAGCCGGCGTCGCGGCCCGGTGCGGGCCACCTCGGCCAGCGCGTCACGGCCCACGAAGTCGCCCTTCTCGAGCTTCACGACCCGGCCCAGGTTGGCCTCGTACGGGTTCACGTCGCGGCCGAGCTCGTTGCCGTACAGCGGCATGCCGGCCTCCAGACGGAGCGTGTCCCGGGCGGCCAGCCCGCAGGGCCGCAGGCCGAACGGCTCGCCGGCGGCCGACACGGCCTCCCAGAGCGCGACGGCGTCGGTAGCCGCGCAGAACAGCTCGAAGCCGTCCTCCCCGGTGTAGCCGGTGCGGGCGACCAGGCAGGCGATCCCGGCGACCCGGCCGGTCATCGACCGATAGTTGCGCAGGCTCGCGAGGTCGAGATCGGTCAGGCCAGCCAGGAGCTCGGCGGCGCGGGGCCCCTGGGGGGCGACCAGCGCGGTCGCGTCGGACTCGTCGTCGATCCGGACTTCGTCGCCGCCCGCGGCGGCCAGCTCGGCGAGGTGGGCGACGACGGCCTCCCGGTTGGACGCGTTGCAGACGACCAGGTAGCCGTCGTCGTCGTCGTCGTCGTCGCCGTCGTCGCGCCGGTAGACGATGACGTCGTCGATGACCCCGCCGTCGGGTGCGCACAGCATCGAGTACTGGGCCTGGCCCGGGTCGAGCGTCGCCGGGTCGCTGACCAGGGCCCGCCGGGCGAAGGCCAGCGCGTCCTCGCCGCGGAGCGCGACCTCGCCCATGTGCGACAGGTCGAACAGCCCAACCGCCTGCCGGACGGCGCGGTGCTCCTCGAGCTCGGAGGTGTAGCGGACCGGCATCTCGTAGCCGGCGAAGTCGATGAGCCGGGCGCCCAGCGCCCGATGGACGGAGTCGAGCGGGGTCCGCCGCGGGGCGGCGGCCGACGTCATGTGACCGGTTCGGGGGTTGCCTCGCGGGCGCGGGCCAGGACCCGCTCGACTTCCTCCACGACGCTCCGCTCGGTCGGGTAGTTCATGAGCCGGAGAGCCTCGGGCAGCGGAACCCAGCGGACGTCGTCGAACTCGTGGTCGTGCTTGGCGAGGTCGCCCCCGATCGGGCGCATCAGGTAGAAGTGGACGGTCTTGTGGTAGCGCGTCGTCCCCCGGACGAAGGCGTAGCTGATCGGGCCGATCGGCCGCTCGATCTCGACCGCCAGGCCGGTCTCCTCCGACGTCTCGCGGAGGGCCGTCTGCTCGATCGACTCCCCGTCGGACGGGGTGCCCTTGGGGAGGGCCCACAGGGCCGGCGACCGGCGGTGGGCGAGAACGATCTCCGGACCGGCCGGGGTGGACCGATGGACGACGCCGCCCGCCGAGGTGGCGCGGGCGGTGCGCTTGACGGGCACGCCGCTCGAGCTAGCCGCGGTCGGCGCGCGGAAGACCGAGCGGGAGCGAGCGCCGGTGGGCGCGGTGCGCGGCCAGGCGGCCGAGGTCCGGGAAGCGGAACCGGCTCGTCTGGCAGCGGAGGGCGTGGACGGTGGCCGTCGTGCGCCGGTCGCGGAGCGGATGGTGGTAGACCATGGTCGGGCGGGAGAGCCCGAGGCGGTCGCGTCGCGCCACGGTCCGGCCCAGGTACTCGAACTCGGTGGACGACGGCCGGGGGCGCATGTCAGCGCATTGTAGTCGGCGCTTCCTCGACCGCAAGCCACTGACGGCGGGCGGCCAGGACCTCGCGGTACAGCGCCACGACCTCCGCGACCCGGGCCGACGCGTCGAACCTGTCGGCTCCGTCCAGGGCCCGGCGCGCGAGGCGCTCCCGGCGGCGACGGTCCCCGACCAGGGCGGCGACGGCCTCGGCCAGGCGGGCCGCGCGACCCTCGACCGGGTCGGCCGGGACGACGATCGAGTCCACGCCGGGGCGGAGCGTCTCGGTCACCCCGGGGCCGTCCACCGCGGCGACCGGGACCCCGGCCGCCAGGGCCTCGGCCAGGACGAGGCCCTGGGTCTCGGTCTGGGAGGCGAAGACGAACACGTCGCACGCCTTGACCAGGGCCAGCGCCTCGCCCCGCGGCAGCCGCCCGGTCACATGGACCCGGTCCCCGACCCCCAGCTCGGCGGCGCGACGGGCGACGACGTCCTCGGCCGGTCCGCCGCCCACGAAGAGCAGGCGGAGGAGCGGGCGCCGGGGCGCGGCCAGTGCGAAGGCCTCGACCAGGACGTCGACCGACTTCTCCTCGGCCACCCGGCCCAGCGAGACGAGGACGATGCTCGTCCCGACCGGCCAGCCGGCGCGGCGCCGGGGGTGGCCCTGGGGGATGGCGGCGATGGCGCCGACGTCGATCCCGGTCGGGACGACCCGCACGACGGGGACCCGCCGCCGGCCGAGCGCGGCCCGGATCTCGCCGGCGAGGGCCTCCGACGGCGCGACGATCGCGGCGCACCCCGCCCACCAGGCGGCCAGCCACGCCTCCGAGGCCTTGCCCGAGACCGGAGCCAGGGGGCCGAGGTAGTGGCCGTAGTCGGCGAAGCGGGTGTGATGGGTGAAGACGAGGGGCGCACCCACCCGGCGGGCCACCGAGCGGGCCATCAGACCCGAGGTGAACGGCGAGTTGGCGTGGACGATGTCCGGGGCGAATTCGGTCGCGCGACGGAGGGCCTTCGACCGGATGGGGACCGGCATCCGGTACCCCTCCGGGGCCGGCGGGACCCGGTACGAGGGCAGCCACGCCACCTCCGGCTCGGGCCCCGGCGCCCCCGCACTCCCCGGCTCGGCGCCTCTGGCCGGCCTCGGGACGACCAGCAGGACCTCGTGGCCGAGCGCCCCCAGGCCACGGGCGAGCGTCTCGGTCGAGACCGTCACCCCGGAGAGGTAGGGCAGGTACGACTCGCCGAAGATCGCGACGCGGAGCCGGGACGAAGCGCCCATGGCGGCCATTGTGCCGTTGGTCCGGTAGGCGATTCCGGGGGCGAGGGTCTACACTCGACCGCCTGCTCACGAGGTGAGGACCAATGCCCGTCGCTCCGAAGACCTCCCGGCTGACCGATGACCAGCTCAAGGACCTGCTCCGGCTGGCCAAGGGCGCCGACAGCATCGAGCTCAAGCTGACCGTTCCCGCGTCGGGCCAGCGCTCGGCGCTCACCGCGCTCGGGATCGATCCGCTCGATGCCCAGATCCGGCAGATCTACTTCTATGACACGCCCGACCTGGCGCTGTACAACAGCGGCCTGAACCTGCGAGCCCGCCGGGTCCAGGGCAAGGGCGAGGACTCGGTGGTGAAGATCCGGCCGGTCGACCCGGAGCACATCGACGCCGAGCTGCGGGTCTCGCCGAACATGAAGGTCGAGGTCGACGCCATGCCGGGCGGCTACGTCTGCTCGGCCTCCCTGAAGGGCAAGCCGTCCACCGGGGACACGCGCAACGTCCACTTCGGCCAGGAGCCGATCCGGCGCCTGTTCTCGAAGGAGCAGCGCGAGTTCTTCGAGTCCCACGCCCCCGAGGGGGTCTCATGGGATGACCTCGTCGTGCTGGGGCCGATCTTCGCCCTCAAGGTCGTGGCCACGCCGAAGGGGTTCGACCGGAAGATCACCGCCGAGATGTGGTTCTACCCCGACGGCAAGCGCCTGCTGGAACTGTCCCTGAAGTGCCCGCCGGGCGAGACCATGCAGGCCGCCACCGAGGCCCGCCTGTTCTTCGGCGACCTCGGGATCGACCTGCTGAGCGCCCAGGAGACGAAGACCAGGAGCACGCTCCAGTTCTTCGCCAAGGAGATCGTCCGGCGTGAGGCCGAGTCGAACGGCGAGGGGGAGCCAGTCGCCGAGCCCGCGGAGGACGGCGCGATGGCGGTCGCCGCGGTGGCGGAGGCCGCCCCGGCCAACGGCGAGCCGGTGGATGCCATGGCCGAGCTCGAGTCGAACGGCACATCGGACGGGACGTCGGACGGCACGAGCGCCTGAAGGGCCGAGGCCCGGACGGCGGCAGGGGGGTGGTGGGCGATACTGGACTCGAACCAGTGACCTCACGGATGTGAACCGTGCACTCTAACCAGCTGAGCTAATCGCCCGCGCGAGCGGCCAGTATAGCCACGGCGCTGATGGGCACCGGGCGCGCGGTCAGGCCGCGGCCTCCTCCGAACCGCGCTCGGCGGCCTGCCGTTCGGGGTCGCGGACGCCACGCACGAAGAGCAGCGACAGCATCAGGACCGCCCCCAGGACGCCGCCCACCACCAGCGTCGTCTCCGGGCCGATGATCCCGGCCACCGGCCCGGTCAGGGCGAACGACAGCGGCACCAGCCCGACCGACACGAGCCAGTCCAGGCTCGAGACCCGGCCCAGCAGATCGCGCGGGACGAGCTGCTGGAGCAGCGTGAACCAGATGATCGACCCGAGCTCGAACAGGGCCGCGCTGACCGCCGAGACCACGAGCGCGTGCCACAGCTCGGTCATGAGGCCGAAGCCCCCGATCATCAGCACCCCCACCGTCCACGACACGAACATCACGGTGATCGTCCGCCGGGGCAGCCCGAGCTGGCCGACGATGACGGCCATCACGATGGCGCCCATGCCGCCGACCGCGAAGATGGCGCCCAGCGCATCAGCCTCGAGCTCGAGCCGGTTCCGGACGAGGAACGGCAGCAGGACTTCCTCGGGTCCGACGAACACGAGCAGGCTCAGCATCGACGAGATCAAGGTGGCCCAGATCCATGGTTTCGAGCGCACGTAGGCGAGCCCCTCCCCGATCTCCCGGAGGGCATGCCGGACCCCGTGCTCGACGACCTCCGCATGCGGCCGGGCGCGGATGAACGCGATGGCGACCGCCGAGACCAGGAAGCTCGAGGCATCGACCAGGAACGCGGCGCCCGACCCGACGAAGGCGACCGTGAACCCGCCGATGGCCGGCCCGATCAGCCGTCCGGTCAGCGGCCGGACGAGGCTGCCGAGCGCGTTCGCCTGCGGGAGGAGGTCCTCGTCCACGAGGTCGGGCACGATCGCGGTCGAGGCCGGGTTGAAGAACGCGTCGCCCACGCCGACGAAGGCGATCAGGACCAGGATGTGCCAGATCTCGAGGGTCCCCGCCATCGACAGGATGCCCAGCAGGCCGATGGCGGCCGCGCGGAGCAGGTCGGCACCGACCATCAGCCAACGCCGGTCGTATCGGTCGCTGAGGACGCCGCCGATGAGGACGAACAGGATGAGCGGCAGGGTCCAGGCGAGCCCAACGATCGACATCGCGGTCGGGACGTTGCTCAGGTCATAGACCTGCCAGGCCAGCGCGACGAAGAAGAACCCGTCGCCCAGCTGCGAGACGAACGAGCCCGCGGTGAGGAACGCGAAGTCCCGCTCCGCGAGAGGCTGGAGGACGCCGATCCGGCGGAGCAGTCGGGTCAGAGCGCGTACACCACGCGCGAGAGGGCGCCGAGGATCAGCATCGCGATGAGCGGCGACCAGTCGATGCCGCCGGTCGGCGGGAGGATCCGCCGGATCGGGGCCAGGATCGGCTCGGTGAGCTGGTAGATCGTGGCCGTGATCGCGCCGCCGCCGCGCGGGTTGGTCCAGCTGATGATGACGCGGGCCAGCAGGAGCACCCAGAGGAGCGTGCTCAATAGCTTGATGAACGTGATGAGGACCGCCGGCACGGCGGCAGCATAGCAGCGGTCCGCGACCGCTCCGGCGGCGGCCTCAGGCCGGTTCGGGGCGCTCCCCGAAGATCGCGGTGCCGATCCGGACGAGCGTCGCGCCCTCGGTGACGGCGGCCTCCAGGTCGCCGCTCATCCCCATCGACAGCTCGGGCAGGGGCAGGCCGCTCGCCTCGCGCAGCCCGTCCCGGAGGCGGCGGAGCGCGGCAAACGCCGAGCGGGACACGGCCGGGTCCGACGTGAGCGGGCCGATCCCCATCAGGCCGACCACGTCCAGCGACCCGAGCGCGTCGAGGGTCGCCAGCAGGGTCTCCTGCGCCGGGCCGGGAGCCAGGTCGGCGGCGGCCATCCCGTGCTGGGTGGCGGTGGCGGCGACGTTCACCTGGAGGAGGACCTGGGGCCGGCGGCCCGCCTCGGTCGCCGCCGCGTCGAGCTTGCGGAGGAGCCCGGCCGAATCGACGCCGTGGAGCCAGCCGAAGGCCTCGACCGCGCGCCGCGCCTTGTTCGACTGGAGGTGGCCGACGAGGTGCCACTCGGCGTCCGGGGCGACGGCGACCTTGCGCTCGCCCTCCTGGACCCGGTTCTCGCCGAATCGATCCAGGCCGGTCCGGCGCGCCGCCTCGACGACCTCGGGACCGAAGCCCTTGGTCACGGCCACGACCCGCACCTCCCCCGGGTCGCGGCCGGCCTCCGCCGCGGCGGCCTCGATCCGGCGCCGAACCTGCGCCCAGCGGGCGCCAATGGCGGCGACCTCGACGGGGTCCTCGGTCATGGCCGGGACGCCAACGAGCCCCGGCCTCGGCCGGGGCTCATCGGTTGGACGGGTGCGGCCGCTTCAGTCCTGCTCGCGGCTCGGCTGGCGGAGGAAGCTGGGGATGTCGAGGTCCGTGTCGCCGTAGGCCGGCCGCTCGAGCGACGTCGGGCGGGTGGCCACCGGCTCGCGCTCGGCGGGCTGGAACACCTCGGTCGGCTCGGCCTCGGCCTCGACCGGCTCCGGGGCCGGCGTGACGGTGAACGCCGACTTCTCGATCCGAGCCTGCTCGATCTCGGCCAGGAGCTCCCGGCTCTTGTCGTCGAGCGACGACTCGATCCCGGGAAGCGCCCCCGCCGCCTGGGGGCGGACGGCCGGCTTGGGCCGGCTCCGGGCCGCGTCGAACCCGGTCGCGATGACGGTGACCTTCACCTCGTCGCGCATCCGATCGTCGATGACCGTGCCGAAGATGATGTTGGCCTCCGGGTCGGCGGCCTCCTTGATGACCTCGGCGGCCTCGTTGACCTCGAACAGGCCCAGGTCGCTGCCACCGGTGACGTTGAACAGGATGCCGCGCGCGCCCTGGATGTTGATCTCCAAGAGTGGGCTCATGACGGCGGCCCGGGCGGCCTCGACGGCCCGGTTCTCGCCGGTCCCGATGCCGATCCCCATCATGCTGCTGCCGGCCTCGCGCATGATCGTCTTCACGTCGGCGAAGTCGAGGTTGATCAGGCCCGGGACGGTGATCAGGTCGCTGATGCCCTGGACGCCCTGGCGGAGGACGTCGTCGACGACCCGAAACGCGTCGAGGATGGACGTCTTCTTGTCCACGACCTCGCGGAGGCGGTCGTTCGGGATGACGATCAGGGTGTCGACCTTGTCCTTGAGGGTCTCGGTGTACTGCTCGGCGACGAGCTTGCGCCGGGCGCCCTCGAAGCTGAACGGCTTGGTGACGACGGCGACGGTCAGGGCGCCGAGGTCCTTGGCGATCTCGGCCACCACGTGGGCGGCGCCCGAGCCGGTGCCACCGCCCATCCCGGCGGTGATGAAGATCATGTCGGCGTCCTTGAGCGCCTCGTAGATCTTCTCGGAGTCCTCCTCGGCGGCGCGCTGCCCGATGGCCGGGTCGGCGCCGGCTCCAAGGCCGCGGGTGATCTTGTCGCCCACCCGGATCTTGTGGGGGGCGTCGCTCTGGAGGAGCGCCTGGGCATCGGTGTTCACCGCGATGAACTCGACGCCCATCATCTCGGCGCGGATCATGCGGTTGACGGCGTTGCTGCCTCCACCGCCGATGCCGATGACCTTGATCAGGGCGAAGTTCTCTGCGTCGGACCGGAGCGGCATGGGTCTTCTCCTGGGTGCTTGCGACTATGGCCGGGCACGGGAAGGGTCCGAACCCAGAGTGAATGGGCCTGCCGCCAGTGTACCGATCGGTCCTTCCGGCCGAAAACCGGGTCTGTCCACAACCTCGGCCGGAGTTGTCCACAACCTCCGCTGCCGTGGTGGATGGCCGCCCGGGCGCTCCACAATCGGGCCCGCCACGGGGCCGGTCGCTCAGCCGGGGAAGAGGTTCCTCACCCAGTTCCTGGCGCGGTTCATGCCGTCGCTGACCGGGGAGCGGGTCACGTAGCCGATCGGCTCGGCCCCGACGTGGCGGGCGCCCCACAGGAGGAGCCCGAGCGGCGTCGCGAACGCGGGGTTCGTGAGCTGGTCCATGAGTCCGCCGACGCCCTGGGGAGTCGCCACCCGGACCGGCATCTCGAGCACGTCCCGGGCCAGCTCGGCGACCCCGGCCAGCCGCGCGCCACCGCCCGTTAGCACCAACCCGGCGGGGAGCGGCTTCTCGTGCCCCGAGCGGGCCACCTCTTCGCGGATCAGCTGGTAGAGCTCGCGCATCCGGGCCTCGATGATCTCGCTCAGCTTCCGGCGCTGGATCGTCTGCCCGCCGCCTTCGCCCATCACCGCGACCGTGATGAGCTCCTCGGGCTGGACCTCGGCGACGTTCGAGGTGCCGTGCCGGATCTTCACGTCCTCGGCCAGGTTCAGGCTCGTCCGGAGCCCAATCGCCACGTCATTCGTGACGTGGATGCCCCCGACCGGGATGACCGCCGAGTGGTGGACCGCGCCGTCGACGAAGACCGCCATGTCGGTCGTCCCGCCGCCGACGTCGGCGATGATCACGCCGAGGTCCTTCTCGGTATCGGTCAGGGTCGCCTCGGCCGCCGCCAGCGAGGCGATGACGAGCTCGTCGATCTGGACCCCGGCGTTGCTCACGCACTTGGTCAGGTTCTGGAGCGTCGTGCTCGCCCCGGCCACGATGTGGGTCTCGACTTCGAGCCGAACGGCGCTCATCCCGAGCGGGTCCTTGATCTCGCCCTGGCCGTCCACGATGTAGCCGCGCGGGATGACGTGGAGGATCTCGCGGTTGGAAGGCACCTGGACCGCCCGCGCGGCCTCGGTCGCCCGGGCGATGTCCTCCTTGGACACCTCACGGCGGTGGCCGCTGACCGCCACCACGCCCCGACTGTTCTGGGAGGAGATGTGACCGCCGCCGACGGACACGAAGGCTGAGCCGATCTTGTAGCCCGAGAGCCGCTCGGCCTTCTCGATGCTGGTGGCGATCGACTGCACGGTCTGCTCGATGTTCGCGACCATCCCCTTCTTGATGCCGATCGACGGGGCGATCCCGTACCCGACGACGTTCACGTCGCCCGCCGGGGTCACCTCGCCGATGAGGGTGGTCACCTTCGTGCTGCCGGGGTCGATCCCGACCAGAACCGTCTCCCTGTCCAAAGGCATCCTCCGTTCGAACGCGGCCGACCTTACAGGAAGTGGCGCCGAATCAACGCCACGTTCTGGAAGATCCGGAGGCCGAAGGCGATCAGGGCGACGAGGTACAGGTCGATCCCGAGCCGGTCGCCGACGAAGGTCAGGACCACGGCGACCAGGGTGTTGGCCAGGAAGCCGGTCAGGAAGATCCGGTTGTCGTAATGACCGTCGAGCTCGGCGCGGACCGCGCCGAGGATCGAGTCGAGGCCGGCCAGGATGGCGACCGCGGTGTAGCGGGCCAGCTCCGGGCTCACGCTGACGTTGAGCATCAGGCCCAGCAGAATGCCGATCCCGAGCCCCACCAGCGGGAGCCACAGCCTGAGGTTCGAGGACACCGCGCTCCGACGAGGCTCGGTTGCCGGCGTCGTCTGACGCGCGGTCTCAGCCTCGGGCACGGAAATATACCCTTCCCGGATTCCGGATATCGATCCACGCCACGCCGGCCTCCGGATGGGACCCGAACAGGGTCCGCAGCCCGCTCGCCTGGGACTGGAGCCGCGCCTCGACGACCTCGGGCGTCTCGGCCGGATCGAGCCCGTAGTACCCGAAGGCGGCCTGCCAGCCCGCCTGCGGCGAGGACAGGATGAACCCGTAGGTCGCGTCCAGGGAAAGGGTCAGGGCACCGGCCTGCGACCCGAGCTGGTCGGGCGTGAGAGCGGCCAGGCGGACCGCGGCGTCCACCTCGGCCGGCGGGATCTGGTCGCCGAACGACAGGTCGTGGGACGACTCGCGGCCGTCCTCGACCATCGGGAGGTTGGCCTCTGTCCCGGTGGGCACCTCCGCGCGCGGCCGCACGCCGACCACGGTGCCGTCCTCGGCCACGAGGAGCTGGGCGGCATCGGTGCGCCAGATGGCCACCGCGTCGCCCTCGACCAGGGAGACCTCCACGCGGCCGAACAGGCCGATGTCGAGCGCAGCCTCCTGGACGCCCGGCAGGCGGGCCAGCGCCTCGGCGATGGCGGCGCTGTCCACCAGGAGCACGCTCTGGCCGATCATCGGTCGGGTCACCGCGTCGAGCTCGTCGCGGCCGGTCCAGTCGGCCCCGGCGTACGAGACCTGCCGGACCCGGAGCGCCGGGCCGGCCGCCAGCCAGGTGCCGACGATGAGCAGCAGCACGCAGAGGAAGACGGCCGTCACTCGCGTCCAGTTCAGGCGGCGCCGGCGGCGCCGCTTCGGGACCGACGGCGGGGGTGTCGCGCCCCGCGACGGCCGGCCCCTGGCCTTGACCCGGGTCGTCCGGGGGCGCGACGGCGCATCGGTGCTTGTCGCGCCGCGATGCCGCGCGCCCGCGGCGCGGGTGCGCTCCCACAGGCGCCCGCTCATCGGTCCGTCTCCTCGGTGGCGAGCTCGATCAGGCGGGAGATCAGCTCGGTGAAGCCGATCCCGGCCAACTCGGCCTGCTTGGGGAACATCGAGGTGGCCGTGAACCCGGGAATGGTGTTCATCTCGGAGATGAAGACCGCTCCGCCCGCGGCCAGGAAGTCGACCCGGGCCATCCCCCGCGCGTCGACCGCCCGGTAGGCGGCCAGCGCCAGCTCCCGGAGCCGCTCGGCCAGGTCCGGCGCGACCTCGGCCCGCGGCAGGACGTCGGCCAGGCCGGGGACGTACTTGGCCTCGTAGTCGTACAGCTCGTGGTGGCTGACCACCTCGCCCGGGGCGAACACGACCGGGTCGTCGTTGCCCAGGACCCCGCACTCGAACTCGCGGGCCCCCGCCAGGTAGACCTCGACGATGACCTTGTCGTCCCAGCGGAGCGCCTCCTCGATGGCGGACGGCAGCTCGGCGGGGTCATGGGCGAGGCTCATCCCGACGCTGCTCCCCAGGCGGGCCGGCTTCACGACGGCCTGCGACCCGATCCGGACGGCGAGGTCGTCGACCACGGCCTGCGGCTCGCGGCGCCACGCCGCGCGGGAGACGGCCGCGTAGTCCACGACCGGGAGGCCGTGGCCGCGCATGAGGTCCTTGAAGACGACCTTGTCCATCGCCACCGCGCTGGCGAGGACCCCGGCACCGGTGTACGGGATGCCGGTCAGCTCGAGGAAGCCCTGGAGCGTGCCGTCCTCGCCGTACGGACCGTGGATGGCGAGGAACGCGACGTCGATCGCGTCCGCCAGGCCGCGCGCGGCGCTGGGGGCCGTGAGGTCGGTGGACGGCGGGGCGGGCGGCGCGGTCAGCTCGCCGCGGTCGAGCCGGGTGCTGTGCTCGGCGATCGTCTCGGTTCCGAGCTGGCGGGCCAGGCTCTCGCCGGGGCCGAGCGCCGGGGCCGAGCCGGCGGGGAGGTGCCAGCCCCCGGCCGCATCGATGTAGATGAGGTACGGCTCGAACCGATCCCGGTCGATGGCCCGCAGGATGGCCTCGGCCGAGGCGACGCTGACCTCGTGCTCGGCCGACCGGCCGCCGGCGAAGACCCCGATCCGACGCCGCCCGTTCATCGGTATGCGCCCCAGTCGCCGACGAACTCGATCTCGTACTCGAGGCGGACGCCGGCGGTCGCCTCGACGGTGGCCCGGACCCGGTCGGCGAGGCGGCGAACGTCGGCGGCTCGGCCGCCCCGGTCGGTGACGATGAAGTTGGCGTGCCGGGTGCTGACCTCCGCGGTCCCTTCCCGCTCCCCCTTCAGCCCGGCGGCATCGATGAGCCGCCCGGCGTGGTCGCCGTCCGGGTTGCGGAAGACGCTGCCCGCGTTCTGCTCGGCGAGCGGCTGAGTGGCCGCCCGCTGGGCCTGGAATGCGGCGACCCGCTCGGCCACCGCGGCGGGCTCGTCCGCCTCGAGGGCGAGCGTCGCACCGAGGATCACGAGGCGCTCGTGCTTGAACCGCGACTCGCGGTAGCCGAAGCCGCAGGCGGCGTTCGGCAGGCGGCCGATGGCGCCGTCGTCGGGGTTCCAGGTCTCGACCGTCGTCAGCCGATCCTTCATCTCACCGCCGTGGGCGCCGGCGTTGGCCCATACCGCACCGCCCAGGGTGCCGGGCACGGCGATCCCCCACTCGAGTCCGGTGAGCCCGGCGGCGGTCGCCCGCTTGACGAGCAGGGCCATGGGCGTGCCGGCGTCGGCGCTGACCGTGGTGCCTTGGAGGGCGATCTCGCGGGCGCGGTTCCGGATGACGAGGCCACGGATTCCGGCGTCGGCGACGACCAGGTCGCTGCCGTTCCCGATGACCAGCCACGGGACGCCCGACTCGCGGGCCGCGGCGAGCACGGACAGCAGCTCGTCGCGCGACCGCGGCTCGGCGAGCCGGTCGGCCGGGCCGCCGACCCGCAGGGTCGTCATCGGGGCCAGCGGGGCGTCGGCGCGGAGCTCGATTCCGGCATCCGCGGCGTGCCGGTCGAGCGCGGCGAGCGCCGCCGCCAGGGTCTGCCCAGCCGAGGTCGCCATCGTCATTGCACCCTCGTCATCGGGGCGCCTCGGCGAGCTCGAGCAGGGCGACCGCCACGTCGCGGGCGGCGTCGGGCCGGCCCAGCTCCCGCGCGGCGGTGGCCATCGCCTCGCGCCGCTCGTCGTCCCGCAGGGCGGCCGCCTCGGCGAGCAGCCGCTCCCCGGTGAGCTCGGCGTCGGGGACCGCGACCGCCGCCCCGTGGTCGGCCAGCCACGCGGCGTTCGCCGCCTGGTGACCGTGGGCGTACGGGTACGGGACGAGGATCGAGGCCACCCCGACCGCGGCGACCTCGGCGCAGGTCGAGGAGCCAGCCCGGCCGAGGACCAGGTCGGCCGCAAGCAGGGCGGCGGCCATGTCATCGGTCAGGTACGGCTCCGGCCGGTATCGGTCCCGGCGGTCCGCCGGCAGGCGGTCCCGGGTGGCGCTCGCCAGGGCCATGCCAGGCTCGCCGGCCAGGTGGAGCACGACCCAGTCCTCGACGAGCGTCGGGATGGCCTCCTCCAGGGCGGCGGTCAGCCGGGCGGTGTGCTGCGACCCCCCGAAGACGAGGAGCAGCCGCTCCCCGGCCGGCACGGCCATCGCGTCTCGGGCGGCCTGGCGGGTGAGCCCGGCGAAGGATCGGATCGGCGTGCCGGTGACCATGGACCGGGGGGCGAAGACCTCGGCGGTCGGTGGGAAGGCGACCGCCACCCGGGTCGCGAAGCGGCCGATGGCCCGCGTCGCCCGGCCCGGGACGACGTTCCCCTCCCAGACGATGCTCGGGACGCCACGCGACCGGGCCGCGGCGACCAGGGGCACGGCCAGGTAGCCGCCGGTCGAGAACAGGGCGGCCGGGTCGAGGCGGCGCAGGAGGTTCCACGCCTGGGGCGTGGCGGCCGTCAGGCGGAGCGGGTCGAGGACGGTGTGCGCGCTCCGCCCGGCGGACCGCAGCGAGCGCACGGTCAGCTGGTGGTACGGCATCTCGCCGGCCTCCCCCACCAGCCGGCGCTCGAAGCCGCGGACACCGCCCACGTACGCGAGCTCAACCCCGGGTCGCAGCTCGCGCAGGGCTCGGGCGACGGCCAGTGCGGGGTAGATGTGCCCGCCGGTCCCGCCGCCTGAAATCACCAAGCGCATCGAACACCGATCCTGTCTGCGCCTCGCGGCTGATCGAGAGCAGGACTCCCATCGCGACGAGGTTGATGATGAGTGCCGTCCCGCCATAGCTGATGAACGGCAGTGGGATGCCCGTGACCGGCCACAGCGCGGTCACGACCATCATGTTGATGACCGCCTGGACCACGATCCAGGTCGTGATCCCGGCGGCGAGGAGCCCGGAGAACGTGTCGGGAGCGTGGACCGCGATCCGGTAGCCCTGCCAGGCGATGGCCAGGAACAGGCACAGGACGACGAGGGTCCCGATCAGGCCCCACTCCTCGCCGATGATCGCGTAGATGAAGTCGGTGGACGGCGCCGGCAGGTAGAGGTACTTCTGCCGGCTGGCTCCGAGGCCGACCCCGACCAGGCCGCCCATGGCGAGCGCCATGAGGGACTGCATCGCGTTGTAGCCGGTCCCGAGCGGGTCCTTCTCGGGGTCGAGGAAGCTGGTGATCCGCTGGAGCTGGTACGGGTTGCGGCTCACGACCAGGAAGCCCGCCGCCGCGATGGCGCCGACGACGGCGATGATCCCGGTGACGCTCGCGCCGGACATGAAGAAGACCGCGAAGGCAGCGACCACGTAGACGCCGGCGGTGCCGAGGTCCGGCTCGAGGGCGATCAGGACGAAGCCGGGCGCCACGAGCAGGCCGAACGGGATCAGGCCGCCACGGATGCCGTGCGCATCCTTGCCGCGCCGGTCGAGCCAATGGGCGAGGTACAGGACGATCGCCAGCTTGGCGACCTCGGCCGGCTGGAATCCGCCCACGATCGGGATGTCCAGCCACCGGCGCGACCCGCCGGCCTCGTGGCCGATGCCCGGGATCAGCACGATGAACAGGAGCACCCACGAGCCGATCAGGGCCGGGATGGCGAAGTACCGGTAGATCCGGAAGTCGATCCGGCTGACGACGAGCATGGCCGTCAGTCCGACCAGGGCGAAGGCGAACTGGGCGAGGCCGTAGCGCGCCGGGTCGTTGCTGTTCAGCAGGGCGTTGATGCTCGAGGCCGAGTAGACCATCACGACGCCGATGGCGACCAGCGCGAGGACGGCGACCAGGAGCGGCATCGAGACGCGCTTCCGCTCGCGCTGGACGCCCTTCGTCCGGGCCGCGCGGCGGGTCGCGGCCCGGGCGGCGACCGCGGCGGTCATCGGGGTGCCGCCTCACCGGGGAGGGCGGCCACGGCCGCCCGGAAGGCGTCGCCCCGGGCGGCGTAGTCCACGAACATGTCGAAGCTGGCCGCCGCCGGGGCGAGCACGACGACGTCCCCGGGCCGCGCGGCCGCGGTGGCGGCGGCCACCGCGTCGGGCATCGAGGCGCTGCGCGTGACCGGGAGCCGCCCGGCGAGCAGCGGCTCGAGCTCGGCGGCGGTCTCGCCGATCAGGACCGCGGCCCGGCACCGCGCGACGATGACCTCGGCCAGCTCGTCATACGCCAGCCCCTTGCCCTGGCCGCCGACGATGACCACCAGCCCGCGGTCCTCGAACGCGTTCAACGCGGCGATGGCCGCGACCGGGATCGTGGCCTGCGAGTCGTTCACATACTCGATGCCGCCGTGGACGCCGAGCGGCTCGAGCCGGTGCGGGACGCCGGCGAAGGACCGGATGCCGGCGGCCACGGCCTGGGCGTCCACCCCGGCGAGCCGGGCGGCCACGGCCGCCGCGAGGACGTCGTGGAGGAGATGCTCCCCCCGGAGCGGAACCTCCGCGCGCGGCAGGACCCGCTCGCCGCCGATGACCAGCCAGCCATCCTCGACCCAGGCGTCGGCACCTGGCCGCGGCTCGAGCCCGTACCAGTGGAGCCGGGCGCCGGCCAGGCTCTCCCCGATCGCCACCGAGCCGGGGTCGTCCTGGTTCAGGACGATGTGCCCCGATTCGACGGACAGGTCGGCGAGGCGGCGCTTGACCGCCCGGTAGGCCTCGACCGTCCCATGCCGGTCGAGGTGGTCGGCCAGGACGTTGGTGTAGACCGCGATGTCCACCCCGCGGCTGAGGATCGGCAGCTGGAGCTCGGACAGCTCGAGGACGGCCCACGTCTCGGGGCCCATCCGGTCCGCGTCCTCGATGAGCGGGGTCCCGATGTTCCCGCCCAGGGCGTGGGGAACCCGGCCCGCGTCGAGGATCGCGGCGGTCAGCGACGCCGTCGTCGTCTTGCCCTTGGTTCCTGTCACGCCGATCACCTGCGCCCGGGTCAGCCGGAGGAACAGGTCCACCTCCCCGACGATCGGGACGCCGGCGGCGTCGGCGTCCAGGAGCGCGTCGCGGAGCCACGGCTCGGTGGTCGGGAAGCGGGCGGAGATCGACGGGCTGGTGACGACGAGGTCCGCTGTGCCGAGATGGGCCCGCAGGTCGGCCGGATCGGCGGCCAGCGCCAGGCCGATCGGGCGACTGCCGAGCGACGCAATGGCGTCGGCCAGCTCGGCGGCCGGCCGGCGGTCGTAGATGGTCACCTCCGCCCCGGCATCGGCCAGGAAGCGGGCGGCGGCCACGCCGGAGCGCGCCAGGCCGAGGACCAGGGTCCGGCGTCCGGCCAGATCGGCGCTCCGGGTCGGGAGGGTGCGGCGGGTGGGCGAGCTCGACATCGGCATCACGACAGCCCGGTCGAGGCCAGGAAGAGGCTGAAGCCCAGGAGGGCCGCGAGGGCCGCCACGATCCAGAAGCGGAGGGTGATCTTCTCCTCGGCCCAGCCGAGGAGCTCGAAGTGGTGCTGGAGTGGGGTCATCCGGAAGATCCGCTTGCCGCGGGTCTTGTACGAGGCGACCTGGATGATGACCGAGAGGGTCACGGCCACGAACACGATCCCGATGACCACGAGCAGCAGCAGCTGGCCGGTCACGGTGGCCACCACGGCCAGGGTGGCGCCCATCGACAGCGCGCCGGCGTCGCCGATGAAGATCTGGGCGGGGTGGACGTTGAACCACAGGAAGCCCATCAGCGCCCCGATCAGGAGCGCGCAGAAGACCGCGAGCTCCGGCTGGGAGAGCTTCATGCCGGGGACGGCCATCATCGCGATCAGCAGGTACGCGATGAAGCTGAAGACGAGCAGGCCGGAGGCGAGCCCGTCCAGCCCGTCGGTCAGGTTGACCGCGTTCGACATGGCGACGATGGCGAAGGCGACGAAGGCCACCACGCCCACCGCGCCGATCGTGATCTCGCCGACCAGCGGGACGTTGATCGCGGTGATGTCGAAGTGGCGCTGGATGTAGACCGCGGCCAGGATCGAGACGATCGTCTGCCAGATGAGCTTGTAGCGGCCGTGGACGCCGAATCCGGTGCGGATGTTCACGTAGTCGTCGAACGCGCCCAGGATGCCTACCCCGACCAGCGCCAGCATCGGGATCAGGGTGCTCTCGTCCTCGAGGCCCATGGCCATGGCGAGGAACATGACGACGATGATGATCAGCATCCCCCCCATCGTCGGTGTGCCCGCCTTCACCGCGTGGGACGCCGGTCCCTCCGCCCGAATGGCCTTGCCGAAGCCGAGCCGCTGGAGGAGGCGGATGTAGGTCGGGGCCAGCAGGACGACGCCGCCGAAGGCGAGGAGCACGCCGAGCAGGAGCGGGAGCATGGGCTACGCCTCCCCGTCCGGCGGGCGGCCGGCGAGGGCGGCGACCAGGCGGTCGAGGGCGATCCCCCGCGAGCCCTTGACGAGGAGGACGTCCCCGGCCACCGGGTGCAGCGCCTCGTCCACCGCGGCGACGGCGGCCTCCGCGTCGGGAGCGAAGGCGACGCGGACCAGCCCAGCCGCCTTGGCAGCCTCCCCGATCCAGCGTCCCCGCTCCCCGACCGCGAGCAGGCCGTCGAGGACGGCCGCGGCCTGGGCGCCGATCCGCTCGTGGAGGGCCCGCTCGTCGGGGCCGAGCTCGAGCATGTCGCCCAGCACGGCCAGCCGGCGGCCGGCACCGACCGGGGTCTCGGCCAGGAACTCGAGGGCCGCTGAGACCGAGACCGGCGACGCGTTGTACGTGTCGTCGACGAGGGTCACGCCGCCGGGGAGCTCCTCGACCGCCATCCGGTGCGGGGCGTGGCTGCCGGTTTCGAGGGCGGCGGCGATTTCGCTCATCGGGACCGCGAAGTGCTCGGCGACGGCCGCCGCGGCCAGGGCATGCCGGACGAGGTGACGCCCCGGGGCGGCACTCCGGACCCGCTGCTCGCCCCACGGGGCGCTCAGGGTGAAGGCCACGCCGCCCAGCCCCTCCGAGACGACGTCCACGGCCCGGACCTCCGCTCCCCGCCCGAGCCCGAAGGTCCGCACCCGGGCCGGGGTCAGGGCGGCCATGGCCGCGACCCGCGGGTCGTCGGCGTTCAGGACGGCCAGGCCGTCGGCCGGCAGACCGCGCGGGAGCTCCGACTTCGCCTGGGCGATCCGATCGAGGCTGCCGGCCCGCTCGAGGTGGGTCGGGTGAACGGCGAGCACGACGCCGACCTCGGGATGGCTGATCTCGACCAGGCGGGCGATCTCGCCGACGGTGTACATCCCCATCTCCAGGACGGCGACCTGGTGGCCGGGCTCGAGACGGAGGAGGGTCATCGGCAGGCCGGTCTCCGAGTTCAGGTTGCCCTCGTTGCGGAGGACCGAGAGGGTGCGGGCCAGGACGTCGGCGGTGACCTCCTTGGCCAGGGTCTTGCCGGTCGAGCCGGTGATGCCCACGACCCGGACCGCGAAGCGGTCGCGCCACCATCCCGCCAGGTCCTGGAAGGCGCGGAGCGCATCGGCCACCCGGACGACCGCGACGTCGGCACCGGCGGGGAGGGCGACCTCGCGCTCGACCAGGACCGCGGATGCGCCGGCGGCCACCGCCTCGGCGACGAACCTGTGCCCATCGGTCCGCTCGCCGGGGAGCGCGACGAACAGGCTCTCGGGCGTGACACGCCGGGAGTCGACGACGGCAAGGCGGAAGGACCGTACGCTGGTCGGGGCCTGGAGCCGGCCGCCCGTGGCGGCCAGCAGGTCGTCGATGCTGATCGGAGCCGGCACGCGGTTCCCTGCGGCTTTCGGCGGCGAGTCTACCAGCCTCATTGGCCGGCAACCCCCGGCTGGGCTCGGTCCGGGGGCACCGCGAAGTAGTCGAAGACGAGCGGAGCGAGCTGGCTGAAGGCCACCTCCGGGCGCTCGCCGATGCCCCCGCTGCCGACCACCGGCCGGTGGATGAGGATCATCATCACGAACCGCGGGTCGGAGGCCGGCGCGATCCCGATGAAGCTCGAGTCGACCCAGCCCTCGATGTACTCCTGGCGGGTCGTCTCCTGGTAGATCGGGTTCCCGGCGGCGTCCCAGCCGGTCCGCACCCGGACCGTGACCGGGCCGGCGACCTGGGCGGTGCCGGTCTTTCCGGCGATCGAGTAGCCGGGCACCGCCGCCCCGTTGGCGATGCCGTTGTCGATCGCCCCGACGAGCATCTGGAGGACGGTGTCGGCCGTCTCGGGCTCCATGATCTGGCGCGGCTCGGGGAGGTCACGGGGCTGGAACATGCCGTCGGCGCCGGTCCAGCCGGCCACGACGTGGGGCGTCACCAGCTGGCCTCCGTTGGCGAGGGCCGCGTAGGCGGCCGCCATCTGGACCACGGTCACGGTGATGCCCTGCCCGAACGCGTTCTGGGCGGTGGTCAGTTCCTTGGAGGCGTCCTCCGCGTCGGGGTGGAGCACCACGCCGGTGGCCTCGCCGGCGAGGTCGACCCCTGTCGGCTGGCCGAACCCGTACCGCACGAACGCGTCGTACAGGCCCTGGCCGCCCAGGGTCAGGCCGATCGTCGCCGCGCCGACGTTGTTCGACAAGGCCAGCACCTCGGCCGGGGTGATCAGGCCATGTCCGCTCGGATACCACTGCCGGTCGGCGTTGTGGATCGTGGCGTCGTAGACCTGCAGATTGTTGTCGTCGAGGAACAGGTCGCCGGGGGTGATGGCGCCCGCATCGAGGGCCGCGGCCACGGTCATCGCCTTCATGACCGACCCGGGCTCGTACTGCCGGCTCACCGCGGGGCTCGAGAACAAGGCCGGATCCATGCTCGGGTACTGGTTGGCGTCGAAGGTCGGCACCGAGGCGAGGGCCAGGATCGCCCCGCTGTGGACGTCCATGACCAGGCCGGTCACGCCCACCGCCCGGTTGCGGGTGAACGTGTCGAGCATCTGCTCCTCGAGGATGTGCTGGAGGCCGGCGTCGAGGGTGAGCGTCAGGTCCGCGCCGTTCACCGGCGCCGACAGCTCGTGGACCGACCCGGCGATCAGCCGTCCGGCGACGTCCTCCTGGGCCACCACCGAGCCGGCCGTGCCGGCCAGGAGGAGATCCTCGGCGCCCTCGACTCCGTACTGGCCGACCCCGTCCACGTTCACGAAGCCGAGCACCTGGGCCGCCAGGGTCGTCCCGCCGGCGGCCCCACCCATCGGGTACACCCGGCGCGACTCGGGGACGAGGCCGACCCCGGGGAGATTCAGGGCGCGCACCCGGGTGGCGGTCTGGTCGTCGATCCGGCGGCTGAGCCAGGTCCATGCCTCCTCACCGCCGAGGGTCGCCTCGAGCTCGGCCTTGTCGAGCCCGAGGACCGCGCTGAGGAGGAGAGCCGCCTGCGCGGGGTCCTCGATGGTGGGCGGCGTGGCGAAAACCGACTGGGTGGCCGTGGAGGTGGCCAGGATCAGGCCGGCCTGGTCGAGGATCAGGCCCCGCGTCGCGGGGATCTGCTGAGCGTGCGCGAGCTGCGCATGCCCCATCTCGGCCAGCCGCTCACGGTCGATGACCTGCCACCACACCAGCCGGAAGCCGATCAGCGAGGCGACGAGGGAAGCCACCACCAGCATCACCACCGCCCGGATTCGACTGTCGGTTCTGGCGAGCATGGCAGCTCCCGGTGGCACGCGGTCCGCGTGCGACGGCTACTGGTTGGGGTCGGACAATGGACTGGCGAACTGGACCGATGCGCCCGGCAGCGGCACGAGGCCGAGGCTGGCCGCACGGGCCTCGATGGTGGCCGGCGACTGGGCCTGGCCGATCTGGAGGAGCAGCGCCTGGCGCTCGGCCTCGAGCCCGTCGAGCTGGGCCTCGAGGGTCTCGATCTCGTACCCGGTGCTGGCGATCCGGCTCGACTGGGTCAGGTACAGCGACGCGAGGAGCGCCGCGATGACGATCACGACCAGGGCCAGTGACAGGCCGGCCGCCCGCCGCCGGCGGGACGAGGCGCGCCGCAGCCGGTAGCCGCGGGCCGAGGTGCCGGTCCGCGTCCGGAGTGGTCGGCGGAGCCCCCAGTCGAGGTCGCCGAGGACCCCGGCCGGACGGGCGCCGATGGCGGCCATGATCGCGCGGGCCTAGGCGGCCGAGGCCCGACCCTGCAGGCGCAGGATCCAGGTCGGCTGCCGCTCGTCGGTGGCCGGCTCGTCCTCGACCTCGGTGTCGAGGAGCCAGTCGGCTTCCGGCTGCGGTGCGTGGTGACGGCGCTCACGGACCTCCCGCTGGCGGGCGTGGTACGCCCGGCGACGGCTGCCCTGGTGACGGGGACGACCTCGACTCATGTGCCCAACCCTCCTGTCCTGGAACTCAGGCGCTCGCGGTCGCGAGCCGTTCGGCGACCCGCAGCCGCGCGCTGCGCGCGCGGCGGTTGCCCGCCACCTCCGACTCCGACGGGCGTACGACCCGTCGGGTGACCGGCTTGACCTGGGCCCGATGGCCGCAGGTGCAGGCCGGGGGGAGCGGAACCTCGAGGCAGTCGCGCGCCTCGCGAGCCAGGAAGCGCTTGACGATGCGGTCCTCGAGGGAGTGGTAGCTGATGACGGCCAGCCGGCCGCCCGGCGCGAGGACCCGGAGGGCGGCCGCCAGGCCGGCCTCGAGGGCCTCGAGCTCGTGGTTGACGGCGATCCGGAGCGCCTGGAAGGTCCTGGTGGCCGGGTGGATCCGCCCTGCATCGGCCCCCCTGGCCGGGACGGCGTCGGCCACCACGGCCGCCAGGTCCGAGGCCGTCACGAGACGGCCCGACGTACGCGCCGCCAGGATCGCCTTCGCGATGCGGCCTGCACGGCGTTCTTCACCAAGCGTCGAGAGGATTCGGGCGAGCTCTCGCTCCGAGGTGCTGTCGATGAGCTCGAGAGCCGAAAGACCAGTCGTTTCATCGAACCTCATGTCCGGCGGCGCGTCCGCCGTGAAGGCGAAGCCGCGCCGCGCATCGGCGAGCTGGTAGCTCGACAGGCCAAGGTCGAACAGGACTCCGTCGAGGGGGACCAGGCCCTCGGCGCGCGCCACCTCCTCGAGGCGGGTGAAGTTCGCGTGGCGAATGACCGCGCGATCGCCGAACCGGGCGAGCACGCGGACGGCTTCACGGACGGCCGCCGCATCGGCGTCGAGGCCGAGGAGACGGCCGTCCGGAGCCACGGTCTCCAGGAGCCGCTCGGCGTGCCCACCGCCACCGACCGTGCAGTCGGCGATGGAGCTGCCGGGGCACAGCGCCAACGAGGCGACAACCTCGTCGACGAGGACCGGCAGATGCCCTTCTCCCATTCGCGACTGTTCCTTCTGGGTCCGGTGACGGGCCGAGCGGCCCGGAGACGCATCAATGGCCGGGTCGTGACGTGCGTCATGGCGTCACGGGGCCTAGATCCCGAGGTCCTGGAGCTGCTCCGCGACCGATTCGGGTGAGTTCTCCATCCGTCCGCGGTACGGCTCCCAGGCGGCCGCGGCCCAGATCTCCAGGTGGTTGAGGGCGCCGACGACGACGACTTCGCCCGGCTCGAGGCCGGCGTACGAGCGCAGGTACTGCGGGACGAGGAGGCGGCCCTGCTTGTCGAGCTCCACCTCGACCGCGCCGGAGGCCATGAATCGCGAGAACTCGCGGGCCTGGGGGTTGCTCAGGGGGAGCGACCGGAGTCGCTCGGCCAGCTCCTCCCAGGCGTCGCGCGGGTAGACCGCGATGCAGGAGTCGAGCCAGCGGGTGACCGTCGCCCCGGTTGCGAGCCGCGTCCGGAAGCGCGCGGGCACGGCCACCCGGCCGCGGTCATCCAGCGCGTGCCGGTACTCGCCGGTCAGGAACGGGGTCCTCTCCACTCGCTACCCCTACCACTGGTCCCCATTTGGCCCCACTTTGAGCCACAGGGCGCCATTCTAGCGAGCAGCGAGCCCCCGTCAAGGCGAATTTCGCGTCAATTTCGAGGGTTCGCCCAGCTGGGCGAACCGCTGGCGAGGCCCGACGGACTAGGTCTCGTCCTCCGGCAGGACCGCGTACCGGAGCGAGCCGTCTGGCCCGCGGTAGACCTCGCGGATGAAGAAGTCTCCCGACTGGTCCCGGATGTACGACCAGCCGCTCGTATCGCCCTGGGTCACCAGCCAGTGCAACAGGCCGTTGTCGGCGATCACCTTGTCGACCGGGGCCTGGCTGACCGCGGAGAACGTGACGACGTTCTGGCTGGTGATCGCCCCGGCGTCGTTGACGCGGAAGATGTCGTTGGTACCCGGCACGACCGTCACCTCGTAGCCGAGGAACTGGTCGCCCGGCTCGGGCGTCGGGGCGGTGGACGCGCTGGCTTCGGCGGATGGCTCCCCGCTCACCGACGGAACGGCACTGGGCGCCACCGAGACCGAGGGCTCGGGTGACGGGGTCGGGTTGGTGGCCGTCCCGCCTGGTCCGGCGAGGAGGTACCAGGCGCCCGCTCCCCCGCCGATGAGCAGGAGCAGGAGGAGCACGACGACGAGGCCGCGCCGGTTCCGGCCGCCGTCGCCGGCCGCCGGCGCCGGCTTCGGGGGCGGCGGGGGCGGGACCTTCTGCGGCGGCCGGCGCAGGGCCTCGAGCTCGTCAGTCGGAATGACGAGGACGCCACGCAGGTAGCGCGGGCAGTTCGCGTAGCCACGCTGGAGGCAGACGTTGCGCTGCTGCTCCCCGGAGACCGGCTCCGGGGCCCCGAAGGCGAAGCAGCGGTGCTCGTCGGTGGCCTGCTCCTCGTAGTCGGCGCGGGCCCCGGCGAGCCCCAGGAAGGGGCACACCGTCTCCGGTCGCTGGGCCAGCTTCTCGAAGAGAGCCTGTCGCTCGGCATCGGCCGAAGACTGCGCCGGCTTGCGGCCGCGCTTGAACATGCCCCGAGGATAGCGCCCAGAGGTCCCCCTCTCGACCAGCCTCTCGACGTCGACGGCCATGGTACGAAGGCCCCATTGAGGGTCCCCCAATCGGCCGCGCAGGCTCGTGGTGTCATGGCGGTCGAACGCTCGGACGCACCGCAGCGGACGCCGATTCCTCGCGCCGGACACATCCGACGCTGCAGCGTGCGCCATGTGGCGATCACGCCGGTTCCCGGGGGGCGCGACGTGCAGGTTGCCTGCCTGCTCGGGGGCCGGGATCACCCCCTGCCGCTCGGGACCTTCATCGAGGCACGGCCGATCTGCAACGCCTGCACCGCCAGGGGCATCTGGCGCGACGACGAGGAATGATTCGTGGTCAGGCCCCTGGAGGGCGGCCTGTAAGCCGAGTTCTGTCCCGGGCCGAAGCCCGGTGACGGCCATCCATCTGGGCGACCTACCCGAGGGCTGAGCGAGCCACCTGCCGCGGCCCGAAGGCCGCATCGCCCTCCTATTCGGTCTTGCTCCGGCTCGAGCTTGCCCGTTTCACTCCCGCTCAGAAGAGCGGGCATCGTCACTGTGGCGCTGGTCCTCGCCTCACGGCGGACGGGTGTTACCCGCGAGCCTGCTCTGTGGAGCTCGGACTTTCCTCGAACGCCGCCTTTCGGCGATCGCGTCCGCGGCCGTCCGGCCGCCTCCAGGGACGCCGAGTCTAGCCCTCGGGCGGTCGCTCGTCGATCGCGACGTTGCTCAGCCGGTCCGCGTCGAGGTTCCGCTCGCGCGGGACGTGGCCGACGGTGTAGGCCCGCAGGTCGCCGAGCATGGCCATCACCCGCGCGTGGATCGGCTTCAGGTCGGGGTGCTTGACGCGGTAGCGCCCGGCGATCTGCCGCGCCACGAGCTCGGAATCGGTCCGCAGGTCCACCGCATCGGCCCCGAGCTCCCGCGCCCGGAGGAGGGCCAGCTCGACGGCGGTCCACTCGGCGTAGTTGTTCGTCCGCTCCCCGAGGAAGCGGGCGATCTCCGCCAGGGTCTCCCCGGTCTCGGCGTCCTGGAGCAGCGCGCCGGCCCCCGCCGGGCCGGGGTTGCCGCGCGCGGCGCCATCGGTATGGATGAGCACCCGGGTCAAGCGCGCCGGTCCTCGATGGCCTGGGTCACCTCGAGGATGGCCCGGGTGACGTTGATCCCCCGCGGGCAGGCCTCGACGCAGTTGAACACGGTCCGGCAGCGCCAGACCCCGTCCGCGTCGGCCATGAGCTCGAGGCGCTCTTCGTGGGCCTGGTCACGGCTGTCGAAGATGAACCGATGGGCGTTCACGATGGCTGCCGGCCCGACGTAATCGGGGTTCGTCCAGAAGACCGGGCAGGCCGTCGTGCAAGCCGCACACAGGATGCAGCGGCTGGTGTCCTCGTACTTCGCCCGGTCGAAGGGTGACTGCCGGCGCTCGAGGCCGTCCTCGGGGATCTCGTTGTTCACCAGGAACGGCATCGCCCGGCGGTACTTCTCCCAGAACCCCTCCTGGTCGACGAGGAGGTCCTTGACCACCGGCACGCCGCGGAGGGGCTCGACGTCGATCCGCTCCCCCGCGTCGCGGACCAGGGTCGAGCACGCCAGGCGGTTGCGGCCGTTGATGAGCATCGCGTCCGACCCGCACACCCCGTGGGCACACGAGCGCCGGAAGGTCAACGTCCCGTCCTGGAACCACTTCACCTGGTGGAGCAGGTCCAGCACCCGATCGGTCGGCTCGGCCTCGAGGTCGTACGACTCCCAGTGGGCCTCCGGGTCGGCCTCCGGGTTGAAGCGGCGGATGCGGAGCTCGACCTGCATCGTCAGTACACCCGTGGCGCTGGCGCGAACTCGGTCACCGTGACCGGCTTGTATGACAGGTTGACGGCCCCGTGCGGCCCGCGGGTGGCGAGCGTGTGGCGCATCCAGACCTCGTCGTCACGGTCGGGGAAGTCCTCCCGGGCGTGCGCCCCGCGGCTCTCGGTCCGGGCCTCGGCCGAGACGACCATCGCCTCGGCGCAGTCGAGGAGGAAGCCGAGCTCCAGGGCATCGGTCAGGTCGGTGTTGTAGCGGCTGCCGTGGTCGTCGAGCCGGAGCGAGCCCGCCCGCTTCCGGAGCGCGGCCACGCCCTCTCGGGCGGCGGCCAGGCCGGCGGCGGTCCGGTACACCCCGCAGTCGCGGAACATGAGCTCGCGAAGCTCGGCCCGGACGGTGGCCGGTCGCTCACCGGTGGTCGCGCCCAGCAGGGCGGCCAGCTGGGCGGCGGCG
The DNA here is from genome assembly GCA_036556745.1 of Candidatus Limnocylindria bacterium. Lineage (GTDB taxonomy): Bacteria > Chloroflexota > Limnocylindria > QHBO01 > QHBO01 > DASTEQ01. The sequence continues at coordinate 35,063 of DATBIW010000122.1, read as the reverse complement.
CGGGCCTCGGCGGCAAGGTCGCGGTCCGGACCGGGGACCTCGGCCAGCTCGGTGGTCATCGCCAGCCCGGCGCGGCGGCCAAAGACGAGGATGTCGAGGAGCGAGTTCGTGCCGAGCCGGTTGGCGCCGTGGACGCTGACGCACGCGCACTCGCCGGCCGCGTAGAAGCCGGGGACCCGGCGGCCGGCGGCATCGGCCAGGACGCGGCCGTCGACATCGGTCGGGATGCCGCCCATCGCGTAGTGGGCCGTCGGCTGGATGGGGACCAGGTCGTTGAGCGGCTCGAGCCCGAAGTAGGTCCGGATGAACCCGGCCATGTCGGGAAGCTTGTGGTCGAGGACCTCCCGCCCGAGGTGGCGGACGTCGAGGTGGACGAAGTCCGACCCGTTCACCCCGCGACCGGCGGCAATCTCCTGGTAGATGCTCCGGCTCACGACGTCGCGGCTGGCGAGGTCCTTCATGGTCGGCGCGTAGCGCTCCATGAAGCGCTCCCCCTCCCCGTTCAGGAGGATGCCGCCCTCGCCGCGCATGGCCTCCGAGAGCAGGAAGCCGAGCTTGTACATCCCGGTCGGGTGGAACTGGAAGAACTCCATGTCCTCCAGCGGCAGGCCCCGGCGGTAGACGATGGCCACCCCGTCGCCGGTCAGGGTGTGGGCGTTGGAGGTGACCTTGTAGACCATCCCGAAGCCGCCAGTCGCGAACAGGACCGCCTTCGCCAGGAACACGGTCAGCTCCCCGGTCGCCAGCTGGAGGGCGAGCACCCCGCTGACCCGGCCGTCGGGACCCTCGGGCATGAGCAGGTCGAGGACCTGGTACTCGTCGAAGAAGGTGACCTCGTGCCTGATGCACTGCTGGTAGAGGGTCTGGAGGATGGCGTGCCCGGTGCGGTCCGCCGAGTAGCAGGAGCGTCGGACCGGGGCCTCCCCGTGGTTGCGCGAGTGGCCGCCGAACCGCCGCTGGTCGATCAGCCCGTCGGGGGTCCGGTCGAACGGGAGGCCGAGGTGCTCAAGGTCGCGGATCGTCTGGACCGCGTCCCGGCACATCACCTCGGCCGCGTCCTGATCGACGAGGTAGTCCCCGCCCTTGACGGTGTCCCACCAGTGCCACTCCCAGTGGTCCTCCTCGGTGTTGCCGAGTGCGGCGCACACACCGCCCTGGGCGGCCCCGGTATGCGATCGGGTCGGGTACAGCTTGGAGACGACCCCGATCCGTCCGCCCTCGCCGAGGCCGCGCTTCAGCTCGAGGGCGGCGTACAGGCCGGCCCCGCCGGCGCCGACGACGACGGCATCCAGGACATGGATGCGCGGCTGGGCGGCCGGGCCACGCCCGACCATCGGGACGCTCACCGGACCGGCCTCACGAGAACGGACCGACGGCGGGCGCGGTGTCGGGGTTGAAGAAGATGACGACCATCAGCCCCAGCAGGAGCCAGGCCGCGGCCATGAGGCCCAGCCCGACGATGAGCACTGATCGGACGCCGCCCCGCGGGACCAGGTCGGAGATCACGACCCGGGCGCCGTTGACCCCGTGGATGAGGGCCAGGACCAGCAGGACCGCGTCGTAGATGCGCCAGAACGGCGTCCCCCACCGGCTGGTGACGAAGGCGAAGTCCACCTCCTGGCCGGAGAGCTGCACGAGGACGTGCATGATCAGCATGTGGCCCAGCGCCAGGATCACGAGGGCCAGGCCACTGAGGCGCATGAACCACCACCAGAACCGCTCGCGGCCGGCACCCTCCGGCGGGGATCGGCGGGCCGGCGGGTTGCCGAGCCAGACAGTGCGTCCGACGCTCATCGGCTCACCATGGGGCGAACGGGGCGAACATGATCAGCGACATCGGGACCATGGCCACCACGGTGGCGATGACGACCCCGTAGGTGAGCGGCCGGTACCAGGCGGTGGCCGCCGGGACGAAGTCGATGAGGATGATCTTCAGCCCGTTCAGGGAGTGGTAGACGAGCGCCGCCATGAGCAGGATCTCGCCGGCCCGGATGACCGGGTTCCGGAAGAAGCCCAGGGTCGTGTTGTAGACGTCGGGCCCGAGCAGGACGGTCGAGGTCTCGACGATGTGCATGAACAGGTAGAGCAGGACGCCGAGCCCCGACAGTCGGTGGCCGAACCACGCCAGCTGGGCCCAGCTGACCCGGTAGCGAACGACGCGCGACTGGGCCTGCGCCAGCCAGCCGGAAACGGTCACGCGGCGGCCCGGCTGGCGCTCACCGCTTCGGCGACGGCCGACCCGTAGGCCCGCGTCCCGGCCGATCCCCCGAGGTCGGCGGTGACGACCTCCCCCTGGCCGATGACCGTCCTGACCGCCTCCTCGACGGCGGCGCCGGCCTCAGTCTCCCCGAGGTGGCGGAGCATGAGCGCCCCCGACAGGATGAGCGCGGTCGGGTTCGCCCGGTCCTGGCCCGCGTACTTCGGGGCGGACCCGTGGACGGCCTCGAACACGGCCGCGTCCTCCCCGATGTTGGCGCCCGGGGCGATGCCCAGCCCGCCGACCAGGCCCGCGGCGAGGTCGCTGATGATGTCCCCGTACAGGTTCGGGGCCACCAGGACGTCGTACTCGTCCGGCTTCTGGACCAGCTGCATGCACATGTTGTCGACGATCCGGTCCTGGAAGGCCACCCGGTCCTCGTAGTCGGCGGCAACCCGCCGGCAGCACTCGAGGAAGAGCCCGTCGGTCAGCTTCATGATGTTGGCCTTGTGGACCGCGGTCACCGTCGACCGGCCGTTGGCAACCGCGTACTCGAAGGCGTAACGCGCGATCCGCTCCGACGCGTGGCGGGTGATCCGCTTGATGCTCTCCGCCTCGTCGTCGCTCACCTGGCGCTCGATCCCGGCGTACAGGTCCTCGGTGTTCTCCCGGACGATGACGAGGTCGACTCCGTCGTACCGCGACGCGATCCCGGCGATGCTCCGCGCCGGCCGCACGTTGGCATACAGGGTCAGCGCCTGTCGGAGCGCGACGTTGACGCTCCGGAAGCCGGTCCCGACCGGGGTCGTGATCGGTCCCTTGAGGGCGACCTTCGTCCGCCGGATGCTCTCGATGACCCGGTCCGGCAGCGGGTTGCCCTCGCTGGCCATGGTCGCCTCGCCGGCCACCTGCTCGTCCCAGTCGAACGTCAGGCCGGTGGCCTCCAGCACCTCGCGGGCGGCGGCCGCGATCTCCGGTCCGATCCCGTCACCCGGGATCAGGGTCACCTCGTAGGTCACGGGTCCAAGTGTAGGAAACGAGGCGCGCGCCCGGTGCCGGTCGGCCACGAGGCCCGGTCGGGTACGCTCGGGGCGTGAAGCTCCAGGAGTTCCGGAGCAAGGAGATCCTCGCCCGTCACGGGATCCCGACGCTCCCCGGGGAGGTCGCCACGACCCCGGCCGAGGCCCGCGATGCCGCCGCCCGGCTGGGCGTGCCGGTCGTCGTCAAGGCCCAGGTCCTGGCCGGCGGTCGAGGCAAGGCCGGCGGCGTCCAGCTCGCCGCGAACCCCGCCGAGGCGGAGCAGCGGGCGGCCGACATCCTCGCCCTCGAGATCGGCGGCGGGCCGGTCCGGACCCTGCTCGTCACCCCGGCGGTCGGCATCGGCCACGAGTTCTACCTGGCCCTCATCCTCGACCGGGCGGCGAAGGCGGTCACCGTCATCGCCAGCGCGGAGGGCGGGATCGAGATCGAGGAGGTGGCGCGGACCAACCCCCACGCGATCCTCCGCCGCCCGCTCGACCCGCTGGCCGGCCTCCAGCCGGCGGACACCGAGGCGGTGACCGCGTTCCTCGCCATCCCCGAGGCCCATCGGTCCACCTTCGCGAGCGTGCTCGAGGGGCTGGCGGCCGCCTTCTTCGGCTCCGACGCCGAGCTGGCCGAGATCAACCCCCTGGTCGTGACCGATGACGGCCGGCTCCTGGCACTCGACGCGAAGATGGTCATCGACGACTCGGCGCTCCCCCGCCACCCCGACATCGAGGCCATGCGCGACCTCGCCGAGGAGGAACCGGCCGAGATCGCCGCCCGCGAGGCGGGCATCAGCTACATCAAGCTCGACGGGACGATCGGCTGCATGGTGAACGGCGCCGGGCTGGCGATGACGACCATGGACCTCGTCAAGCTGGCCGGCGGCGAGCCGGCGAACTTCCTCGACATCGGCGGCGGCGCCCGCCACGAGCGGGTGGCGGCGGCCTTCGGGATCATCCTCGCCGACCCGAACGTGAAGGCGGTCCTCATCAACATCTTCGGCGGCATCACCCGGGGCGACGAGGTGGCCCACGGCATCGTCGAGGCCCGGGCGGCGCTCGAGCGGCAGGTGCCGATGGTCGTCCGGATCGTGGGCACCAACGCCGACGAGGCCGCCCTCATCCTCGAGCAGGCCGACCTCCAGACCGCCTACAGCCTCGACGAGGCCGCCCAGCTGGCGGTCGAGGCGGTCGAAGGTGCGGGCAGCTGAATGAGCATCCTCGTCAACGCCGAGACCCGCCTCCTCATCCAGGGGATCACCGGCCGGGAGGGGCAGTTCCACGGCCAGGCCATGCTCGACTACGGCACGCCGGTCGTGTCCGGGGTCACGCCCGGCAAGGGTGGGCAGTGGACGTTCAACGGGCGGATCCCGGTGTTCAACACCGTGGCGGAGGCCATCGGCGAGACCGGGGCGAACACGAGCGTGATCTACGTGCCGGCGGCCTTCGCCCCCGATGCCATCCTGGAGGCCGCCCAGGCCGGCATCGGCCTCATCTTCTGCATCACCGAGGGGATCCCGGCCCTGGACATGCTCCGCGTGTACCACACCCTCCGCACGCAGGGCGTCCGGCTGGTGGGACCCAACTGCCCGGGCGCGACGTCGGTCGGCCAGGCCAAGGTCGGGATCATCCCAGGCAACATCCATCGTCGCGGACGGGTCGGCGTCGTCAGCCGGAGCGGCACCCTGACCTACGAGGTCGTCCAGGCCCTGACCGATGAGGGCATCGGGCAGTCCACCTGCGTCGGGATCGGCGGGGACCCGATCGTGGGCACCAGCTTCATCGAGGTCCTCGACCTGTTCCAGGCCGATCCGGACACCGAGGCGGTCGTCCTGATCGGGGAGATCGGCGGCGACGAGGAGGAGCGGGCGGCCGCCCACATCGCGAAGCACATGACCAAGCCGGTGACCGCGTTCATCGCGGGCCGAACCGCGCCGCCGGGGCGGCGGATGGGCCACGCCGGGGCCATCATCTCGGGCGGGGCCGGGACCGCCGAATCCAAGCGCGAGGCGCTCCGGGCGGCCGGCGTCCGGGTGGCCGACTCTCCGCTCCAGATCCCCATGCTCCTGCGCGGGGCGGTGGGCTAGCCCTCGTCCGCGGGGGGCGTCTCGAGGAGCTCCCAGAGCACCCCGTTCAGAGTGCGCGGGTGGATGAACGCGACCGGGCCCTCGGCGCCGGGCCGCGGCTGGCGGTCGATGAGCTCGGCGCCCGCCGCCTCGAGGCGGGCCAGCTCGGTGGCGAGGTCGGTGGCGCCGAAGCAGACGTGGTGGAGCCCCTCCCCCCGGCTCTCGAGGAAACGGGCCACGCCGCTCTCGGGATCAGTGGGCTGGATGAGCTCGATCCGGGCCGCCGGCGCCGGGCCGGTGGGCAGGAAGCACAGCCGGACGCCCTGGGCGGCGACCTCCTCGACCGGATGGGCCGGAGCCAGGCCGAAGAGGGACCGATAGCGCGGCAGCGCCTCGTCGATGTCCCCGACGACGACGGCGACGTGGTCGATGGGGCCGAGCCCGCTCACGGGTGGTGCTCCCCCCACGCGCCGCGCAGGGCCTCGGCGATCTCGCCCAGGGTGACGTCGGCCTCGACGCAGGCCCGGATCCGGGGCAGGAGGTTCTCGGTTCCGCGGGCCGCCGTCCCCAGCGCGTCGAGGGTCGCGGTGGCGGCCTCGGGGTCCCGGGCCGCGCGAACGGCAGCGGTCCGATCCGCCTGCTCCCGTTCGGCCGCGGGGTCGATCCGCTGCGGCTCGGGCCGGGCCGCCTCGGTGCCGTCGGTGAAGGCGTTCACCCCGACCACGATCGCCTCCCCGGCCTCGAAGGCACGCTGGTCGGCATAAGCCGCATCGGCGATCGCGCCGGCCTGGTAGCCGGCCTCGAGCGCAGCCAGCGGCCCACCCAGCTCGTCCAGCCGGGCCAGCTCGGCGCTTGCCCGCTCGTCGAGCGCATCGGTCAGGGCCTCGACGTACCACGACCCGCCGAGCGGGTCGATCGGCGCGGTCAGGCCGGACTCGTAGGCGAGGACCTGCTGGGTCCGGAGCGCCAGCCGGGCAGCCTCGGGGCTGGGCAGCCCGAGCGCCTCGTCGAGCGCGTTGGTGTGGAGCGACTGGGCGCCGCCGAGGACGGCCGACAGGGCCTGGACCGTGGTCCGGACCGTGTTGTTCTCCGGTTGCTGGGCGGTCAGGGTCGAGCCCGCGGTCTGGACGTGGAAGCGGAGCGTCATCGAGCGCGGATCGGTCGCCCCGTACCGGTCCTTCGCGATCCGGGCCCACAGCCGCCGGGCGGCCCGGAACTTGGCGACCTCCTCGAAGAGGTCGTTGTGGGCCGCAAAGAAGAACGAGAGGCGGGGCGCGAACTCGTCGAAGCCGAGGCCCGCCGCGACGGCGGCATCGGCATAGCTGATCGCGTTGCCGAAGGTGAAGGCCAGCTCCTGGGCTGCCGTCGCCCCGGCCTCGCGCATGTGGTAGCCGCTGATGCTGATCGGGTTGAACTGGGGCAGCTCGGCCCGGCAGTAGGCGATCAGGTCGGTCGCCAGCCGGAGCGACGGACCGGGCGGGAAGATGTAGGTGCCGCGGGCGACGTACTCCTTGAGGATGTCGTTCTGGACCGTTCCCCGCAGGCGGTCGGGCGCCACGCCCTGGCGCCGGCCGACAGCCTCGTACAGGGCGAGCAGGATGGCGGCCGTCGCGTTGATCGTCATCGAGGTGCTGACCGTGGCGAGGTCGATCCCCTCGAGCAGGCGGGCCATGTCGTGGACCGAGTCGATCGGCACCCCGACGCGGCCGACCTCCCCGGCGACACGCGGGTCGTCGCTGTCGTAGCCCATCTGGGTCGGCAGGTCGAAGGCCACTGACAGCCCGGTCTGGCCCCCCGCCAGGAGGTCGCGGTAGCGGCGATTGGACTCCGCCGCCGAGGTGAAGCCCGCGTACTGGCGCATGGTCCACGGGCGGCCACGGTACCCCGTGGCGTGGATGCCGCGCGTATAAGGGTAGGACCCGGGATCCCCCAGGCGTGCCTCGAGGTCGGGCGCGAGGTCGCCTGACCGATACACGTCGCCGATCGGGATCCCCGAGGTGGACCGATCCCGGCGCGGGGCGCCGGTGGCCGACTCGCCCGGGTCGTCGCCCCTGGTCACGCCGCCGATTCTACGGGTCGAGCTCGGCGAGCCGGACCAGCAGCGTGCCGCCGGCGATCGCCTCGCCGGGGCCGACCAGGACCTCGAGGACGCGCCCGGCGCGCGGGGCGCGGATCTCGTTCTGCATCTTCATGGCCTCGATGGTCACCAGCGGGTCGCCGGCCTCGACTTCCGTGCCCGGCTCGACCAGGACCCGGGCCACCCGGCCGGGGAGGCTGGCCCGGATCTCGGCCGGGCCGTGGTGGCGGCTGCCGGTCTCGGCGGCCTCGGCGAGGAGGCGCTCGCGGTGGCCCTGGACGGTGACCGGGATCCGCCGGCCGCGATGGACGACGACCCACTGGGCCGGACCACCCTCGATCGTCACCAGCGAGCGCTCCGTGCCCCGTCGGAGGAGAGCCACCCCCCGCGACGGGTCGATCCAGGCGAGCGACCAGCCCGCGTCCGGCTCGAGGGCCTCGCCGTCGACGAGGACCTGGCGGTCGGTGGTCATGGGTCCCCGGTCCGGTCGATCGCCTCGAGTCGGGCCTGCCGGGTCCACGGCCGCCCCCCGTTGGTCGGGTGCGCTCCGGGGGTCGGGGTGGCAGCCGGGAGGGCGGCGTCCTGCGCGGCGAGGACGGCGGCGGCGGCCATGGCGCGGTCCCCAACCGCCAACGGTGGTCCCTCGCCCCAGGCTGTGGCGACAAAGCGGAGGTCGTGGCGGCCCTCGACGAAGTCGGGCTGGTCGACCAGCCAGCGGTGAAACCCGAGCGTGGTCGGGACGCCACCGATGGCGGTCTCGTCGAGCGCTCGGCGCAGGCGGGACACCGCGGCCGCGCGGTCGGGGGCGTGGACCATGAGCTTAGCGAGCAGGGCGTCGTAGGCGGTCGGCAGCTCCTGCCCAGCCTCCACGCCGCCGTCGACCCGGATCCCCGGGCCGTCGGCCATGACCCACGCCCCGAGCCGTCCCGGCGTCGGGGCGAAGCCGGCCCACGGGTCCTCGGCATAGAGCCTGACCTGGATGGCGTGACCGCGCGGCGTCGCACCGAGCACCTCGTCGTCGAGCCGCTCCCCCGCCGCGACCCGAAGCTGCCAGGCGACGATATCGACGCCGGTCACCAGCTCGGTGACGCCGTGCTCCACCTGGAGCCGGGTGTTCATCTCGAGGAACCACCGGCTGCCGTCGGGCTCGACGAGGAACTCGACGGTGGCCGCGTTGTGGAAGGCGACCGCCTCGGCGACGCGTCGGGCATCGGCCGCCAGCCCGTCGCGGGTCGCCGTGGAGAGGTTCGGCGCGGGCGCCTCCTCGACCAGCTTCTGGTGGCGGCGCTGCACCGAGCAGTCGCGCTCGCCGAGGACGGCCAGGTTGCCGTGCCGGTCGCCGAGCAGCTGGACCTCGACGTGGCGCGCGACGGTGATGAGCTTCTCGACGTAAACCGTGCCGTCACCGAACGCAGCCTCGGCTTCGCGGCGCGCGGAGTCCAGGGCGTCGGGCAGCTCGTCGATCCGGTCCACCCGGCGAACGCCCCGTCCCCCGCCGCCGGCCGCGGCCTTGACCAACAGAGGCAGGCCGAGCCGGTCCAGCTCGCCGTCGGGTGCCTCGCCGGCGGCGACCAGCAACCCGGGTGTCACCGCGACGCCGGCATCGGCCGCCGTCCGTCGGGCGGCCAGCTTGTTGCCGAGTCCTTCCATCGTCCCGGCCGGGGGTCCGACCCAGACGAGACCCGCCGACTCGACCGACCGGGCGAAGGCCGGGCTTTCGCTGAGGAACCCATAGCCCGGGTGGATGGCCTCGGCGCCCGACTGCCGCGCCGCGGCGATGACCGCGTCGCCCGCCAGGTAGGACTCGCCTGCCGGCGTCGGACCGATCCGCTCGGCGAGGTCCGCGGCCCGGACGTGGGGTGCATCCTGGTCGGCATCGGAGTAAACCGCGACCGACTCGACGCCCAGCTCGCGGCAGGCGCGCATCACCCGGATTGCGATCTCTCCCCGGTTGGCGACCAGGACCCGACGGAACGGCGGCGTCACTGTCTTTGCGGAAAGACGCGCGGCCGCGTCAGAGCGGGATGTTGCCGTGCTTGCGACGCGGACCGGGCTGGCGCTTGCCCTCGAGCATCGTCAGGCCCGCCGCGACCCGAGCCCGCGTTTCGGACGGGCGGATGACCTCGTCGACATACCCGCGTCCGGCCGCGATATACGGGTTGGCGAATCGCTCCTCGTACTCGGTGACCAGCGCCGCGCGCTCGGCATCGGGGTCCGACGCCTTCGCGATCCGATCCTTGAAGACGATGTTCACCGCGCCTTCGACGCCCATGACCGCGATCTCCGCGGTGGGCCAGGCAAAATTCAGGTCGCCGCGGATGTGCTTGCTGCTCATGACGTCGTACGCGCCGCCGTAGGCCTTGCGGGTGATGACCGTCACCTTGGGCACCGTGGCTTCGGCATACGCATAGAGCAGCTTGGCCCCGTGACGAATGATGCCGCGGTGCTCCTGGTCGACCCCGGGGAGAAAACCCGGAACATCGACCAACGTCAGCAGCGGGACGTTGAAGCAGTCGCAGGTCCGGACGAATCGCGCGGCCTTGTCGGAGGCGTCGATGTCCAGGACACCGGCCAGCACGTCGGGCTGCTGCGCGATGACGCCGACCGCGCGACCCTCGATCCGCGCAAAGCCACAGACGATGTTGCGCGCGAAACCGGCGTGGACCTCGAGGAATGAATCGGCATCGACGATGCCCTCGATGACGCGATGCATGTCGTAGGAGTGCTGCGCCGAATCCGGCACGACGCCATCCAGGGCATCACCTGACGCAACCGGTGGCGACCACGTCTCGAGACGCACCACCGGATCGACATTGTTCTGCGGCAGGTAGCCGAGCAGCTGCCGCGCCAGCAGCAGCGCGGCCGGTTCGGTCGCGGCCAGGAAGTGCGCGACCCCGCTCACCTCGTTGTGAATCCGCGCGCCACCGAGTCCCTCGAAGTCGATGTCCTCGTGGGTCACCGTCTTCACGACCGTCGGACCGGTGACGAACATGTAGCTCCCGTCGACCATGATCGTGAAGTCAGTGATCGCCGGCGAGTAGACCGCGCCACCGGCGCAGGGCCCGAGGATCACCGAAATCTGGGGCACCACCCCCGACACCTGTGTGTTGCGCCAGAAGATCTCGGCGTACCCGCCCAGCGAGTCGACCCCCTCCTGGATCCGGGCGCCGCCGGAATCGGCCAGGCCGATGATCGGTGCCCCCGACGACACCGCCAGGTCCATGACCTTGCAGATCTTCTCGGCATGCGCCTCGGACAACGACCCACCGAAGACGGTGAAGTCCTGCGCGTAGCCGAACACCGTCCGCCCGTCGATCGCCCCCCATCCGGTGACGACGCCGTCCCCCAGGTAGCGCTCGTCGTCGAGCCCGAACTCGGTGGTCCGATGGGTGACGAACGCGTCCAGCTCGACGAACGAGTCCTCGTCGAACAGGATCTCGAGCCGTTCGCGCGCCGTCAGCTTGCCGCGCGCGTGCTGCTGGGCCACCCGGTCCTCACCGCCGCCCAGGAGCGAGGCGCGACGGCGTTCCTCCAGGTGTTCGAGCTTGTCGGATGTCGACACCGATCCTCCAGGTGGGGTGTGGGCCCAGCAGGGATCGAACCTGCGACCAGCCGGTTATGAGCCGGATGCTCTAACCACTGAGCTATGGGCCCGTCGGGGCTGGCGGTGGACAAGTCCGAGTATAGGGGCTCGTCTTTGCACAAAGACATCGACAGTCCCGGACGTTGTGGATAACCCCGGTGACCCCGGGACCGGCCCCTGCCTATCATCGGCGACGGGTCGCAGGTCGCGATTTCAGCAGCGCTCAACCACTCCGCGGAAGGTGTTTGCCTTGACCAAGGTCATCTCGCTGGCCAATCAGAAGGGTGGCGTCGGGAAGACGACGTGCACGATCAACCTGGGTGGCGCCCTGGCCGAGCTCGGCTATCGCGTCCTCTGCATCGACGCGGATCCGCAGGCCAATCTCACCGTCGGCCTCGGTATTTCGCTGGCGGACGTCCATCGGTCCATGGCCGACGTCCTGAACGAGGATCGGCTGGGCCTGGACGAGGTGATTCTCGAGACCCGGGTTCCCGGCCTGTCGGTGGCGCCGGCCACCCTGGAGCTGGCCTCGACCGAGGTCGAGCTGTTCACCGCCATCGGCCGCGAGATGGTGCTCCGCGATGCGATCTCCGGATCGGCCGACCGCCGCTTCGACGTGGTCCTGATCGACTGCCCGCCGACGCTCGGCCTGCTTACGATCAACGCGCTGGTCGCCTCGTCGCGGGTGATCATTCCGGTCCAGACCCAGTTCTACGCGATCAAGGGCCTGACCGCGCTGATCAAGGTCATCAACACGATCCGCGTGAAGCTGAACCACGATCTCGAGATCCTCGGCCTGCTGCCCACCTTCTATGACGGCCGGACGATCCTGGCCCGCGAAATGCTCGAGAACCTTCGGGAGCTCGGCGACCACCGGGTCTTCAACACGATGATCAAGAACACCGTGAAGCTCGGCGAGGCCCCCCTCACCGGCCGACCGGTGACCGAGTACGCACCCAGCTCGGCGGCCGCCCACGCGTTCCGAGATCTGGCCCGGGAGGTGATCGAGCTTGGCTAGGACACCGGTCTTCAAGGACAACATCGCCCGCCTGTTCGACGAGGCGGCCGCCACCGAGCTGACCCCGGGGATCGTCTCGCTCATCGAGTCGAAGATGACCCGTGCCCAGATCCGCGAGATCCCGGTCGGCAAGATCCTCCCGAACCCCGCCCAGCCCCGCCTGTCCTATGAGGAGGACTCGCTCACGGAGCTCGCCGAATCGATCCGGGAGCACGGCGTCCTCCAGGCGATCCTCGTCCGCCCGGCCGGCGCCCAGTTCGAGCTGATCGCCGGAGAGCGCCGCTGGCGGGCCTCACGGCTGGCGGGCCTGGCCACCATCCCGGCGGTCGTGCTCGAGTTCGACGAGGAGACCGCCCTCGAGGTCTCGATCATCGAGAACCTCCAGCGGGAGGACGTCTCGCCGCTGGAGGAGGCGGCGATGTATCGCAAGATGCTGGCCCTCGGCTACTCGGTCCGCCAGCTGGCGGCCAAGATCAGCAAGGACAAGGGCTACGTCGAGAACCGCCTCCGCCTGACCGATGCGCCGCCGGAGGTGCGCGAGCTGGTCGCGACCCGCCGGGACACCATCAGCCACGCCTACGAGCTGATGAAGGTCACCGATGACAAGACCCGCCGCAAGCTCGCCAAGCGGGTGGCCGCCGGCGAGCTGACGCTCGCCAAGCTCCGGCGGCTGACCGGTACCCGGGAGCCGAAGGAGAAGGCCGAGCCCGAGCGACCGAAGCGCCGTGGCCGGACCGCGGCGGGTGTCGCCGTCGCCGCCCGCAACACCGATGACGCGCTGATGGACCTCAAGGGCCGGATGGCGACTGTCGTCGACGAGCTGGCCGATCTGCTCCGCCAGCGCGAGGTCATCGACCAGATCCCGGCAACCAACCGGGACAACCTGGCGAAGTACCTCACCATCACGAAGCTCAAGCTCGAAAACGCAATCGCGATCGTCCGGGCCTCGCGCGAGGAGTAGCCCACCCCGCGCGGGGCCCGCGACCCTTTGGGCCGCGGCCTAGGGGGTGTAGGACATCACCTCGCGGTGGTCGACCAGGAAGTCGACCAGCTTGGCCCGCGCGTCCGGGTCGATCCGGCGCAGCCCGGTGACGGCCTTCGGGAGCTCGAAGATCGGTGCGGCCAGGGCGCCGGCGGTGTCGATCCCGACGACGTGGTCCGGTCCCCCGCCGACCAGGAAGGCCCGCTGGAAGCCGCGCGCGTCGAGGCCGGCCGCGCGGTTGAAGGCGGCGATGGCGGTCCCGACTCCGAGGCGCTTCGCGAAGTCGATGAACAGGTCCGCGGCCCACGTGTCGATCTGGTCGTCCGACTGCTCGGCGACCATCGCGCGGTAGGGGGCTTCCTGGGTCAGCTCCACGCCATCTCCTCGGTCGGTGCGGCCGGATTCTAGCCGAGCCCCGCTGCTATCCTCGGCCCGTGCTGTCGCGAAACAGCGATCCCCGGACCGAGGACGTCATCACGTTCGACCTCGTCCGTACCGGACCGGACGGGGAGACCATCGTGGGGACCGCGACCTTCCAGGCGGGGCGGTCGCGGGTCGATGCCCCGGAGAACGTCACCGCGGCGCTCGACGAGCTCCTTGCCCAGCCGTTCGTGGACCGGGTGCGCGCCGACGAGCGGCCTCGTGGCTATCGCCGTTCGGGCCAGGGACAGGTCGACCTCCTCGTGCCGGGCATGGCCGAGCACTTCGTGGCCCGGATGCGGGGCCTGTGGCTGGCATTCCCCGACCAGACGGTCGTCACCGCCCGCGAGGGACGGGTCAACCTGGCACCGCCTCCGCCATCGGTCCTGCCCGAGCAGGGCGAGGCCGGTCCCCCGGTCGTGGACCCAGCCGTTCGCCGCTCGACCCTGGAGCGAGCCGACAGCGCGGTGAGCGCCCGCGCCCTGGTGCGGGCCGCCGACCCCGAGGCCGGCACTCGGCCGGCGGGAACGGTCGCCGTCCGGCGGACCGACTGCGGCTGGATCGTATGATGGCGCCCCGATGAAGCTGGCCAAGTACCTGTTCTTCCCGGCCCTCGCCCTGATCGCGGGGCTCGCCTACTGGGCGCTCAGCTACGAGATGGCCGGTGTCGTCCTGCTTCTCGTCTTCGCCGGGGCGATGGCCTTCTTCATGTGGGTCCTGGTCCCCACCTTCGACCACGAGGGCACCACCGCCCCGATCGACCCCGACTTCAAGCTCCCCGAGGAGTAGTCGCGGGCCCAGTCCCTCACCAGGGGATCATCTGCCGCATCGCGAACCACAGGTTCGCCGGACGCTCGGCCAGGCGGCGGACATACCACGGATACCAGTACTCCCCGTACGCGATGAGGATGCGGACCCGGTAGCCCTCGGCCTGGAGGCGACGCTGCTGGTCGGCCCGGATGCCGTACAGCATCTGGACCTCGAACGCCTCTTTCCCGATCCCCTGGGCGGCCCCCGCCTCGGCGATCCGCTCGACGAGCTCGACGTCATGGGTGCCGAGCCCCAGCCGGAGCCCCCCGTCGGCCGCCGCCGGGAGCATGGCGACGGCGAGCCCGAGGTAGGCCTCGTCCACCTCGCCCTTGTCCCGGAAGGCCACGCTGGCCGGCTCGTTGTACGCGCCCTTGACGAGGCGGACCCCGGCTCCCAGGGGGAGGAGCCGCTCGACGTCAGCCGGGGTCCGGCGCAGGTAGGCCTGGAGGCAGAGGCCCACGCCCGGCTGCGCCTCGAGCACGCGCTCGTAGGCGTCAAGCGTGCGGTCCACGTACGAGCTGTCCTCCATGTCGATCCACAGCCGGCTGCCGACTGCGGCCGCGTGGCGGGCCAGCTCGACGGCGTGGTCCACGGTGGCGTCCGGATCGTGGTCGAGACCGAGCTGGGTCAGCTTGGGCGAGACGTCGGGGTGGAGCCCCCAGCGGGCAAACCGGCCGATGAGCTCGTGGTAGTGGGCGACGACCTCATCGGCCTGGGCCAGGTCGGCCAGGTTCTCGCCGAGGCGGGTGAAGATCGAGGGCAGGCCGCCGGCCTGGAGGGTGCCCGCCGCCCGGAGGGCGTCGTCCATCGTCTCGCCGGGCATGAAGCGGCGGACCGCCCGCTGGGCGCCGGGCAGGCGCGGGATGTGGGTCCGCAACCACCTGTTTCGGGCGCACCACAGCAAGAAGCGACGCACGGCGGGAGGATGGTACCCGCCGGGCATCGGTCTGCTCCGCGAAGGATGGGTGGGCGACTGTGCTACGGTCGCCCGGCGTGGCCGACGAGTTCTTCACCGAGGTTGAGGCGCGGATCCCGTTCGGAGGGGTGGACGACGACAACGCCCTGTCGTTCAAGGTCTACCAGCCAGACTTGCCCGTGCTCGGCAGGCGCATGGAGGACCACCTCCGGATCGCGGTCTGCTTCTGGCACTCGTTTAACTGGCCCGGCTCCGACGTCTTCGGCGTGGGGACGTTCGACCGGCCGTGGCTGACCGCGGGACTCGACCCCATGGCCGCAGCCCGGGAGAAGGTGCGGGCCGCCTTCGAGTTCCTCGCCAAGCTGGGTGCCCCGTTCTTCTGCTTCCACGACCGAGACGTCGCCCCGGAGGGTCATGGCTGGACCGAGACCCAGGCCAACCTCGAGGCCATGATCGACGAGATCGAGGGCCATATGGGCCGCACCGGGGCCCGCCTGCTGTGGGGGACGGCCAACCTGTTCAGCCATCCACGCTACGCCGCCGGCGCTGCGACGAACCCCGACCCCGAGGTCTTCGCCTACGCCGCGGCCCAGGTGAAGCTCATGCTCGAAGCCACGCACCGGCTCGCGGGCGCGAACTACGTCCTGTGGGGCGGTCGAGAAGGTTACGAGACCCTGCTGAACACCGACCTCGCCCGCGAGGAGTTGCAGCTGGCGCGATTCCTCACCCTCGTGGCCGAGCACAAACACCGGATCGGCTTCCAGGGCACGCTGCTCATCGAGCCCAAGCCACAGGAGCCGACGAAGCACCAATACGACTACGACTGCGCGACCGTCGCCGGTTTCCTCGAGCGGCACGGTCTGACCGATGAGTACCGGGTGAACATCGAGGTCAACCACGCAACCCTGGCCGGCCACAGCTTCCATCACGAGGTTCTGGTGGCGCTCGCCACGGGGATCTTCGGCAGCGTCGACATCAACCGCGGCGACTACCAGAACGGGTGGGACACGGACCAGTTCCCGAACTCCGTTGACGAGCTCGCGCCGGTCCTCGCCGAGATCCTGCAGGCTGGTGGGTTCACGACCGGAGGCTTCAACTTCGACACCAAGCTCCGCCGCCAGAGCCTAGATCGGACCGACCTGTTCCATGCCCATATCGGCGGCATGGACACGCTCGCCCGCTCGCTGCTCGTGGCGGCCGACATCATCCAGCACCGCACCATCGCCCGGTTCCGCGACGAGCGGTACGCGGGCTGGTCCGACGAGCTCGGCGCCTCGATCTTGGATGGCCGCCAGTCACTGGAGGATCTGGCCTCGACGGTTGCCCAGGGCACCATCGATCCGCATCCCCGGTCGGGTCGCCAGGAGCTCCTCGAAAACCTGGTGAACCAGCGGGTCTGGGCCGCGGAGCGCCCGGCGCAGACCGACTGACCGCTCGGCGCCGACTGCCATGGGACACGTCCTGGGCATCGACGTCTCGACCACGGCGACCAAGGCCGTCCTGGTCGATGAGCAGGGTGCCGTCCAGGCCACGGGCATGGCGGAGTACCCCACCTCGGTCCCGCAGCCCCGCTGGAGCGAGCAGGACCCGTCGCTGTGGTGGGCTGGGACGACATCGGCCATCCAGGCTGTGCTGGCTTCGTCCAGCGTTCCCGCGGAGGATGTGGTGGCGGTCGGCCTGACGGGACAGATGCACGGCGCGGTCCTGCTGGACTCGGCGAACACGATCCTGCGCCCGGCAATCCTGTGGAACGACCAGCGGACCGATGCCGAGTGCGACCTCATCCGGGCGGTGATCGGTCCCGAACGCCTGATCCAAGTCACGGGGAACGACGCGCTCACCGGGTTCACCGCCCCGAAGCTGGTCTGGGTGCGGGACCACGAGCCCGACGTGTGGCGGCGCGTCGCCCACGTCCTGCTGCCGAAGGACTACGTCCGGCTCCAGCTGACCGGCGACCACGCGGTGGACAAGGCCGATGGGGCGGGCACGTTGCTGTTCGATCTCGCCAGACGGGACTGGTCGGCCGAGGTCCTGTCCGCGCTGGAGATCGACCCGGGCTGGATGCCGGTGACTCACGAAGGGCCGGAGATCACCGGAACCCTGACCGATGCGGCCGCGTCGGCCACGGGCCTGCGTCGGGGAACACCGGTGGTCGCCGGGGGCGGCGACCAGGCCGCAAACGCGGTCGGCGTGGGGGTCGTGTCGGAGGGAACGGTGGCCCTCTCGGTCGGAACCTCGGGCGTGGTCTTCGCCGCCACCTCGGAGCCCCGGATCGAGCGCCACGGGCGGGTCCACGCCTTCTGCCACGCCGTGCCGGGGCGGTGGCACATGATGTCGGTGATGCTGTCGGCGGCCGGGAGCCTCCGCTGGTTCCGCGACGCGTTGGCCCCGGGCACGGACTTCGACGCGCTCATCGCGCCCGCGGCCGAGGTCCCGGCCGGCAGCGAGGGGCTGTACTTCCTGCCCTACCTCACCGGAGAGCGGAGCCCACACCCGGACCCGTTCGCACGCGGCGCGTTCGTCGGCCTGACGGTTACGCATGACCGACGCCATCTGGTGCGAGCCGTGCTCGAGGGCGTCGCCTACGGGCTTCGTGACGGTCTCGAGCTGATGATCGCGGCCGGAGTACCCCCTCCGGCGCAGGTCCGGGCTTCAGGCGGTGGGACCGCGAGTCCGCTTTGGCGTCAGATCCTGGCCGACGTCCTGGACGCCGAGCTGGCCGTGACGAACACCTCCGAGGGCGCGGCGTACGGGGCGGCGCTTCTGTCGGCAGTCGGGGTCGGGTGGTTCTCGACCGTGGATGCCGGGACCGCGGCCCTCGTCAGCGCCTCGCCGGTGGCCGCCCCAGGCCCGGACGCAAAAACGTACGCCGAGGGCTACCGTGCCTTCCGGGAACTCTACCCCGCCCTGGCGCCGCACTTCCCGCGGCCGTAGGCCATCCGCGCTCGAGGCGCCCGGGCGCCCGCGCGATCAGCCGTGCAGTTCGGCCAGCTCGTCGCTGGTGACCTCCCCCGGCTTCTTGCCGAGGATGATCATGCCCAGCACCTCGTCGGTGGTGACGTCATCGCGGTGCACCGTGCCGACGATCCGCCCGTGGTACATGACGCTGATCCGATCGGACAGGTCGAAGACGTCATGGATGTCGTGGCTGATGAGGAAGATGCCGATGCCCTCGTCCTTGAGCTGCCGGATGAGGGCATGGACCTGCGCCGTCTCGGCCGGTCCGAGAGCGGCCGTCGGCTCGTCCATGATCAGGATCCGGGCGTTGAAGTACACCGCGCGGGCGATGGCCACCGCCTGGCGCTGCCCGCCGGACAGGGACTTCACGGGTGAGGTGAAGCGGTCGAAGTTCGGGTTGAGCCGACCCATGACCTTTCGCGTTTCCGACTCCATGGCGGAGTCGTCGAGCGTCCCCCAGCGCGTCCCGATCTCCCGGCCGAGGAAGACGTTGGCCGGGGCATCCACGTTGTCGGCCAGCGCCAGGGTCTGGTAGATCGTCTCGATCCCGAAGTTCTTCGCGTCGCGCGGGTTCGTGATGGCCTGCTCGGCGCCATCGATCAGGATGGAGCCGGAATCCGCCTGATGGGCGCCCGACAGCGCGCGCATGAGGGTCGACTTGCCGGCGCCGTTGCCGCCGACAACCCCCATGACCTCGCCGGGGTACAGGTCGATCGACACGTCGTCGACCGCGTGGACACCACCGAATGCGACCCGGATGTTGCGCATGTCGACCAAAGGAACCTGCCCAGTCGCGGTCACGACGCCACCTCCATCCGGCTAGGTCCCACGGCGGCGATTCCAGCTGTCCAGCCCAACCGCCACGATGAGCACGATGCCCGCCGCGATATCCTGGTACGGCGACGACAGACCGATGAACTGAAGCCCGTAGGCGAGGGTCGACATCACCAGGGCGCCAAGGATCGCGCCCGGGATGGTGCCGATGCCTCCGGCCAGCGAGGTCCCGCCGATCACGGTGGCGGCGATCACGTACAGCTCGTACCCGCGGCCCACGTCGAGCGAGGCGGCGTTCAACCGGGCGGCGGCGACCGCTCCGCTGAGCGCGCATAGGACCCCCATCAGGATGAAGGCCTTGAGGACTGTCCGGCGCGTGTTGATGCCGGCCAGCTCGGCCGCTTCGGGGTTGCCGCCGATGGCGTACACGTATCGCCCGAACCGTCGGCGATTCGCGAGGAATGACATGACGACCGCGACCATGACGAGCAGGAGGATCGGCCACGGGATCCCGGCCTCGATCCGCAGGCCACCCGGCGGGATGGGGATTCCCTGCTCCTCCGCCCAGCGCTCGGCCAGGGGCTGCGGCCAAAGGTAGCTGTTGGCGATGTAGACCAGGCCCAGGGTTACGGCGCACCCGACGGCGCCCAGCAGGACCTCAGCCCACCTCGGACGCACCGGGAATCCGAACTTCCGACGTTGACGTCGGTTGTAGACGAGCAGCCCGACGATGCCGACACAGCCGATGATGCCGACCAGCCAGCTGAACGTGCCGCCGATTGAGCCCTGCGGACCGCCACCGAGGATCTGGAAGGTCAGGTCAAGTCCCGCGACGCCCTGGCCGCCGGACATGATCCAGACCACCCCGCGGAAGGCGAGCAGCCCGCCCAGGGTGACGATGAACGAGGGGACACCGACGTAGGCGACGATGAATCCCTGGAGGGCGCCGATCAGCCCACCGACCGACAGCCCGATCACCAGCGCGATGACCCAGGTCAGGGGGTGCCCGCGCCCCAGCACGTCGGTCAGGATGCCGGTGCCGGTCATGAGCAGCGCGTAGGTCATCGCGGTGACGCCCACGATCGATCCCACCGAGAGGTCGATGTTTCGGGACACGATGATGATGACCATCCCGGTCGCGATGATGGCCACCGAAGCGGCCTGGACCGACATCGTCACCAGGTTGGACGGCGACAGGATGCGCCCCCCGGTGATGATGCCGAACACCAGCAGCATCCCGATGAGCGCCGCGACCATGCCGAACAGGCGGAGGTCGATCTCCGTCTCGCTCACGAGCCGCCGCGTCGTCGCCACGGGCCCCTCCATGGGGCGTCCGGGTTTCTCCGCGGGGTCCTTCACGGCCGTCGCCGCTTCCGCCACGTGATCTCTCCCTGAGATGACGCGCGCCGGGCGCCCGCGGTGATGCGGGCGCCCGGCGCGGAATCCCTACGACGAGACGGGCCTACTGGCAGGCCGCCACGTCAGGCTCGGCACCGTCACAGGCCACGTCCTGCTCGATCCAACCGAGATCGATGGGCAGGTCCAGGTTCTCCTGGGTGACCGGGGTTGGCTTGAGCGTGATCGACTGAACGGTGACGGCCTCGCCGTCCTCGTTCTCGGTCTCGAACGGCTGGGCTGCCGTGCCGGCCTCGGGCGCCACGTGGTCCCCGAGGTCCTCCGGTGCGGTGATGTCCTCGAGCGCCGTGCCCTCGCACAGCTGGATGGCCACGTCGCCGGCCGTCTGGCCGAGGCCGAACGCGTCCTTCCAGACGTCCACCAGCTGGAGGCCCCGCGCCACGTTGTTCAGGTTCGCGGCGTCCCCGTCCTGGCCCGTGACCGGAACGACGCCGTCCAGGCCCTGGTCAGCCAAGGCTGCCACGACGCCGATGGCCATGCTGTCGTTCTCAGACAGAACGGCATCAACCTCGTTGTTGTTCTCCTGGAGGGCCGTTTCCATGTTGGCCTGGGCATTCTCCGTGCTCCAGGTGTCGGTGTACTCCTCGAACACGATGGTGACGTCCCCGGCATCTACCGCATCCTGGAGTCCACCCTGGTCCATGCCCTCGCGCAGGAAGTCCGCGTTCGGATCGTCAGGATGGCCCTTGATGACCACGTAGTTGCCGGTGGGGACAGCCTCGAGCATGGTTTCGGCCATGATCCGGCCCACGCCCTGGTTGTCAAAGGTGATGTAGAACACCTGGTCGTCGGCGATCAGTCGGTCGTAGCCGATGATCGGGATGTCCGCATCATGTGCGGCCTGGACGGCCGGCAGGATGGAGGTCGTCGACTTGGCGAGGAGGATGATGACGTCGACTTCCTGATTGATCAGGCTCTCGACGTCGGCGATCTGCTGCTCCTCGCTGTCCTGCGCGTCAGTCCGAGTGTAGGTGGCACCGGCGGCCTCGATGACTTCCTGCATGGCCGGCTCATCAGCCTTGGCCCAGCGCTCCTGCTGGTAGTTGTTCCACGAGACGCCGACCGTGCATTCGGCGGCACTCCCGCCGCCATCGGACTGGCAGGCGGCGATCACGATGGCGAGCACCGGCAGCAAGACTGCGGCTCGTCGGGACATGTGTGGCTCCTTCCTCCTCGTACGAATCGCTGTGAGGTCCAACCGGTCCTCCAAATCGCTCCTCCATTCCGTGCTGAGCTGCTGTCCTGAAGGTTCGTTCACGAGCCGCATGGCGGCGTGGGCTGGGACGTGGACCGCGTGCGGCTGACTCTGTGGGACCCGTATGGGCGGACTGTACGGTGCGGACCGATATCCGGGCAAGCCCCGGGGTGTCATCTTAGCGGCCGGTGAACGGCCTGGGAGCGCGCGTACGTCCCCTCGCGCCCCACGTGAGTTGTCGCTGAACCAGGGTCTACCGCGGGGTACATTGGCGACCAAACCAACCGGAGGATTCGATGATGGCCGCGCTTGATGGACGTGTCGCCATGGTGACCGGCGCCAGCCGTGGGATCGGCGCGGCGGTGGCCCGCTCGCTGGCCGCCGCGGGAGCCCGAGTCGCGATCGGATCGCGGAGTGGTGACGACCCGGGGATCGACGGCGCGTTGGCGATGCCGGCCGACGTGCGCGACCCGGGTTCGCTCGAGGCGCTGGTCGCCGCCACGGTCGACCGGTTCGGGGGCCTCGACATTCTCGTGGTGAATGCCGGGGTGGGTGCCTACGGGCCGTTCCTCGACCTCCCGACCGAGCACATCGAGGAGATGATCGACGTCAACGTCAAAGGCGCGATCTACGCGGTCCGCGCCGCGCTCCCGGCGCTGCTGAAGAGCGACGCCGCCGACCTGGTCACCATTGCCAGCGAGGCCGGACGACGCGGGCTCCCGTACGAGGCGGTGTACTGCGCCTCGAAGTTCGCCCAAGTGGGACTGACCGCAGCGTTGGACCACGAGCTGCGCGAGCAGGGGGTCCGCTGCACGAACGTGTGCCCCGGTGGGGTGGCCACCGACTTCGCCATGGGTCGCGGTCGGACACCCGACATGCCGGAGCTGGGCGGGATGATGCGGCCCGAAGACGTCGCCGAGGCGGTCCTCTTTGTCGTCACCCGTCCACGGACTCACCGGATCCTGGAGGTCGCGTTCCGGCCGGTGACCGAGACCTCCTGGGGCTAGACCGATGGCTGGAGCCCTGCGCTGGGGCATCCTGTCGACGGCGGACATCGGCCTGAAGAAGGTCATCCCCGCGATCCAGAAGGCTGACCGATGCGAGGTGGTCGCCATCGCCTCGCGTGACGAGATCCGGGCGCGCGAAGCCGCCACCACCCTGGCCATTCCCCGAGCGCATGGCTCGTACGAAGCGCTCCTGGCGGATGGCGACGTGGATGCGGTCTACATTCCCCTTCCAAACCACCTCCACGCCGATTGGACGAAGGCCGCCGCCCGGGCCGGGAAGCACGTCCTGTGCGAGAAGCCGCTGGCCCGCACCGCGGACGAGGCGGAAGACATGATCGAGGTCTGCCGGGCCGAGGGCATCCGGCTGATGGAGGCGTTCATGTACCGGCTGCATCCGTCGTGGGTCGCCGTGCGCGAGATGGTCGCGTCGGGGCGCATCGGTCGGCTCCGGGCGGTGCAGAGCTGGTTCTCGTACTTCAACGACGACCCGACCAACATCCGCAACATCCGCGACGCCGGGGGCGGAGCGCTGTACGACATCGGGTGCTACTCGGTCAACCTGTCACGCATGCTGTTCGGCTCGGAGCCGACCACGGTCCACGCGGCGCTGACCCGTGATCCGGTCGACGGCACGGACATCTTGACCAGCGCCCTGCTTCAGTTCGGCGACGGCGTGGCGACCTTCACCTGTTCGACCCGGGCCGAGGACGACCAGCGGGTGCACGTCTACGGCACGGAGGGTCGTATCTCGATCGGGATCCCGTTCAACATCCCGCCCGACCGCCCGACCCAGGTGTTCGTAAGCGCCGGCGGTGACCCGCCGGTCGCACCGAACACCGAGGTGATGACCTTCGCGCCCGCGGACCCCTACACCGTCGAGGCTGAGCACTTTGCGGCGGCCATCCTGGACGACCTGCCGACGCCGGTCCCGCCCGAGGACGCCGTCGCCAACCTGCGGGTCATCGAGCGGATTTTCGAGGTGGCGACGCTTGGCTAGGGCCAGCGCTGCCGCCGCCCGGCGCTGGCTGCCGGGCGGCTCCTGATCCCGTGGCCAGGGGGCGGCGGCCTCGCCTGCTCCCCATCGAGCTCCCCGAGTTCGGTGTCTCCGACACGGCACCGGAGATTCCGGCCGCGGCGTATCTGTCCCGGGTGGCGAGGCTCCGCGAACGCGCCGCGGAGCAGGGCTACGACATGGTCGTCGTCTACGCCGACCGTGAGCACAGCGCCAACCTGTCGTTCCTGTCCGGGTTCGATCCTCGCTTCGAGGAGGCGGTGCTCATCCTGGGTGCGGAGGATCCGCCCGCCATCCTGGTCGGCAACGAGTCATACGACATGGCCGGCGAAGCTCCCCTTCCGATGCGCCGTCATCTCCTCGGCGACCTCAGCCTCCCGTCCCAGCCGCGCGACCACTCCCGGCCGCTGGCCAGCATCCTTGCCGGGGAGGGCGTCAAGGCCGGTCGCCGGATTGGCGTCATCGGCTGGAAGACCTACACCAGCCCGGCCGCGCTGGACGTGCCGTCCTACCTGGCGGACGAGCTGCGGGCCCTGACCGGGCCGACCGGCGCGGTGGAGAACGCCACCGGGCTGCTGATCGACGCCGCCAATGGGCTGCGGGTCATCAACGACCTCGACCAACTGGCGACCTTCGAACACGCCGCCTGCCGGACGTCGAACGGCATCCGGAACGTGCTCTTCGGCCTCCGGCCAGGCATGCGCGAACGAGAGGCGGTGCGGCTCCTCGAATGGGACGGCAGTCCGCTGTCCTGCCACCTGATGCTGACCGCAGGGCCGCGTGCATCGTTCGGACTGCTGAGCCCGGGTGATCGGGTCATCGAGGAGGGAGACCGGTTCACCGTCGCGTTCGGGATCTGGGGCGCCCTGAACTGCCGAGCCGGGTTCGTGGTCGCCGATGCGACGCAGCTGCCGGCGGGCATCGGCGACTACGTCGGCAAACTCGTGGGGCCGTACTTCGCCGCCGTTGTGGAGTGGTATGAGGCGCTCCACGTGGGCCAGGCCGGCGGCGTCCTGCAGGAGATCATCGACCGTCGCCTGGGCGATCCCTTCTTCGGGATCTCGCTCAACCCGGGGCACCAGATCCACCTCGATGAGTGGGTGAACTCGCCCGTCTCGCGCGGCTCCCGCATCGAGCTGAAGTCCGGCATGGCCCTCCAGGTGGACATCATCCCGGCGACTGGGACCGACTACTTCACGACCAATATCGAGGATGGGATCGCGCTCGCGGATGCCGACCTGCGAGCGGACTTCGCGGCGAGCTATCCGCGGGCCTGGAGCCGCATCGAGGCGCGTCGAACGTTCATGCGCGAGTCACTCGGCATCGATCTCCACCCGGACGTGCTGCCGTTCTCGAACATCCCTGCCTACCTGCCGCCGTTCCTGCTCAGCCCGGATCGGGCGATGACCGTCGCCTCCTGACGAGACGCACACATTGGCCGAACCACAGGTCGTGGTCGCGAGCGAGTCGGTGGAGGCCGTGCTCCTGCCGGCACGCGGAGCCCGGCTCCATCGGCTCCGCGCTTTCGGCCAGGACCTGCTCCGGACCCCCGAGAGGGTGACCGCCTATGATCGCGAGCCGTTCTTCTGGGGCTCCTACGTGATGGCACCCTGGTGCAACCGGATCCAGGCCGGTTCGATGAGGTTGGGCGGGCAGCAGGTGTCTGTCGATGCCAACTTCCCCGACGGCTCGGCGATCCACGGCCAGGTCCACCGCCTGCCGTGGGAACTGGACGCTGACGGAACGTTCCGAGTCCAGGCCGGCGGGAACCGCTGGCCATGGCGGTACGAGGTGCAGCAGACGGTAACCGCTGCCGAACACCGGCTCCGGTTCGAGCTCTCAGTGCAGAACCTGTCCAACTCCCCGATGCCCGGAGGCATCGGGATCCATCCGTGGTTCCGAAGCCCGGTGGACGTCGCGATCTCCGGCACCCACGTCTTCAGCCCCAACTCCGCGACGCCGCCTGAGCCGGTGGCCGTCGCCGGCGAATACAACCTCCGGACTCTCCGGCCGATGCCCGACGAACTCGATGCCACCTGGACCGGGCTGGGGGAGGTGCCGGTCACACTCCGCTGGGCCACCCGTGGGGTGGAGGCTTCTCTGCAGACAACCTCGAAGTTCGTGGTGGCCACCAGCCCTTCGTCCATCGACGCGGTCGCGGTCGAGCCCCAGACCCACGCCCCTCAGGGCGACCGCCGGCTGCGCCTGGGCGAGCCCGGTGCCCTGGAGCTCATCGGTCCCGGCCAGGTCCTCCGACTGGATGTGGAGCTGCGATTCGAGCCCGTCGGCTGCCGGACCTGAGCGCGACCCAGCCCAGCCGATGCCGGCCGGGTCGTCGTGGTCCCGTACAGCAGGGTAGTGGGCCGGCGCGACGGATCAGAGCCAGCCCCGCCAGCGAGCGGCCAGCAGGATTAGGACCGAGATCCCGGCGATCAGGCCGGCGGCGAGGAGGAAGGTCCCGCTCCCCTCGAAGATCGGCGACTCGAAGTTCATCCCGAAGATGCCGGCCAGGACGCCAGCCGGCAGGAGCGTCACCGACACGACCGTCAGGACCCGGACGATGTCGTTCGTCCGCTGGGCGGTCTGGGTCATCACCAGGTCGAACGAGCCGAGGAGGAGCTCACGGGCGTTCTCGACCGCGTCGATCGCGCGCTCGAGCCGGTCCAGCAGGCCGGGCCATGGGTCAGGCCCACCCGGCGTGAGCCCGAGCTCGGGACGCGCCAGCGCGGCCACCACTGACCGGTGGGGGACCAGGGTGCGCCGGAGGACGGCAATCCGGCGGCGGAGCGCCGTGAGGTCGTTCACCAGGCCGCGGCTCGATCGGGCGCCCAGCGCCCGGTCGTCGACCTCGTCGATGTCGCGCTCGATGTCCTCGACCGCATCGAAGAAGGCCGCGATCAGCCCGTCGAGGAGGATCGCGGCGAAGGACGCCGCGTCGAGCGAGCCGAGCTCCGACCGTCCCTGGACGAGGTCGACCAGGTCGCCCAGCCCGGCGACCTCCTCGTCGCGCATGGTCACGACGACGTTCTCCCGTGCCAGGAGGTCGACCCGCGACGGGCGTGGCAGCGAACCGTCGTCGGGACGGGACAGGCCGTTGACGGTGACCAGCACGATGTCATCCAGCCGCGCGACGCCGGACTCGGCGTCGGTATCGGTCAGGCGGTGCTCGGCCGCGCTGAATCCCAGGTGGGCGAGGACCTTGGCGACGTCCTCGTCGCGCTGGACGTCCACCCAGACGAGCTCCTTGGCCGCCGGTTCGCGGGGGACCGCGGCGAGCTCCTCGACCTGCTCCTCGGGCTTCCCGGCCCGGAACACACGCGCGATCATGCGGCGGCCGCGGCCTCCTCGGATTCGGTGTCGGTGATCGGGTCCGATGGGGCCTGTTCCCGGCGGGCCAGCCAGGTGAACGGGATGACCATGGCCGTGATCACGCCCGAGATCACGTAGGACGGCCCGTAGCCGAATACGTCGGCTGCGCGCCCGAGGACGGGCTGGGCGACGACCCCGCCGGCCGACCCCATCAGGGCGTCGAACGAGAGGACCGTCGCCCGCTGCTCCGACGGGATGATCCCGTTGATGAACGCCTGGCGGACGGGCTGCGCGATGGCCAGCGAGATGCACCACCCGGCCAGGAGCACCAGGGCGAGGATGAACGACGTCGTCAGGCCGATGAGCACCAGCAGGCCGGACGACACGATGGCGGCCAGCAGGAGCATGTTGGTCCGGCGCCCGAAGAAGCGGCGCACGAACGGCACGAAGGCGCCACCGATGATCTGGGCGCCGGCGACCATGGCGGCGGCCAGGCCCGCGATCCCGTAGGCGTTCGGATCGCCATACAGCTCCAGGAGGTACGGCTGGAGCGCGTAGAACGCGTAGATCCCGACGCCGGCGCTGAACGGGGCGGCCAGCATCAGCCAGCGGACCGGCGGATTCCGGAGCCCCCCGTCGAGGGCTCCCTTCCAGACGACCTTCACCGCCTCCACCGGGTGGGCGTCGCGCTGCGGGGTGAAGCCGAGGTCGCGCATGTAGATCCAGGCCACGACCAGGGTCACGCCCAGCATCGCGGCGCGGATGATGTACGGGACGCCGAGGTCGGTCAGCTGGGCGATGAACCCACCCAGGACCGATCCCCCCAGCATCGCCACGCCGCCGACCACCTGGGCCCGGGCGAAGACCGATTCGAGGTCGCCCCGGTAGCCGGTGGCCGCCAGGGCATCCACCAGCCACGCCTGGGTGGCGCCGGAGAAGAACGTGAAGCCCAGCCCCAGCAGCGCCGAGGACACGGCCCATCCCCAGAACGGGGCCTGGATGTTCCACATGAACAGGTACAGGAGGGTCGAGACGAGGAGCGTCCCCGCCCCGAGCAGGAACGAGAAGCGGCGGCCCCGGGTGTCGGCCACCACCCCAGTCGGGATCTCGAAGATCACCTGGCCGAGGGTGAACGCCGCATTCGCCGCGAACGCCTCGGTATTCGACAGGCCCGCGTCGAGCAGGAACAGGGTGTTGATGCCCCAGATGAACGACGCGGCCAGCGTCGTCAGGAGGGTCAGGAGCAGGAACGTGCGCTGGACGACGCGGGCCTGATCGGTCATGAGCCTAGCCCGCTCCCTCGAGCAGCCGTTGCAGGGAGGTGAGCTCGGCCTTCCAGAAGGCCTTCATCTCGGAGGCGGCCTCCGCATCGGGCAGCTTCTCGTGCTGGACGGTGACCGTGCTCCGGTCGCTCCCCTTCGCGGCGAAGTACACCGCCAGGCGGGTGGGGCCGCCGCCGAAGTCGAATCGGGCGTGCTTGGCGGGCGTCGCGGTCCGGGTGCGCAGCTTCGCATTCAGCCAGCTGGACCGGCGCCGGGGGTCGACGAACGCCTCGTACAGGTCGTCCACCGGAGCACCGACCGTCTTGGACACGCCGATCGAGAAGCCGTCGGGCCGCTGGCCCGGCTGGCGTCGGCCGATGGCCATCTCGTAGCGGACGGTCAGCTCCTGGGACCACCAGCCGTCCACGCCCTGCTCGCCGCTCAGCCAGCGGGCGATCTCGGTGTGGCTCCGGTCGGCGGCGCCCCAGGCCTGGAGCATCGCGTACCACTCCCTCCACGGGCGGCCGGTCCGGGCGACCACGAGCTCGTCGGCGGAGGCCTTCCCCCGGAACTCGGCGACCGGATCGGGCGCGGCGGGAACGGAGGGTTCCGGGCCGTCCTTGGCCAGCACGTGGCGGCGGGCAGCGGTGTAGCGCTCGCCGGTCTTCGACATGCGCGCGCGGACGCGGCGCTTGAGGGCTTTCTGCTCAGTCACGTTCGGTTCCCTTGCGAGCGGTCGCACCGCACCCACGCTGCGAGACGATCGCCGGAAGGGCCGGTGACCGATGTTCCCGAGGACCGGTCGTCCCCTTTGCCCCGGCGAGCCGACGGCGTGGGCGTCGGAACGGGGTTGCGCGCGGGAAGGCGCACTCGGCCGAGGATACCACTAGGGAATGACGAGAACCTTCCCTCGGGCCCGGCCCTCGTCGACGTGGCGGAGCGCGGCCACGACCTCGGCGAGCGGGTAGCGCTGGTCGATGGCCGGGGTGACCGTCCCGTCCAACACCATGGCCGCAACGGTCCGCACGTCGTCCGGATCGAAGGGGCGCCACCACAGCATGAGCCCGGTCCACCGGCTGGTGAACAGCGACAGGAACGGCCCCACGATCATGGCGCCCAGGATCGACCCGGCGGTGCCACCGAGCGTGACGTAGGTGCCCTTCGGGGCGAGGGCGCGCCGGACCGCGAGGACCGAGTGGCGCGCGTCGGTGTCCAGGATCCAGTCGTACCGCTCGCCGGCCTTCGTGAAGTCGGTCGTCTCGTAGTCGATGACGTGGTCGGCGCCCAGCGACCGGACGAAGTCGACCTTCGAGCCCCGGCAGACCCCGGTCACCTCCGCGCCGCGCGACTTGGCGATCTGGACGGCGAACGGGCCGACATTGCCAGAGGCCCCCACGACGAGGACCCGGTCGCCGGGCCCGACCGTTCGACCCTGCCGGCGCCGGAGCCCCTGGATGGCGAGGATCGCCGAGTGCGGCAGCGTCGCGGCGTGCTCGAACGTCAGGCCGTGCGGCATCGGCTGGAAGGCGCGCTCGGATGCGCAGGCGAACTCGGCGAATGCGCCGCCGCCGCTCGGGTAGAGGTCGGCGAACACCTCGTCGCCCGGCCGGAACCGGGTGACGTCAGGCCCGACCGCCTCGACGACGCCGGCGACGTCGATCCCGACCCGTGGGTTCCGGGGCGCCCGCAGGCCGAGGAACAGGCGCAGGAACCCCGGCCGGGGCTCGATGCCGTCCAGGTCGGCACGGTTGACCGAGGCAACCCGAACCCGGACGAGGATCTCCCCTGCGCCGGGCTCGGGGCGGTCGACCTCGCGGAGCTCGACGACGTCGGGGTTCCCGTATCGGTATCTGAGGGCTGCCTGCATGGATTCGGGCTACTGCAGGTTGGCGTCGAATGACCCGCTGATCGAGGTCATCCCGATGGGAGCGCACGACTCGGTGCGCGTGACGCGCGTCGTCCCGTTCAGATAGGCGGTCCAGGCGCAGACGCCTCCCTGGGCGGCGAGGCGGAACGCCTGATCCGGGGCGCAGGTGAAGGTGCCGGCCACCGCGGTCTCGTCCTGGCGGGTGAAGTCGACCTCGCACAGCCCGGTCACCAACGCCTCAGGGTTGTCGAAGCTGACGAAGGCTCCCGAGGGCTCGAATTCCATCACGAGAAAGGCGGAGGAATCCGCGGAGGTGCACGAGCCCGAGCAGAACACGAGCTGGCGCGGGCCGGTCTGGCTGGAGTCGCTCGACGAGGGGACGAAGGCCAGCTCGCCCGTGGCGCTGTAGTCGCCGGCGATCGTGTACCTCGCCGATCCGGACCCACCGGCTGATGGGGTCGAGGATGGCGCCGGCTCGGCCGTCTCCGTCGGCCGCGCCGTCGGGGTCGGCCGCGCCGTTGATGTCGGGTCCGGTGACGGTTCCGTGGTCGCGCTGGGCTCGGCTTCGGTTGGGCTCGCGCAGGCCGCCAGCACCAGGATCAGCACGGCCAGGGCTCGCACGAATCCGATTCTATCCCCGGCCCCCGGCGGCCCTGAGCATGCCCGAAAGGGGTCAGCGTCCGGCGGGCGGCGGACCGGCGGCAGCCAACGTGGCCGACCGGCGCCGCAGGTGCTGCCCGGTCAGGGAGTGCTTGGCTTCCACCAGCTCGGCAGGCGGCCCTTCGAAAATCACCCGACCGCCGTCATGGCCCGCCCCCGGTCCGAGGTCGATCACCCAGTCGGCCCGGGCGATCACGTCGAGGTTGTGCTCGATCACGATCACGGTCTTGCCGGCATCCACGAGCCGGTCCATCAAGCCGATCAGGTTGTCGACGTCGTGCATGTGGAGACCGGACGTCGGCTCGTCGAGGACGTAGACCTCCGCGTCGCTGCTCATCTCGATCGCGAGCTTGAGCCGCTGGCGCTCGCCGCCGGACAGGGTGTTCAGCATCTGGCCGAGGGTGACGTAGCCCAGGCCGACATCGGCCAGCCGGTCGAGCATGGCCCGGATCGGCTTCTCGGTGAAGAACGCCTGCGCCTCCTCGACCGACATGGCGAAGACCTCGGAGATGTTCCGGCCGCGCAGCCGGTACTCGAGCACCTCGTCGGTGAAGCGCTTGCCGCCGCACGTCTCGCAGACGCTGACCACGCCCGCCATCAACGCCAGGTCGGTGTAGATCAGGCCCAGGCCCTTGCATTCCGGGCATGCCCCCTCCGAGTTGGCGCTGAACAGCGCTGGCTTGACGCCGTTGGCCGATGCGAACGCCTTCCGGATGCCATCGAGCATGCCGGTATAGGTCGCCGGGTTGGATCGGCGCGAGCCCCGGATGGCCGACTGGTCGACCACGGTGACCGTGGGGTTCTCCCGCGGAAGGCAGCCGTGGATGAGCGAGCTCTTGCCCGAGCCGGCCACGCCGGTGACCGCGACCAGCACGCCGAGTGGCACGTCGACCGACACGTCCTGGAGGTTGTGGAACGTGGCGTGGCGGATCTCGACCGCTCCGCGCGGCGGGCGGACCGATTCCTTGAGGGGCTGGCGCTCCTCGAGGTGCCGGCCGGTCAGGGTCCCGGCGGCCGCCAGGCCCGCGTACGGACCCTCGTAAACGATCTCGCCGCCGTGGGTGCCCGCTCCGGGCCCCATGTCGACCACGTGGTCGGCGATGCGGATGACCTCCGGGTCGTGCTCGACGACCAGCACGGTGTTGCCCTTGTCCCGCAGGCGCTCGAGGAGCGTGTTCATCTGCTGGACGTCGTGCGCGTGGAGGCCGATCGTCGGCTCGTCGAAGACGTAGGTCATGTCTGACAGGGGCGAGCCGAGATGGCGGACCATCTTCGTCCGCTGGGACTCCCCGCCCGACAGGGACGACGACTCGCGGTCCAGCGACAGATAGCCCAGGCCGATCGTCGCGAAGTCGTCGAGGAGGCTGCCCAGGTTGTCGACGATCGGTCGCACGCCCTGGGCCACCGATCCAAGCCCCCGGAGCCAGTCGGCGAGGTCGGTGATCTGCATCGCGCTGACCTCGGCGATGTTCAGGCCCTGGACCTTCACCGATCGGGCGAGCTCGTTCAGCCGTGTGCCGCCGCACCCCGGGCACGGCTGCTGGGAGGCGATGCGCTCCACCGCAGCGCGAACATGCGGCTGGAGCGACTCGAGGTCCTTGACCAGGAAGGCGCGGCGGATCTTCGGCACCAGGCCCAGGTAGGTCAGGTTGATCCCACCGACCTTGACCTTGATCTCCTCGCCGTAGAGAAGCCGCTCCCGCTCCTCCGCGGTGTAGTCCGCGATCCGCTTGTCCGGATCGAACAGCCCCGACTCGACGTACCCCTTGTGGTACCAGGTCCCGGGCTGGTAGCCGGGGAAGCGGATCGCGCCCTCGTTCAGGGTCTTCGAGGCGTCCACCAGCTCGTCGGTGTCGACGCTCGACACCCGCCCCAGGCCCTCGCATTCGGGGCACATCCCCCCGCTGGTCTGGAACTCGCGCTCCTCCCAGTCGGCCCCGCCCTTGTCGAGCTTGATCTCGCCGCGGATGGTGGCAGCGGGAATGTTGAACGAGAAGGCGGTCGACGGGCCAATCTTCGGCTCGCCCAGCCGGCTGAACAGGATCCGCAGCATCGCGTAGGCGTCGGTCACCGTGCCCACCGTCGAGCGGGGGTTCAGGCCCATCCGCTCCTGGTCGATGACGATCGCGGCCGAGAGGTTCTCGAGAGCGTCCACGTCCGGACGGGCCGGGGTGCCCATGAACGACTGGACGAAGGCGCTGTACGTCTCGTTCATGAGCCGCTGCGACTCGGCGGCGATCGTCTCGAACACGAGTGAGCTCTTGCCCGAGCCCGACACCCCGGTGAAGACGGTCAGCTGCCGCTTCGGGCTGTCGAGGCTGATGTCGCGGAGGTTGTGCTCCCGGGCGCCGCGGACCCGGATCGAACCCCACCCCGCCTGCTTTTCAGTCATCGCCCGTCCCACGTCGTGAAGCCGCGTCAGCGCGCCAGAGGCTACGAAGCGGCCGTCGCGGCCGCTTCTCCGGAACTGCTGAGTCTGGCTCCGGCGGTAGGATTCGAACCTACGACCAAGCGGTTAACAGCCGCCCGCTCTACCACTGAGCTACGCCGGAGCGCCGGCGGATTATAGGCCGCCCGCCCCGGGAGACCCCGAACCGACCGGCTGCCGGGCGCGCTCGAGGGCGGTCGCGATGGGTCCCCTCAGGCCCTCCGGATCGACCTCGTCCAGGTCGTAGCGGACACGAACGACGGGCTTGCGGAGCTGCATGATCCGGCCCAGGTCGATGGGCGTCGCCGACAGCACCAGGTCGGCCGGCGTCGCCTCGAGGGTCGCCGCCAGCTCGGCAACCTGCGCGTCGCCGTAGCCCATGGCCGGGATGAGCGGCTCGAGCGAGGGGTGCTCGTCCAGGACGCGCTTGATCGTACCGACGGCGTACGGCCGCGGGTCGACCGGCACGGCTCCCTCGCGGCGTGCCGCCACGATGCCCGCCCCGAAGCGCATCTCCCCGTGGGTGAGCGTGGGCCCGTCCTCGACGACCACGACCCGTTTGCCTGCGATGTCTCCACCCTCGACCCGGAGGACGCTGCGGGCTTCCGCGATGGCCGCCCGCGGATTGAGGGCCCTGATCGTCTCGCGCAGGCCATCGACTGCCGCCCGGTCCGCGGAGTCGACCTTGTTGATGAGCACGAGGTCGGCGCTCCTGAGGACCGCCTCACCCGGGTGATACCGGGTCTCGTCCCCGGCGCGGAGGGGATCGGCCACGACGATGAGCAGGTCGGGCCGATAGAACGGCAGGTCGTTGTTCCCGCCGTCCCAGACCACGACGTCACCTTCGGCCTCGGCGCGCTCGAGGATCTCCGCGTAGTCGACCCCGGCGTAGATCGCATGACCCGCCACGATGTGGGGCTCGTACTCCTCGCGCTCCTCGATCGTCGTGTCCTCGTGCTCGAGGTCGGCGTAGCTGCCGAATCGCTGGACCCGCTGGCGGACCAGGTCGCCATACGGCATCGGATGGCGGACGAGGACCGGGCGATGGCCCATCTCCTCGAGGATCGCCGCGACCCGTCGCGAGGTCTGGCTCTTCCCGGCCCCGGTCCGGGTGGCGCAGACCGCGATCACCGGCCGCCGACTGGGGAGCTCGGTGCGGCGCGGGCCGAAGAGGACGAAGTCCGCTCCCGAGGCGAGCACCCGGGAGGCGGCATGCATGACCGTCTGATGGCTGACATCGCTGTACGCGAACACGACCGTGTCCACGTCGCGCTCGGTGATCAGCTGCTCGAGGTCGTCCTCGGCGACGATGGGGATCCCGTCCGGATACCGAGATCCGGCGAGCTCCGCGGGGTATCGCCGGTCCGCGATGCCCGGGATCTGGGCCGCGGTGAACGCCACGACCTCGCGCTCAGGATCGTCCCGGAACACGACATTGAAGACGTGGAAGTCTCGCCCGGCCGCCCCCATGATCACCACTCGCGATCCCATCGTCCCTGCCTCCGTGGCGCCGACATGCATGACCGTGCCGGGCTCCCCACACCATGACCCGAGCCACGGCCGCGGCCCAGTGCCGGATGCCCTGCCGAGAGGCGACCAACGGCGCTATTCGCAGGAGCCGAGGCGGCGTTGGCGGTCAGGCTCCCTGGTACTCGCCCGGATGGGCGTCGACGTCCTTCGCCTTCGTCCGCTCGATGATGTCCCACGTTTCGGCCATCGAGCGACCGTTCTCCTCGGCCGCGGCCTCGACGTCCTCGTAGCGGATGTTGTGCTCACCCATCTGGCGATGGGCATCCATGCAGCCACAGGTCAGGCACATGACGAACCTCGCGTTGCGGTGACGCCAAGTGTGCTCACCCGCACGGACAGGCGAGTCAGAGGTTGCCGCCAGACCTTGCAGTGATATGCCAACCAGGGGAAGGGGCGCCTGACGGTCCTCAGCCCTGCATGCGACGGCGCCCGCGGAGCCGGCGCGCCACGGCGGTGGCCGCCAGGCTGGCCACGAGGGACAGTCCCACCGAGAGCGCAACCCGGCCACGGACGCCGAGCGACGGCCTGGTCGCGAACCGCCGTCGGAGGCT
>DATBIW010000121.1:0-21887 GCA_036556745.1 Candidatus Limnocylindria bacterium | reverse complement strand
CAACTTCTGGGCCAGCTGGTGCATCCCGGCCTGCGTGGACGAGCACCCGGTGCTGCTCGAGACCGAGGAGGCCCACGGTGACGCGCTCGCCCTGGTCGGGATCCTGTACGACGACGATCCCGCCGCGGCCCGTGAGTTCCTGGTCCGGTACGGCGACGGGGGCTGGCCGACCGGGATCGACGACTCGGGGGCGGTGGCGCTCGACTACGGGGTCCTCGGACCGCCGGAGACCTTCTTCGTGGACGCCGACGGGATCATCCGGGCCAAGCACTACGGGCCGCTGACGGACGAGGACATGGACCACTACCTCCCGCTGATCGGGGTGGCCCCATGAGCCTCGAGCGACGCACGTTGGCGGCCTGGGCGGGGCTCGGGATCGTGGCTGCGGCCGTCGTCCTCGGCGCTCTGCTCATCCTCCGGCCCGCACCACCGGCCAGCGTCGACGAGCAGGTCGACGCGATCGCCTCCGAACTGCGCTGCCCCGACTGCGCCGGCCTGTCCGCGGCCGACTCCCCGACCCGCGCGGCCGCCGAGATCCGCCGCGAGGTGGCCCAGCAGGTGACCACCGGCCGGACGGAGGATGAGATCAAGGCCAGCTTCGTGGCCCGCTACGGCTCCTGGATCCTCCTCGAGCCGCCGGGCGTGGCGCCGTGGCTCATCCCGCTCCTCGTGACGGCGGTCGGGGCCGTCGGGCTGGCCGCCTGGCTCCTCCGACCGGGGCGCGCGAACGAGGTCGCCGGTCCGCCGCCCGACGGCGCGGATGCGCCGGCGCCGAACACGGGCGTCCCCTCGCCGCCCGCCCGCCGCGCGGCCGTCGGGGTGGCGATCGGCCTGGTCGTCGCGCTGCTGGTCGGCTTCCTGCTGCCCGAGCCGTACAGCCTGGCGGCCGAGACGGTCGTGAACCAGCCGTTGGCGGAGGCCCAGGCGGCCGAGGCGGCTCGCCAGGCCGAGATCGAGCAGCTCCTGGAGACCGTCGCCGCCAACCCGGAGGATCGGGCGGCGCTCTCCGCCCTGGCCGATGCCTACCTGGCCGGCACGACGGCCGAGGACCTCCAGCGCGCCGCGACCCTGCTCCTGGCCCTCGTCTCCCTCGATCCCGACAACCCCGCGCCCTACGGCCGGCTGATCACTGCCTACGTCCGGGCGGATGACTGGGAGAACGCCTCGGCCGCCACCGAGGCGCTGGCCGAGCTCGAACCGGACTCGCCGGACGTGGCCTTCTTCGAGGGGCTCATCGCCTGGCAGGGCCACGGCGACGCCGACACGGCGATCGCCGCGTTCGACGAGTTCCTCGAGATGGCGCCCGACGACCCCCGGGTGCCGATGATCCGCGGTCTCCGCGGCGAGGCCGCCGCCGAGGCGGACTAGGCCTGGACCTGGGGGACCTCGACCCAGAACGTCGAGCCCACGTTCTCCTCGCTTTCGACGCCCACCGTTCCGCCATGGGCCTCGGCGATGTGGCGCACGATCGCCAGGCCGAGGCCCGCGCTCGCGCCCCCCAGCTCCGGGGTGTCGTCCCCCCGGGCGCCGCGGGCTCGCGCCCGATCGGCCTTATAGAAGCGCTCGAAGATGCGCTCCCGGTGTGCGAGCGGCACCCCGATCCCGTCATCGGCGACCCAGAACCGGACACCGCCGGGAGTGGGATCCCAGCCGAGCCGGATCTCGCCACCCCGGTGGCTGTACTTCACCGCGTTGTGGGCCAGGTTCAGGAGCGCCTGGGCCAGCCTGGCCGGGTCGGCTGCGGCCCGCACCCCGCCGGCCGCGTCAGCCGGCGGGAGCACGTTCCGAACCGACACGTCACGCCGGGCGGCGATGGGGCCGATCCGCTCGGCCACGTCCTCGAGAATCCGCCGCGGCGCCACCGGCTCGATGACCAGCTCGCTCTCGCCCGACTCGATCATCGACAGGTCGAGCAGCTCGTCGACGAGCTGGGCCAGGTGGTCCACCTCGCGCTGGATCTGGATTGCGAACTCGCGGCTCGTGTCCTCGTCGGCCACGGCGCCGTCGGAGAGCGTCTCGGCGAGGAGCTTGATGGACGCCAGGGGCGTCCGGAGCTCGTGCGAGATGTTGGCGACCACGTCGCGCCGGGCCTGGGCGGCCCGACGGGCGGCGGTGACGTCGTGGAGCCACAGGAGCAGGCCGCCCGATGGCAGGGGGATGGCCTGGGCCTCGAACTGGCGGGCCGCGAGCGGCCCGAGGGCGGCCTCGCCGGAGGCCGGCTCGCCGGCGCCCAGCGCCGATCGGGCCAGGACGTCCAGTGGCGCCGAGCCGAACGCGGCGATCAGGCTCAGGCCGGCCAGCTCGGCCGGCGGCCGTTCGGCCAGGGCGGCGGCCTCGGCCGAGATCTCGACGATGTGCAGTCCGGCGTCAGTGACCACCAGGCCGTCGTCCCCGCGGCGGGCGAGGATGGCGGACAGCGCCTCATCTGGCGAGTCGGTAGAGTCCGTCGAGTCGGTCATGGCGCGGGCCGGAACGCGTAGCCGACGCCGCGGACCGTGCGGAAGTAGTCGTGCCCGTCGAACGCGCGCAGCTTGGTTCGCAGCCAGCTGACGTGCACGTCGACGGTCCGATCGGTCCCGTCGTAGTCGTAGCCCCAGACCCGGGCGAGCAGCTGGTGGCGGGTGAAGATCTGGCCCGGGTGGGCGAGGAAGTGGGCCAGGAGGTCGAACTCCCGGGTCGTCAGCTCGAGCGGCTGGTCGCCGACGGCCACCTCCCGGCGGCCGACGTCGACCCGGATCGCGCCCGAGGTCAGCACCTTCGGGCTGGGATCCTGGGGGGAGGCGCCACTCCGGTCCTGGCGGCGGAGGACGGCCTCGACCCGGGCCAGCAGCTCCGGCCGGCTGAACGGCTTGGGGACGTAATCGTCGGCGCCGACCTTCAGGCCGACCACCTTGTCGACCTCCTCGCCCTTGGCCGAGAGGATGATGACCGGCGTGTCGATGCCCTCACGGCGCAGCGTGCGGAGGACTTCCAGGCCGCTCATCCCGGGCAACATGAGGTCGAGCAGGATCAGGTCATGGCGACGGTCGCGGCCGGCGGCGAGGGCCTGCTCCCCGTCGACCGCGCTGGCGACCTCGTACCCCTCACGCGTCAGGTTGAAGGCGAGGGCCTGGCGCAGGGTGCGGTCGTCTTCGACGACCAGGATCGTCCGCTTCAGTTCAGGTCCTCGACCTGGCCGGTCGCCAGGTAGACCACGTCCTCGCCGATGTTGGTGACCCGATCGCCGAGTCGCTCGAGGTGGTGGGCGATGAAGATCAGGTGGGTCGCCTGGGGGACCCGGCTCGGGTCCTTCTGCATGAGCTCCATCGCGCCGCGGTACACCGCGTCGTAGAGCCGATCGAGCTCGTCGTCGTTGGCGGCAACTGCCCGCGCATCGGTCTCGCTGACATCGACCAGCGCCCGCATCGCGGCCCGGAGCTGCGATCGGCACAGGCGCTCCATGATCGGGATCTGGCTGAACAGGGGCACCTCCGGCTCGGAGGCCAGCTGCTGGGCGAGCTTGGCGATGTTGCCGGCGTAGTCGCCCATCCGCTCGAGCTCGGCGGCGGCGTGGTAGAGGGTGAGGAGCTCGCGCAGGTCGCGGGCCATCGGCTGCTGAGTGGCCAGGGTCACGAGGATCGCGTTGCTCACCCGCCGCTGGAGGTCATTGACCTCGGCGTCGTCCCAGCGGACCCGGTCGGCGAGCTCCGGGTCGCGGCTGGTGACCGCCCGCCCGGCCCGCTCGAGGGCCTGCTCGACCAGGGCGCCCAGCCGGAGGACGTCATCCTTGATGGCCAGCAGCTCGGCATCGAGCGTCGCCCGGGTGCCCCCGACCTCATCGGCGCGCTCGCCAGCGGCCTCCGCCAGGTGTTCCACGGCGACCTCGTCCGGGGGCCGCTCCGACGGACCCGGGCGGGTCTTCCGGCCGGTCATCCGAAGCGCCCCGTGATGTACTGCTCGGTGAGCTCGTTGCGCGGCCGGGTGAACAGCTGCTCGGTCGACGCGGCCTCGACCAGGTACCCGGCGCGGTCCTCGCCCATGGTCAGGAAGACGGTGGTGTCGGACGCGCGCGCGGCCTGCTGCATGTTGTGGGTCACGATCACGATCGTGTAGTTCTCCCGCAGCTCGCGCATGAGTTCCTCGATCCGGAGGGTGGCGATCGGGTCCAGGGCGGAGCAGGGCTCGTCCATCAGGATCACGTCGGGCTCGACGGCGATCGCCCGGGCGATGCACAGCCGCTGCTGCTGGCCTCCCGAGAGGGAGGTCCCCGGCGCCTTGAGCTTGTCCTTCACCTCGTCCCACAGGGCGGCGCGCCGGAGCGACTCCTCGACGAGGGCCCGGAGGTCGCCCCGGTAGCCGGCGACCCGCGGCCCGAAGGCCACGTTGTCATAGATCGACTTCGGGAACGGGTTGGGCTTCTGGAAGACCATCCCGATCCGGCGGCGGACCTCAACCGGATCCACCCCGTCGGCGTAGAGGTCGACTCCGTGGTACAGGATCTGTCCCTCGACCCGGGCGCTCGGCACGAGGTCGTTCATCCGGTTGAAGCTCCTCAGGAGCGTGCTCTTGCCACACCCGGACGGGCCGATGATCGCGGTGATCCGGTTCCGCTCGATGGCCAGGTCGATATCGCGGACGGCGCGGAAGGCGCCGTAGAAGCACGACAGGCCGCGGAGCTCGAACACCGACTCGGCCGGGGTCGGCGGCGCGACGACGGCCGCCTCCGGGGCCCGGGGCTCGAGGCCGATCTCGTCGGTGACGGCGGCGCCGTGCGGCACGGGTTCGGTGGTCATCGGGGGGCGGAGCGTGATCGACATCGGGTCACCACTGCCTATCGTATCGATTGCGGAGCAGGATGGCCGCCGCGTTGACAGCTAGGATCACCACCAGCAGGACGATGATGGCGGCCGCAGTCAGCGCCCGGAACTCCTCCTGGGGCTGCTTGGTCCAGGCGTAGACCACCGTCGGCAGGGCGGTGAACGGGCCCATCAGGACTTCGGCCATGCCCGCCTCGGGGGCCGAGCGGAACACCCCGGTGATCGCCCCGACCATGATCAGCGGCGCCGTCTCCCCGAACGCCCGGGCGAGGGTCAGGACGACGCCGGTCAGGATGCCGGGCATGGCGTAGGGCAGGACGTGGCCGGTGATGACCTCCGACCGGGTGGCCCCGACGCCAAAGGCCGCTTCCCGGATGGTCTGGGGCACCGCCCGCAGCGCCTCCGCGGCGGTGATGACCACGATGGGCAGGACGAGGATCGCCAGGGTCAGTCCGCCGGCCAGGAGGCTGCGACCGAGCCCGATGGTCGTCACGAAGACGCCCAGGCCCAGCAGGCCATAAACGATGGCCGGGACGCCGGCGAGGTTCCGGATGTTCGTATTGATCGCCCGGGCGAGCCGGTTGTCCGCCGCGTACTCCTCGAGGTAGATGGCGGCCGTGATCCCGATCGGGAGCGCAATGACGACCACGAACACGGTGAGGATGATCGACCCGACGATGGCCTGGCCGACGCCGGCGACCGCGGGGTTCGAGCTCGTGGGCGCGGTCAGGAAGTCAAGCGCCCGGGTGGTGAGCACCGGCAGGGCCCGGCTGCTCACGTCGACGAGCAGGACGAAGAGGATGGCCAGCGAGGTGACCAGGGTCATGAGCAGGGCGAGCGCGGCGCCCATCCCGGCCCAGTCCCGCCGGCCGCTGTGCAGACCCGCCTCGACCGCGGCGACGGCGGCGCTGCGGCGCGGGGGCGTCACGGTTCCGACGGCCATCAGTAGCGCTGCCTGACGCGCCGGACGAACGCCTCGCTGACCAGGTTCAGGGCGAGGGTGAAGAGGAACAGCAGCAGGCCCACGAAGAACAGGCTCGGGAAGGCCAGGCCCGCGCCGCGGACCTGGTCGGACCCGGTCGCCAGCGCGGTCATGGCCGCGGTCATCGTGATCCCCGGGTCGAACGGGTTGATCGTGAACAGGGAGCCGCCGGTCGCCCCCGCCGCGATGGCCACGATCATCGTCTCGCCGATGGCCCTTGAGAGCCCCAGGATCAGGGCGGCGACGATCCCCGACACCGCCGCCGGGACGACGACCCGGACGCTCGTCGCCAGCCGGCGGGCGCCCAGCCCGTACGACGCCTCGCGCAGCGAGTTCGGAACCGCGTGGAGGGCGTCCTCGGCGACCGAGGCGATGAGCGGGGTGATGAGGATCCCGACCGCGATCCCGGCCGAGGCCATGTTGAAGATCTGGACGCCCGGGTTGATCGCGCTGACCACGCTCCGGCTGATGACCGTGATCGCGAAGAAGCCGAGGACCACCGACGGGATGGCGGCCAGGATCTCGAGGATCGGCTTCAGGGTCTTCCGCACGCGGGTCGAGGCGTACTCGGAGAGGTAGATGGCGGCACCGATGCCGAGCGGCGCGGCGATCAGCATCCCCACCGCGCTGATCACCAGGGTCCCGGCCACGATGGTCGCGATCGAGAACATGTCGCGGCGCGGGAACCACCCCTCCGCCACCAGCTGGGCCGGGTCCACGTCACGCGCGAACGCGAACGCGTTGCCGATGAGCGACAGGACGATGAGCAGGCTGACGACGATCGACGCCATGGCCGAGACCGTGATCGCGAGGCGAATGCCCCGCTCGCGGACCTCGCGCCGGCGGCTGATCCGCAGGTCCCGGACGTGGAGCAGGGCCGGGCGCCCGATGGCGCCCGGCCCCGAGGAGGGAGCGATCACGTGCTCGTGCCGACCGCCTGTCAGCGGCCTTCCCAGGCGGCCCGGGTGGCCTCCACGTCGGCCTCGGGGAGGGCGATGTAGTCGGCCTCGGTCACGTTGGCGAGGCCTTCGTCGCTCAGGTAGAAGTCGATGAAGGCGGCCACCGCCGGGTTCGACTCGGCGCGCGCCAGGTTGACGTACAGGTAGAGGAAGCGAGACAGCGGGTACTCGGCCGATGCGATCGTCTCCGGGGTGGCCTCCACGCAGCCGTCCCCGCTGTCGACCGGGATCATCGTCACGGTGTCCGAGTTCTCGTCCGCGAAGGCGAACCCGACCCAGCCCAGGGTGAACGGCGCGTCCTCCGTCCCCGCGACACCTGAGATGATGACGTTGTCGTCGGGGGACGCCTGGTAGTCGGGTCGGGTGACCCGGTCCTGCTCCCGGTCATCGGCGATGCCCCGGATGGCGAGCTCGACGAAGCTGTCGTAGGTGCCCGATTCCTCGCCCGGCGCGATGACCGTCAGCTCCTCGCCCGGATAGGGCGCGTGGGAATCGCCGCGTTCACCCGCCAGTTGGGTGTCCAGCTCGGCTGCCAGCTCGTCCGCCGCATCCCACGTCTCGAACCCCTCCGACTCGGGACCGAGCAGGGCGTACAGGTCGAGGAAGCTCAGGCACTCGATCTCCGTGTTGAACGCCGAGGTGATGACGGCCATCCCGTCGATCGCGACCTTCAGCTCGACGTACTCGACGCCAGCGGCCTCGCAGGCGGCGGCCTCCTCCTCGCTGATCGTCCTAGACGCATTCGCGATGTCGATCCCGTCATCGCAGAACAGCGCCATGCCATCACCCGTGCCCGGGCCGTCCACGAACCCCGAGACGAGCGGGTGGGCGGTGACGAACGCCTCGAAGACGAGGTCGGAGATGGGCTTGACGGTCGACGACCCGGAGATCTGGATGTCGCCGGTCAGGTCGTCGGTGCTCGGGGCGGCGCTTTCGCCCCCCTCGGACGCCGCCGGCGACTCGCTGGCCGACGATTGGCACCCCGTCAGCACGAGCAGGCCGATGACCAGCGCGGACGCGGCACGCAGGGACGAGTTCACGAACATCTCCTTCGGATGGACATTGGCCCGGCCATCGTCCGGCGGCGTCCTCAACGGTCTGTCAGGGCTGCGTCAAGCCCACGTCAACGAGGAGGCGGGCCTACCATCAGCCCGCCGGACTCCTCAGGCAGGCGGAGGTGGACTCATGCATCTGGTGGTGGGTGGACTGATTGGGCTCGCGGGCGGGGTCCTGTCCGGGCTGTTCGGAATCGGTGGGGGCGTCGTCATCGTCCCGCTGCTTGTCCTGCTGGCCGGCCTGACCGCCAAGCAGGCGGCGGGCACGTCGCTGGCGGCGCTGCTCCTGCCGGTCGGCGTGCTGGGCGTCATGGAGTACTGGCGAGCCGGGTACATCGACGTCCGGCTGGCGGTCGTGCTGGCGATCGGGATCCTGATCGGCGCGTTCCTCGGCGCCCGCCTGGCCATCGGCCTGCCCAACGAGGTCATCCAGCGGGCCTTCGGGGTGCTGCTCGTGCTGATCGGGCTGCGCCTGGCCCTGGTGGTGAGCGGCTAGACCCCGCCGAAGAAGGTGCGAGTCAGGAAGTAGGCCGCCCCGGCCACCCCACCGGCGGCGGGGATGGTCAGGATCCAGGCGACCGCGATGCTGCGGGCCACCACCCAGCGGACGGCCTTGAGGTTGGTCGCCGCCCCGACGCCCAGGATCGCGCTCGAGATGACGTGGGTCGTCGAAACCGGGATCCCGAGCCGCGAAGCGCCCAGGATGACCAGCGCGGCGGTCGTCTCGGCCGCGAAGCCATGCACCGGGTCGAGCTTCACGACCTTGCTGCCCATGGTCTTGATGATCCGCCAGCCTCCGGCGGCGGTCCCGAGCGAGATCGCGGTGGCCGACACGAGGATGACCCACACCGGGACGACGAACTCGTCGATGGC
The DNA here is from genome assembly GCA_036556745.1 of Candidatus Limnocylindria bacterium. Taxonomy (GTDB): domain Bacteria; phylum Chloroflexota; class Limnocylindria; order QHBO01; family QHBO01; genus DASTEQ01. Next base: position 13,222 of record DATBIW010000121.1, on the reverse strand, counting down.
CCCGGCGGTGAACAGGGCCAGGGTGATGATGCCCATCGTCTTCTGGGCGTCGTTCGAGCCGTGGCTGAATGCCATGAAGGTCGCGCTGCCGACCTGGGCACGACGGAACTGGCTGTTCAGGGTCTTGGGGTTCCGGCGCCGGAACACGTTGAGGATGATGACCATCGCGGTGATCCCGAGGAAGAAGCCGATGAGCGGCGACGTGAAGAGGGGGATGAGCACCTTGGTCACGATCCCCTCGACGTTCCACGCCTCGAGGCCGGCATGGGTGGCCGAGGCGCCGAGCAGGCCGCCGATCAGCGCGTGGCTGCTCGACGACGGGATCCCGAGCCGCCAGGTGAGGAGGTTCCAGGCAATGGCCCCGAAGAGCGCCGCGCCCACCACCCCGAGGTCGATGAGATTCTCGTCGACCAGGCCGGCGGCGATGGTCGTCGCCACCGCCGTTCCAGTGAGCGCGCCGACGAAGTTGGCGGCGGCCGACAGGCCGATGGCGTGGGACGGGCGCAGGGCTCGGGTCGAGACGCTGGTGGCGATGGCGTTGGCCGTGTCATGGAAGCCGTTGATGTAGTCGAACGCGACCGCCAGGACGAGGACGATCGCCAGGCCCAGGGTCAGCCACTCGGGCATGGATGGGCTCGGTCAGCGCTCAGGCGTGCTTGACGACGATCCGCTCGATGACGTTCGCGACGTCCTCGCAGGCGTCCACGGTCTCCTCGAGCAGCGAGTAGACGTCCTTCCACTTGACGACCTCGATGGGGTCGCCACCATTGGTGAACAGCTCGGCGATGACACGTCGGACGATCCGGTCCCCCTCATTCTCGAGGCGGTGGATCTCGATCCAGTACTTGTCGAGGCCGCGGAAGGAACGGAGCTCGCCGAGCGCCTCGGCAATCTGCTCGGACTGGCGAACGATGATCTCCGCCTGCTGGACGGCCACCGGGGTCGGGGCGGTGATCCCGTACAGGATGAACGTGTCGGCGACCTCCTCGATGAGGTCGACCACGTCGTCCAGGCGGCTGATGAGCGCGTGGATGTCCTCCCGGTCGAACGGGGTGACGAAGGTGTGCTCCAGCTGATGGCCGATGTCGTGGCTCAGGAGGTCGCCGGCATGCTCGAGGTCGCGGAGCTGGGAGGCCAGGCGCTCGCGTTCGTCGAAATGGGTGAGCATTTGCTCGAGCACGCGCGCGGCCGCCACCACGTTGCCCGCATCCTGGACGAACAGGTCGAAGAACTTGTTCTCGCGCGGGATCAGCGGCAGGCGCATCCGGTCTCGCTCCTCAGCAGCAGGTCCTCCGGCTTCCACCGGCGGCCCGCTACGGTACCCGAACGTCAGGAAGTGTTAAAGACCTAGCCGCGGAGCTCGGAAGGGCGAAAAATCGATGCCGGCCCGGTTCCCGAGGAGCACCATAGGCCTCCCACCCCGGGGGTCTCGGCAAACCTGTCCTACCGATGTGACAAGGAGGCGTTGCCAATGACTCCGGTACACGGGCGACCCCGACGCTCCTGGCGAGCGCTGCTGGCTGCCCTGACCTTGCTTCTGGCCCTGCCGGCCACCGCGCTGGGAGGCGACCCATGGGTCCGCCCAGCCTCATCCATGGTCGTGCAGAATCCCGCCCTTCCGCCAGGCACCGTGACCTTCGTGCCGCTGATCAACTCTGGGGATCTCGCCTTTGGCGAGGTCTTCTCGGGTCTCCCAGACGGCATCGGTGCCGTGCCGCTCAAGAGGCATTTCCCAGAGTGGCTGCCCTACATCGGCAACCGCGCCGACTACGTCGACCTGTACGTCAACCACGAGGAGTCCCACGTCCCGTTCGGGCCGGCCAACATGCCGGTCTTCGCCGACTTCCAGGACTCCTCGGTCACCCGGGTGCGGATCGACACCCAGAGCCGAGAAGTCTTGGAGATGGAGGTCGTCCTGCCCGGCGACGCGGGCTACATCCGCTTCTGCTCCTCGTTCATGGCCGGCCCTCGCGAGGGCTTCCCGTTCTACACGCTGCTCCTGAACGAGGAGTCCAACGACGTCGTGCCCGTCACGCCCGGCGCGCCGGACGAGGATCCCAGCGCCCCCGACGGCCGTCGTCAGGCTGGCTACTCGGTCTGGTACAACACCGTGACCGGCAAGTACGACACCATCCCCGGAGCCGGTCGCCACAACCACGAGAACACGGTCGTGGTTCCCGGCGGTTGGCGCTTCAAGGTGGCTTCGCTCTCCGGCGACGACACCTTCACCTCCACCTCAGATCCCACCCGGCCGAACCTCAGCCAGATGTACATGTACCTGGGGCGCTCGTGGCTCGACTACAGGAATGACAAGGGCCAGCTGTACGCATTCCAGGTGACCGCCACCCACACGGGTCCCCTGGCCGACCCCGAGACGGCCACGAATGGCAACGACTACTTCGACATCGCCGCTGGCATGGCGCCCTGGCAGGGCCGCTTCATCCCGGTCCCGGACTGGGCCGCCGATGGCTACGACCCGGCCAACCCGACCAAGCTGCCCCAGGACGTCCTGGAGGACTGGTCCAACGCGAACAACGTCTTCCAGTTCATCCGGGTCGAGGACATCGACTACGACCCGGACAACCCCCGGGTGGTGTACTTCGCCGACACCGGTAACACCCGAATCGAGACCGACGCGACGTCCGCCGGAGCGGCCGCCGGTCGGCTCTACCGGAACGTGTCGTCCAATGTCGCCAATCGGCCGTGGATGGAGACCGACGGCCGGATCTTCAAGTTCGTCCTGAACGCGGCCAACCCGTTGGTCGTCGATTCGTTCACGGTGGCCGCCGAGGGTGGGATGCGGCAGGTGAATGCCGATGGGAGCATCACCACGCTGGTGGCCCCGTGGTTCCGGGCACCCGACAATCTGGACGCGGGCTCGAACAGCCTGATGCTCCAGGAAGATGCCTCCAACGCCAAGATCTGGCAGTGGGACTACGCAGGGACCTGGACCCACGTGGCCACCGTCGATCGTGACAACAACACGGCAACCAGCGACGCCGGCGAGTCGAGCGGCATCCTCGACGTGTCGCGCTGGTTCGGAGCCGGGTGGTGGGCGCTGGACGTTCAGGCCCACGACACGCACATCCTCCTCGAGCCGAACACCGCGTCACCAGACGCGGATCCCGCGAATCCGTGGCCGACCTGGACCACAGATCCCATCCCGCCCGGTGGAAACCGGTATCGGTACCATCTGGAGGCCGGGCAGCTCCTGCTGATGCACGTGCCGGGCAGCTAGACCGGGTCCAACCGGAGACCCATGCGAGGGCCGCCCGACGGGCGGCCCTCGCGGTATCAGGTCGTCAGCCGCGGGGCTTGCGGCGGTCGCGGGCCAGGTACACGGCTGGCAGGCCAGCCCGGAGCAGGCGGATGGGCTCCGGCTCGGGGGCCGACGGGCTGTTCTGGAAGGTGTGGACCACGTCCACCACCCGGTAGCGGTGGCTGAGGCCCTGCGCGTCGATGTACTCGATCGAGTCGCCCACCCGCGGGAGCGGCGCCGAGTACTCGATGTCGGCGGCGGCCCACCCGCCGCGACGCGGGAAGTACAGGGTGTAGGGCATGCCCACCGGCCAGTCCACGCCCGACGCGTCCTGGCCGCGGTCGGGGGGTTCCTTCTTCTTCGCCATGGCGCGCGCTCCACTGCTCATCGAGGGCCGTGTGGGATTCGAACCCACGACACGAGGATTAAAAGTCCCCTGCTCTGCCGCTGAGCTAACGGCCCGCGGCCATCCTACGGCGGCGGCGGTCAGCCGGGGGAGGTGACGCTCGGCTCGCGCCGCGCGTCGGCGGCCGGGTCCGACCGCTCGGCGGTGGTGGCCGCGCGCCGGTCGCTCCGGGCCGGACGCTCGAACAGCTCGGCCACCTCGGCCGGGAAGTGGGCCAGGATTGCCGTCCGTACCGGCCGGCCGGCAGCGTCCAGCTCCCCCAGCGCCCGGTCGAGCGGGCGGGGGAGCAGGACCGAGCGGCGCGGTCGCTCGTAGGACGCGAAGGACTCGGTCAGGCGCTCGACCTCCTGGCGGAGGAGGGCCGCCGCTCCCTCGGCCGGCGCGGCGCCGGCGAGGGCCTCGGCGTCCGCCACGAGCAGGACACCGGTCGCGTCGCGGTCGTCGCCCAGCACGACGGCCTGGCGGACGTAGGGCGAGCCCTCGATGGCCGTCTCGATCGGGGCGGGCGCGACGTTCTTGCCGGTGGCCAGGACGAGCAGGTTCTTCAGCCGCCCGGTGATCCGCAGGCGCCCGGCCTCGTCGAACGAGCCGATGTCGCCGGTGCGGAGCCATCCCTCGTCGTCCAGGGCGCGGGCCGTGTGGGCCGGCCGGGCGTGGTAGCGGACCATGATCTGCGGGCCGCGCGCCAGGATCTCGCCGCTGTCTGGATCGATCCGGATCTCGGTCCCGGCGACGACCTCGCCGACGGTTCCGTATCGGTATGTCCCGGGTCGGTTGGCGGTCAGGATCGGCGCCGTTTCGGTCAGGCCGTAGCCCTCGAGGATGGGGATCCCGATCGACTCGAAGAACCTCCCGGTCGCCTCGGGGAGTGCCGCGCCGCCGGAGAGCAGGTAGCGGAGCCGCCCGCCGAGGCTGCGGCGGAGCGGCCGGAGCACGGTCCGGACCGCCACCCAGCGCTGGAACCGGTGCCAGGGCCCGTCCTCGCGCCCGGCCAGATGGTTTTCGTAATGCCGGTCCCCGAGGCCGGTGGCCCAGCCGAACACGGCCCGCCGGTAGCCGGGCCCGCGCGCGAGCTCGGCCGTCACCCGGTGGGCGATCCGCTCGAAGAACAGCGGGATCGACGCCATGAGGGTCGGTCGCACCGAGGCCATGTCGGCGCCCCATCGCTCGATCTGCCGCTCGGCAAAGGCCACCGTGGCGCCGACGCCGATGCCGGCCAGGATCCCGGCGCCTCGCTCGAACATGTGGCTCATCGGGAGCACCGACAGGAACACGTCGTCTGGACCGATGTCGATCGCCTGGCAGATCGCGTGGAACGAGTGGACGAGGCTCCGATGGGCCACCACCACCCCCAGCGGGACGCCGTCGGTGCCGATGGTGTGGACGATGGTCGCCACCTGGTCAGGCTCCAGGGCGCGCCACGCCCGATCCCAGGCCGCACGCTCCGGCGTGCCCGGCGCCGGGTCCCCAGTGGCGAGGCCGGCGAGGTCCGGCAGGCCGCTCGCCGCATCGGCCTCGAAGAGGACCACCGGCCCGGCGAGGGGCTGTGGGCCGGTGCCGGTTCGCAGCCGGGCGAGGAGCCGAGCGTCCTCGACGAGGAAGAACCGGGCGTCCACCGAACGGACGAGGTCCGCCATCCGGGCCGGAGGGTCGCCGGGATAGAGCGGGCAGACCACCGCCCCGAGGGCCTGGCAGGCGATGTCCGCGACCACCCACTCGGGCCGTGAGCGGCTCAGGATGACCACCGCGTCGCCGTCCCGGAGTCCCAGTCGGCCCAGCGCCATCGAGGTCGCCGCGATCTGCTCCCACAGTTCGCCGTACGTCCACGACGCCCATCCGTCGGCCGTCTTCCAACGGAGCGCGGTCCGGTCGCGGTTCCGCTCCGCGCTCCGATGGACGAGCTCGACCACCGTCCGGGGAAGCCCGTCGGCGGGGACGGCCAGGGGCTCGCCGGTGACCACGGTCATGGCGGTGACTCGACCGCCGGTCCGCCCGACCGGACGGGCAGCGGCGGCCCGCGGAAGCGGCCGCTCAGCGCGGAGGTGGCCACGTCCAGCGCGACGCACAGGGCGACGGTCGCGCTGCCCGCGATGAGCAGGACCAGGCCGAACTTCACCCACAGGCCGGCCGAGAGGGTCACCACCCAGGCAGCCACGACCACGGTGACCGGGTGGTGGAGGACGTAGAACGGCAGGACCATCGAGCTCGCCCAGCCGAGGAACCGCGGCCGCGCGGTGAAGTAGGTGGCCGCCAGCCCGACGAAGACCAGGGTCATGATCCACGCGAAGGCCGATCGCCACGCGATGTACAGCATCCCAAGCGGCGTGAACCCCGGCTCGTTCTCGATCGCGACCGGTGAGCCGAGCAGGAGGATCGGCAGGTAGCCGATGGCGATCAGTGGCATCGTCCACAGGGTGACCCGCCGGCGGCGGAGGATGGCCGGCATGACCCGACCGTCGGCCATGGCACCGATGCCGATCACGAAGTAGCCGAGCCACAGGGCGAAGTCGGCCCAGTCCCGGTACTCGGGGAACGCGGGCCGCAGGACGAGCTGCACGGCGACGATCGGGACGAGCAGCCAGGCCAGGCCGAACCGACCGTCAGCCACTCGCCCGAACAGGAGATCGGCGCCCTCCGCGCGACGCGCGCGCAGCCAGGAGAGGAGCGGCAGGGTGACGATCACGTACAGGCACAGGAACGCAAGGAACCACAGGTGGTGGCCCACGTCGCCGAACCACCGCGGGTTGAGGGTGAATTCCATGGTCGAGACGTACGTCCCGAGGAACTCGAGCGGGCCGGCCTGGCCGCCCGCCGAGACGTAGGCCACCCACGCCTGCGGAGGTCCGAGGACGACGAGGCCGATGACGAGCGGAATGAGCAGGCGCCGGAGCCGGAGCCCGGTGTGGCCGCCGATCCCGCGCCGCTCGACCGCGAGCCACGTCGCGGCGCCGGCCAGGAAGAACATCAGCGGCATGCCGAACAGGTAACCGAAGCCGGAGGCGACGCTCAGGACGAGGCTCGGGTCGTTCCCGGTGTCGTCGATCAGCCACTCGCTGGCGACGAACGGCTGGGCGGCGTGGAACACGAAGGCGCCGACCACGACGAGCACCTTCAGCCAGTCGATCCAGTTCAGCCGCTCACGCACGAGGGCTAGTCTGCCAGAGGGTTTCAACATCGGGCCCTTCGGCCCTTTTCGGGGTTGACCCAGTCTTCTACGATCGGCGTCCGATGGAGGAGACCGTCGCGGGGACCCGCGACCGGTGGCTGGCGTCCGATCGCGCGCCGGCTCGGTGGGGGCTGCGCCTCGTCCCGACCCTCATCGTCCTGGCCATCGCGTTCGGGGTGACCACCGCGGTGGTGGCTTCCGACCTCACCATCGACTACCTCGCCTGGGACAGCCGGGCCTACTACGACGCCCTGCGGAGCTCCGACCCGTATGCGGGTGCCTCGGTGGGGGTGATCGGCTCGTTCCTCTACCCGCCCCCATTCCTCCAGGTGCTGGCCCCGCTCGGCCAGCTGCCCTGGCCGGTGTTCCTGTTCGGCTGGACCGCGGCACTGGCGGCCGCCGCGGTGGTCATGCTTCGGCGCGTCCCGCGCCGCCATCGGACCATGCTCCCGCTCCTCGCGATCCTGGCCGGCGCCGACATCTGGGCGGGCAACATCAACCTGCTGCTCGCGTTCGCGGCGGTCACCGCGCTGACGATCCCCGCGGCATGGGCGACCGTGGCGCTGACCAAGGTCACCGCCGGGGTCGGGGCCCTGTGGCCCGCCTTCCGGGGCCAGTGGCCGGAGTTCGGCCTCGCTGTGCTGATCACCGGCGCCGGCGCCGCGGCGTCCTTCATCGCCGCCCCTGCCCTGTGGGGCGACTGGCTTTCGGTCGTGTTCAGCGAGAGTCCGAGCGGACTGTACGCCACCGCACTCCCGGTCCCACTCTTCGTCCGGCTCCCGGTGGCGATCGCGGTCGTCGGGCTGGCGGCGCGGACCAACCGGCCGTGGCTCGTCCCGGTGGCCTGCATGGTCGCGCTGCCGGTCATCTGGTTCAATGGACTGTCGATGCTGCTCGGCGCGGCGGCCCTTCTCGAGGATCGCCCAAAGGCCGATTCGACGACCGGGGGCTGATCCGGGACACTGGCGGCGAACACAAAGGAGACATTCCCATGACCACGCGCAATCCGCGCCGCCACGCCGGCGCCGTCATCCTGCCCGCCCTGCTGATCCTGGCCGCCTGCAGCTCCAGCGCCAGTCCGTCGGCAAGCTCCGCGCCCGACGAAAGCGCCGGCGAGACCACGATCGAGGTCACGCTCCAGGAGTTCTCGATCGTCCTCGCCGATTCGTCCGTCCCGGCCGGGACGGTGACCTTCTCGGTCACCAACGACGGCCCGGACCTCATCCACGAGTTCGTCGTCATCCGGACCGATCTCGCGCCGGCAGACCTGCCGGTCGATGACACGACCGGCGCCGTCGATGAGTCCGGAGAGGGCCTCGAGGTCGTCGACGAGCTCGAGGATGTCGAGGTCGGTTCCACGGTGGAGCTGACCGTCGATCTCGAGGCGGGCGCCTACGTCCTGATCTGCAACATCGACGAGGGGACGCCCGACACCTCGCACTACCACCAGGGCATGCGAACCGCCTTCACCGTCGAGTAACCCGGCGGACCGATAGACTCTCGAACGCGCCGCCGCCGGCGGCGCGTTCGGATAGCCGGCCCGGAATCACGACTGGAGGGAGTGCCCAGTGCGAGTCCTGCTGGTGGGCGTCGGCACGGTCGGCGAGTCGATCGCCCGGCTGGCCGCCACCCACGACTGGTGCGAGTCGCTGGTCCTGGGCGACTACGACGCGGCGCGGGCCGAGGCGCTCCAGGCATCCCTCGGCGACCGCGACCGGTTCCCGGTGGAGGCCATCGACGCCCGCGACCGGTCGGCGGTCGCCGCGCTGGCGCGGCGCCATCGGGCCGACCTGGTCATGAACGCGGTGGACCCCCAGTTCGTCATGCCGCTCTTCGAGGGAGCCCTCGAGGCCGGGACGGACTACATGGACATGGCCAACAGCCTGTCGATCCCGCACCCGACCGATCCATTCACCCGGCCGGGCCTGAAGCTCGGTGACGAGCAGTTCGCCCGGGCCGCGGACTGGGAGAACGCCGGCCGGCTGGCGCTGCTCGGGATGGGGATGGACCCGGGCCTGTCCGACGTGTTCGCCCGCTACGCGAAAGACCACCTGTTCGACGAGGTCCACGAGGTCCACGTCCGCGACGGGGGCGACCTCGAGATCGCCGGGTACGCCTTCGCCCCGGTGTTCAGCATCTGGACGACGATCGAGGAATGCCTGAACCCGCCGGTCGTGTGGGACGCCGACCGGGGTGGCTGGCTCACGACCGAGCCGTTCAGCGCCCCGGAGGACTTCCCGTTCCCCGACGGGGTGGGGCCCATGGAGTGCGTGAACGTCGAGCACGAGGAGGTCCTCCTCGTCCCGCGCTGGATCCCCGAGGTCCGGAAGGTCACGTTCAAGTACGCGCTCGGGACCGATTTCATCGACAAGCTGAAGACGATCCACGCGCTGGGCATGCACCGCACCGACAAGGTCAAGGTCAAGGGCGTCGAGGTCGCCCCACGGGACGTGCTGGCCGCGATCACGCCAGACCCGATCACTCTCGGCGACCACATGGTCGGCCGGGCGATGGTCGGCACCTGGGTGATCGGCCTGAAGGACGGCCAGCCGCGGGAGGTGTTCCTCCACCAGACCGCCGACGCGCGGGACATCTGGACCCGCTATGGCGTCCAGGTCGTGGGTTGGCAGACAGGGTTCAACCCGGTGGTCGCCATGGAGCTGCTGGCCACCGGGGCGTGGTCGGGCTCGGGCGTCCTCGGACCCGAGGCGTTTGACGCGAAGCCGTATCTGGACATCCTTGACCGAGACGGCATCCATTGGGCGATGCACGAGATGGAGCCGGGCGCCCACCGGCCCACCTGACCAGGCGCGAGGAGATGGACCGATGAAGGTTGACGAGATGATCCGGGGCGCACAGGACGCCCTGGCCGTGTCGCGGGTCTACGGGGAGCCGATCGAGCGGAACGGGGTGACGCTCATCCCCGCTGCCGACGTGCGCGGCGCGGGTGGTGGCGGGAGCGATGCCGAGCAGAACGGGGGCGGTGGCTTCGGGGTCAACGCTCGACCGGTCGGGATGTGGGTCATCCGGGGTGACGAGGTCAGCTGGGAGCCGATCGTGGACGTGACCCGGATCACGCTGCGGGCGCTGGTCGTCGCCGCCATCGGCCTGCTGGTCGTCCGCTCGATGGTGAAGACCCTCGCCAAGCGCTGAGGCCTCGGATTGACCGATCGGCGGTCGACCACTACCCTAGGAGGTCGCGGGGTGGAGCAGCGGTAGCTCGTCGGGCTCATAACCCGAAGGTCGGCAGTTCGAATCTGTCCCCCGCAACCAATACCGCAAGCCAGTGCGAAAGCCGCCTCCGACCGGGCGGCTTTCTGCTTACTCGAAGTAGCCGGTGACGTCGAGGATGAGGTCGGTCGTGGCCCCGCCAGTCCCGAGATGGACCAGCGCCACGGTCCCGTTGGCCGCCATCGGCGAGGTGATCCCGTTGGCCCGCGTGTCGCCGGCCGGGAAGTTCAGGTTGGACGTGCTCGGGGTGCCGGTCGGCAGCTCGGTCAGAGACACGAAGCCCACGGCGCGGGCGTTGACCGTCGTCAGGTTGCCGGTGATCGCCACCGCGCTCGCCGGGACCGCGCTGCCCGGGATGAGGGTCAGCACCCGGGGGCTCCCGACCAGGAACGGCCCCGCCAGCCCGGTGAGGACCCGGCTGTCGAGCACCCGGCCGGGGACGAGCGGCACGAACCGTGCTCCGGTGAGGTCGTCGAGGTAGTAGCCAGTCACGTCGAAGACGAGGTGGGTCGAGGATCCCGGAGCTCCCTGGAACGTGGCGCTGAGCGTCCCGCCCGCGCCGAGCGCCACGGTGAGCCCGTTGGCCCTGGTGTCGCCGGCCGGGAAGTTCAGGGTGGAGGTGGCCGGCGAAGCTATCGGGTCCGGCGTGACGCTCAGGAAGCCGGCGCTCGTCTGGCCGGTGACCGTGACGTTTCCGGTGACCGCCACCGCGTCACTCGGAATCCCATTGAGACCGGCCACCGACCAGGTCCGTGGGACATCGGTCTGGAACATCCCGGACAGGCCGGTCCCCGCCCGGGTGTCGACGCTGCGGACCGGCCCGAGCGGGGTGTAGGTGCCACCGGCGTTGGAGGCGAGGAAGTAGCCGGTCACGTCGAAGGTGAGGTGGGTTGTCCGCCCCGGAGACGACGAGTACAGGGCCGAGAGGCTGCCGGTCGGCCCGAGCGCGATCGTGACGTTGTTGGCCCGGTCGTCGCCGACCGGGAAGTTCAGCGTGGACGATGTGTTGGCGCCGGGAGTCGGGGTCACGGTCACCCAGCCCGTACCGGTCTGGGCCGTCACCGTCACGTTGCCCGTCACCGCCACCGCGTTGGCCGGCAGGCCACCGACGTTCGCGACCGGCCAGGACCGGGACGTGCCGGCCACGAAGACGCCCGACAGCCCCGTGCCGTCGCGAGTGTCGAGCACCCGGATCGGGTCGACCGGGACGAACGTGGTCTCGGTGACCGTGGGTGGACTGTTCGGGTGGGCGATCCGGCCGACGAACCCGCCACTCCCTCGTGCGAGGTAGTACAGGCTGCCGTCGGGTCCGACCTGGAGGTCCACCGGCTGGTCGATCGCGGTCGCGAACGTGCTGATCCCGAAGCCGGACGGCGGGTGGACCCGGTAGATCGCGTCGCCGCACAGGTCGGCGAAGAAGTAGCTCCCGACATAGGCCGCCGGGAACTGCGGGACGATCGGGTTGTAGAAGGCACCGCCGGCAATCGCGCACCCGGCCACGGGGCCGTTGCCGTGGCCGTAGACGGCCAAGGGGCCGCGATGCCCCGGCGTGCTCGTCGGCCCTTCCGAGATCGGCCAGCCGTAGTTCGAGCCCCGGATCCCGTCGTTGATCTCCTCCCACGTGCCGGCTCCGACGTCGTTGATGAACATCCGGCCCGTGCTCGACTGGAACGCGAAGGTGAACGGGTTCCGCAGGCCCCGGGCCCAGATCGTCCGGTTCATGCCGCTGGCCGAGCCGTAGAACGGGTTGTCGGTCGGGATCGAGCCGTCACGGTTGATCCGGAGCACCTTGCCGAGCATGTTGGCGAAGCTCTGGGAGTACGACGGAACCGCGTTCTCGCCGGTGGCCACGTAGAGCTTGCCGTCGGGGCCGAAGTGGATCGCCCCGCCGTTGTGGTTCGTCGCCCCAAGGTTCGGCAGCTCGAGGATGACCGTCTCGCTGCCCGGCACCGCGACGTCGCCGTTGGCCGTGAAGCGGCTGACCCGGTTGTGGACGCCCGGACTGGTCGCTGTGTAGTAGACGTAGACGTAGTGGTTGATCGGAAAGTCGGGATCGAACGCGACCCCGAGGAGACCGCGCTCGCCTGAGGAGTTGACGGTCAAGGTCACGAACGGGGTCGAGAGGAGCGACCCGTTCTTGATGACCCGGAGAGCACCGCCCTGCTGGGCCACGAACAGCCGGCCGTCGGGGGCGAACGCCATGGCCGTCGGATTCGCCATCCCGCCGGCGACGACGGCATCGGTGAATCCCGCCGGGACGGTTGCGGCGGCTACCGGGGCGGCGGGCGCCGCCACCGTCAGGTTGCTGCCCAGGAGGAACGCGACGGCGAGCGAGCGGCCGATCCGGGTCTTCCCCATCGGACCCAGCCTACCGGTCATCCGCGTCGGAGACCAACGGCCCTAAGGTCCCACTCGATGGAGCGGGCGAAACCGCGCCCCAATCCAGCCCGGAGAACCCGATTTCGCGGTCGATTTTCCTATCTAGGCACCGCGGACAACCCCTCGGATAATGCGGCCCCGTGCCCAAACGGCTGTCGCCCATCGCCGTCGTGGTCCTGCTGCTCACCGCCTGCGCGCTCCGCGCCGGCGAGCTTGAGCCTTCGCTCGCTCCGTCCGTGGCGGTATCGGTCGCGCCGTCGGAGACGCCGACGCCGACCCCCTCACCAACGGCGAGCCCGCGGCCCACGCCCGAACCCCTCCCGCCACCGGTGGTGACCGCCGGGCGCCTGGCTCGGGTGATGATCGACGAAGCGCCGGTCCGCGCCCAGCCCGGGCAGGTGACCGAGGGGTCGGTGATCGGCCGGCTGGGCATCGGCGAGCTCGTCAGCGTGGCCGAGGGACCGGTGCCCATGGGCTCGCTGCGCTGGTGGCGGATCCAGGTGGGCACCCTCCATGGCTGGATGCCGGACCGGATCGGCCTCCAGGTGGCCCTGTTGGATGCGGCGGAGCCAGGCGCGGTCGAGTGGAACGTCTGGGCGGCGACCGCGACGAGCGTCCTCCCCGCGTCGGTGGCCGGGCTGGCGCCCCGCGTGTACGTGCCCAACGAGGCCGACTACACGGTCTCCGTCATCGACCCGGCGACGATGGGGGTGATCGACCTGCTGCCGTCAGGAATCCTGCCCGAGCACGTCGGGGCCGACTGGGACCTGTCGCGGCTGTA
>DATBIW010000120.1:0-15985 GCA_036556745.1 Candidatus Limnocylindria bacterium | reverse complement strand
CTCGCTGGGTCGCAACGAGGCCACCGCCCGCGGAGCGGTCTTCTGCCTCCAGCAGGCCTCAAGGGTCCTGGACATGCCGCTCCAGGGCGCGCGCGTCGCGATCGAGGGCTCCGGCAACGCCGGCTCCATCGCGGCCACCCTGCTCGCCGCCGAGGGTGCCACGATCGTCGCGGTCAGCGACTCGACCGGTGGCATCCACAACGCCGCGGGCCTCGACCCGGCCAAGGTGAGCGCCTGGAAGGGTGAGCACGGCACGGTGGTGGGCTTCCCCGGGACCGAAGAGATCAACAACGAGGAGCTGCTGACCATCGACTGCGACATCCTCATCCCGGCGGCCCTCGAGAACCAGATCACCGGGCCGATCGCCGAGAAGATCCAGGCCAAGGTCGTCGCCGAGGCGGCCAACGGCCCGACCACGCCGGAGGCCGATGACATCCTCTTCGACCGGGGCGTGTTCCTGATCCCCGACATCCTGTGCAACGCCGGGGGCGTCACGGTGAGCTACTTCGAGTGGGTCCAGGACATGCAGTCGTTCTTCTGGACCGAGTCGCGGATCAACGAGAGCCTGAAGGAGATCATGGACCGCGCCTTCGAGGCGGTCCACGCCATGAGCGACCTCCACGAGGTCCACATGCGGACCGCCGCCTACATGGTCGCCGTCTCGCGGGTCGCCGAGGCGACCACGCTGCGGGGCTTGTACCCGTAGGGGCCATGCTCGACCACGAGGAGCGGTTCCTCTTCCGCGAGGAGATCCTGACCCTCGGCGCTGCCCTGTCCGAGCCGGGCCAGCTCGACAACGTCGAGGACCTGCTGGCCGACGTCACGACGAGCCCCCGGTTCGACTCGGACGTGTTCACCCTCGAGCGGTCCCTCCAGGTCATGCTCGGCAACCGGGCGGGGAGCACCCTCATCGGCCTGCTGACCGTCACCCGGGAAGTCTTCGAGGAGGTCGGCCAGATCGGCCTGGCGCCGGAGATCATCGAGCGGATCGTCGGCTGGCGAGCCCGGTTCGGGCTGGCCATCGACAACGCCCTGAACTTCCTGAACAACCCCGACGGGATCCAGGGCCACAACTTCGGGACCCAGGTCATCCATACCGATGCCGGGGCCACCCTCCAGGGCCGGCTGACCCTGGTCCGCTACAACAACGAGCCGCAGTTCTTCATCGCCGACGCCGACATCCTGCTCCACATCGCCGGCGACCTCATGGAGCAGCTCGGGGAGCACCTCGAGCCGGAGATGGTCGACGCCGAGCTGGTGGCCCGGCTCCGCGAGGCGGTCGAGCGGATCGAGCGGCGCGCCGGCCAGCCGGCCAGCCCGGCCGCCGGGGAGGACTGAGGGCATGGCCACCGCGACCCGGCCGGCGGCCCCGGTCCTGCCGTTCACCGACGACCCCGACGCGAACGTCTTCCTCGGCGAGAACCCGCTGGCCCTGCTGATCGGCTACGCGCTCGACCAGCAGATCACCGTCCAGCACGCGTTCCATGGTCCGTACGAGCTGCGGCGCCGGCTCGGCCATCTTGACCCCGCGCGGATCGCCGCCATGGACCCGGCCGAGCTCGAGGCGGTCTTCCGCCAGCGCATGGCCCTCCATCGGTATCCGTCGGCCATGGCCAAGCGGGTCCAGGCCCTGTGCCAGGTGGTCACCGACCAGTACGGTGGCGACGCGAGCCGGATCTGGACCGAGGCGAGCGACGGCGCCGACCTCGAGAAGCGGCTGCTCGCCCTGCCCTCCATCGGACCGATGAAGGTCGCCGGCCTGCTGGCGATCCTCTACCGACGGTTCGGCGTCCGGCTGCCCGGGCTCGAGGACCGGTTGCCGACCTGGCCGACCCTCGGGGACGTGGACACGCCCGAGGCGCTCATCGAGTACCAGGCCACCAAGCGCGCCTACAAGGCGCAGCTCCGGGCGGAGGCCAGGAAGGCCTAGGGAGCCGGCTTCTTCGGGCCGCCGAACAGCTTGCCGGTGGCGAACAGGAGGCCCACCGCGACCCCCATCATCACCAGCCCGGCGATGACCAGCGGGGTCGGGAAGCCGGGTGGCTCCTCCTCGGTCTGTGTGGGGACGGCCGCCGACGACTCCTCCGGATCGGTCTCGGTCGGCTCGGTCTGCGGCGGACGCGGCGGGGGCGTGCCCGGTGGGGTCTCGAGCTCCTGGCCGGTCGTCGTCCCGATCGTCATCGTCTGCTCGACCGCGGTCATCACGATCAGGAGGTAGCAGGTGCCCGCCTCGTCGGCCAGGATCCACGGGTGGGTGATCCAGGTGGGCTGCTGCTGGGTGGAGCTGGGCAAAACGGTCTGGTAGAAGACTCGCGCGCCGTCATAGTCGAGCCAGAACAGGTCGAACGTCGCCTCGGTGAGGTTGATGACCGTCAGGTTGGCCTCGGCGACGCCGTCCCGGGATGTGTCGGTGCCCTCCCGCTCGCAGCTCGAATGCGGTTCCGGAACCGGATTCCCGGCCAACGCGCCCGAGGCGCCGCCGAAGGTCCAGGCCGCGACCGCCAGGGCCACGCCCGCGACGGCGGGCAGGCGTCGCAGAAAGCCATGCCGAACGTTCCGGGTCACTGGGCGCTCGTCCTCGGCTGAAGTTCGCGCATCATCGCACGCCCCGGGCAGCGAAAAAGGAGGCCGGACGTGGGCACTCGCCGGCCTCCCCAGCCCATCCTACCCATCGGGTGGCTGTGGTCAGTAGTACTTTCAGCCCAACGGGACGCTGTCGGTGAGCCGGGTCCGGCCGATCCACACCGCGACCATGCCGACCGCCGGCCCGTTGAGGCGTGACAGCTCGGCCAGCGTCTCGCCGTCGGCCACGCTGACGTAGTCGATCCGGGCCAGGTGCTCGGAGCCGATCCGGTCGGTCATCCGGGCCCGCAGCACCTCGGCCGAGCGCTCCCCGGCGTCGTACGCGGCCTCCGCCGCCGCGATCGCCGCGTACAGGCAGGTCGCCGCGTGGCGCTCCTCGATGGACAGGCCCATGTTCGCGGCCGAGACGGCCAGCCCATCGGTCTCGCGGAAGACGGGACAGACGAGGAGCTCGACGTTCACGAATAGGTCGGCGAGCATCCGGCGCACGACAACCACCCGCTGGGCGTCCTTCTGGCCCAGGTAGAGATGGGCCGGTCCGACGAGGTGCAGGAACTTCATCGTGGTCGTCGCGACCTCGTCGAGGTAGCCCGGCCGGGACGCGCCCTCCAGCCGCCCGGTCAGCCCGTCCACCGTGATCCGGGTGACGTGAGGCGGGTCCACCGTTCCCGGGGACGGAAGGAAGACGAGGTCGACCTCGTGGAGGTCGAGCAGGGTCAGGAGTCGATCCTCCTCGGTGGCCGACCCGCCTGGATCGGGCTGGTTGCTGACGACGACCGCGCCATCGGTCTGCCGGGCCTGCCGGACCAGGGACAGCTGCCCGGAATGGACGATGCCGGTGGTCGGCACGAAGCCGATCGAGCGGCCGGCCCGCCGCAGCTCGAGGATCGCCTCCCGGAGGTCGTCGACGCCGCGGACGACGTCCACGCCTAGCTGTCCTGCTGGCGGGGGCGGCGGGTCCGGGTGGAGCGCGAGCGACCCGAGCGGGCCGGGGTGGGCGTGTCGCGCCCGGCGCGGAAGCGGTCGGCAATGAGATCCCAGAGCCGCTCGGCGACCTGGCGCTTGGGGAGCATCGGCCAGTCGGTCAGGGCGCCCTCGACGCCGAAGACGACGACCTTGTTCTCCTCCGAGCCGATGGCGTCGAACGGCCCGCCCACCCGGTTGGCGACGATGAGGTCGAGCCCCTTGTCGCGGAGCTTGCCCGTGGCGTTGGCCTCGAGGTCGTCGCTCTCGGCCGCGAAGCCGATGAGGAACGGGCGGATGTCCTCGGGCATCTCGCCGACCTCGGCGATGATGTCCGGGTTCGGAACGAGATCCAGCCGGAGGGTCTCGGAGCCGCGCTTGATCTTCCGCCCGCTGGCCTTGGCCGGGGCGTAGTCGGCAACCGCGGCGGCCATGACCAGGATGTCGGCGGCGGGCGCGATCCGGAGGACCGCGTCGCGCATGTCGGCCGCGGTCGTCGCGTCCACGACGTTCACGCCACGCGGCGGGGTCACCGACATCGCCCCGGCGACCAGGGTCACCGCCGCGCCCCGGTCTCGGGCGGCCTCGGCCAGGGCGACCCCCATCTTCCCGCTCGAGCGGTTGCCGATGAAGCGGACCGGGTCGATGGGTTCGCGCGTCCCGCCCGCGCTGATCGCGACCCGCAGCCCGTCGAGGTCGCCGGCCCGGGCGAAGAGCCGCTCGACGGCGGCGACGATCGTCTCGGGCTCGGCCAGCCGACCGATGCCGGTCAGCCCCGAGGCCAGCGAGCCGACCTCCGGCTCGACGATCAGGTAGCCGAACCCGCGGAGCGTCTCGACGTTCCGCTGGGTGGCCGGGTGGGTCCACATCCCCGCGTCCATGGCCGGGGCCACGACCACCCGGGCTCGGCTGGCGGCCACGATCGCGGTCACCGCGTCGTCGACCAGCCCGGCCGCCAGCTCCCCGAGCAGGTTCGCGGTCGCCGGGGCCAGGACGATGGCGTCCGCCGCCTCGGCCAGCTCGACGTGGGCGATGTGCTGGTCCGGGTCGAGGGCCATGACGTCGGTCACCACCGGGCGGTGGGTGAGCGAGGCGAAGGTCAGCGGGGAGACGAACTCGGTGGCCGCCGGGGTCATGGCCACGTCCACGATCGCTCCGGCGCCGGTCAGCTGGCGGACGAGGACGGCCGCCTTGTAGGCCGCGATGCTGCCGCTGACCCCGACCACCACCCGGCGGCCGACCAGCGTCCCGTCGGTGGCCTCGGTCATGCTCGGGCCTCCGCCCGCGCCCCGATCCGCTCGTGCGCGTACCGGATCCCCCGCAGCGTCAGCTCGGGCTCGACCCGATCGATGCCCGGCACCTCGGCCAACCACGGCTGGAGGGCGAAGCCACCGGTCGCGATGACCGTCACCCGGGCGTCGCGGGGCGAGCGCTCGGTCAGCTCGCCGCGGATGGCGGCCAGCAGCCCGCTCAGCAGGCCGATGTACCCGTTCACCGTGCCGCTCTGCATGGCGGCGACCGTGTTCGTGCCGATCGCGTGCGCCGGCCGCGCCAGCTCGATCCGAGGCAGCTTCGAGGTCCGCCCCACCAGGGCGTCGATCGAGATGCCGAGCCCCGGGGCGATGGCGCCCCCCACGTAGGCCCCGTCGGCGCTCACGACGTCGAAGTTCGTGCTCGTCCCGAGGTCGACGACGATGGCCGGCCCACCGAACTCCTCCCGGGCGGCGAGGGCGTTCACCAGCCGGTCGGCGCCCGCTTCGGCGGGGCGGTCGATCTCGATGGCCAGGATCCCCTCGAGCGCGGCCGCGTCCACGATCACCGGCTTGATCCGGGCTCGACGGGCCAGCATCCGCGTCCAGCGCGGGACGAGGGGCGGGACGACGCAGGCGAGGGCCGCCTCCTCGAAGTCGTCGAGCCGGTGGCCGTCGAGGGCGAGCAGCCCGGCCACGGTGGCCGCCAGCTCGTCATCGGTCGCCCGCGCATCGGTCTCGGCCGACCAGGAGCTGACCAGCGTGCCGTCCTCGAACAGCCCGATCCCGGTGTTCGAGTTGCCGATATCGGCGGCCAGGAGTCGCATCAGCGCGACATCGTAACAGCCGAATTCGCCGATTCCGGCGGTGCTAGACTCCCCGGGACCCCGCAGGAGTGACCGATGGAGCCCACGCCCGAACCGCGCGCCAAGCTCTACATCAACACCGGTCTGGTCACCGACAAGAGCGACATCTACAACATCCTTCGTCCGCTCCTCAAGCAGACGGTGACCTACAGCTACTTCCGCGGGAACCAGGTCGCCAGCTCCGGCACCGGCTGGGTCGAGCGCCTCGTGGTCGACCATCCCGAGATCGCCAGCTACTTCACCCCGCTCTCGATCTGCCTGAACCTGGACTCGTTCGACTACCTCCAGTTCGACACGACTTCCGACCAGCTCCTGACCTACACCCTGGTCATCGGCTCAGAGAAGGTGGTCATCGAGTTCGCCCAGGCCGCAACCGAGATCGGGCTCGAGGATGAGGCTCCGATGCGCCTGCCGGCCGTCGCCGATGACCTGAGCCTCGACCCGGACTTCATCCAGATGGAGCTCCTCAAGTCGCCCGATGCCCCCGACGAGGACGAGGACGGCTAGACGGCGAGCTGCCGCCTATCAGCGCAGCAAGCTTCCCAACGGCCTTCGCGTGGTCAGCCAGACCATGCCCCATGCCCGCTCCGTGTCGGTCGCCGTGTTCGTCGGGGTCGGCTCGCGCCATGAAGGCGCGGCGGAGGCGGGGCTGTCCCACATGGTCGAGCACCTGGCCTTCAAGGGCACCCGCGGCTACCCCGAGCCCGGCGCCCTCTCGGAGGCGATCGAGGCCTGCGGGGGGACGGTCAACGCCTCCACCGACCGTGAGCTGACCGTCTACTCGGCGCGCGTCCCGCGGAGCCGGGCCGACCGGGCCTTCGAGGTCGTGTCCGAGCTCGTCCTCCACCCGCTCCTCCGTCCCGCGGACCTCGTCGCCGAGAAGCCGGTCGTGGTGGACGAGATCCGGGCTTATGTCGACTCGCCGTCGGACCATGTCTTCGCCCTGTTCGACGAGCTCCTGTTCGGCGACCATCCGCTCGGACGCGAGATCGCCGGCACGCCCCGCACGGTCCGCCAGACGAGCCACGGCAGCGTCGAGCGTCATTGGCGGCGCTGGTATGCGCCCGAGCACCTCGTCCTGGCCGTGGCCGGGGCCATCGACCACGCGACGGTCCGGAAGGGCGCCCGGGCGTGGTTCTCGCCGAACGGCCTCGATCACCCCGCCGTCCGCGGGCCTGTGCGAGTGGACCCGCCGGCCGCCACCCCACCCGGGGCAGTCCGGGTCGGGTTCCGGCGGCTCACCCAGGGCAACCTGTGCCTCGGCATGCCGGGCGTGGCCCGAACCCATGCCGACCGCTGGGCGCTCGACCTCCTGACCGCAGTCCTCGGCGACGGGATGAGCAGCCGGCTGTTCATCGAGCTTCGTGAGCGCCGGTCGCTGGCCTATGACATCGGCACGTTCTCGACGTCCTATGCCGACTGCGGGACGGTCGGCATCCACGCCGGTTTCGACCCGCCCCAGGCCAGTGCGGTGATCACCGGCGCCCTGGAGCAGCTCGAGCGCGTGGTCCAAGACCCGATCCCGGCCGCCGAGATCGACCGGGCCAAGGCCTACACCCGCGGCCGGATCGAGCTCCGGATGGAGGAGTCCAGCGCGGTGGCCGCCTGGCTGGGCACCGGGGAGAGCCTGCTGCCGCGGATCCTGTCGGTGGACGAGGTGGTCGAGCGGCTCGAGGCGGTCACCGCCGACGACCTGCTCCGGGTCGCCCGCCGCTACCTGCGCCCGAACCTGGCCCGGATCGTCCTGCTCGGCCCGTTCCGTGGGCGCCGGAAGGTGGAGGCCCTGCTCGCCGCATGAGCACCGACGTCGGCATCGACCTCGTCCCCGACCAGCTGGCGCTGGCCCGGGCCCAGATGGACGCCGCCCAGTACGGCGTCGTCGAGGGCACCCTGCGCCGCCGGATCGCGACCCTGGAGGCCACCGGTCGCAACCCCGAGGAGCTCGACGCCGCTCGCGCATTGCTGGCCGAGGCGCTGTGGCGATCCGGCCGGCCGGGGGCGGCCTACGAGTCGGTCACCTCGGTCCGTCCGCGCGGCGTCGAGCGCCGGCGCCCGATCACGATGATGGTCGAGGCCGAGGGGCTGGCCGCGATGGGGGAGCAGCGCCAGGCCGAGGGCCTGCTCGAGCGGGTGGTGAACGCGGTCGGCGCCGACGAGGCCTGGCGCCTTCGACGCGGCGCCCCGTCCCGCCTCGAGTGGCCGACGCCCAGCTGGGCGGGACCGCCGGGCGGCTCCGGACCGTCCCCGGCCGAGGATCGGCTGGGGGCCGCGGCGGTGGCCTACGGGGAGGGGGACCTGGCCACCGGCGACCGGGAGCTGGCCATCGCCCTGCGCCGGGATCCGCGGATCGCGGCCGCGGGCATCGCGCTCATCGAGCCCGGGCTCGGCGACCAGCCCGTCGCGGAGCGTCTGGTACTGTACGGCGACCTCCTCCGGGCGGCCGGCCGCGAGCGCGACGCCGCCGCTGCCTACGATCGCGCCGCGCGCACCTGATCCCAAGGAGAGCCCGCATGGAGCGCACCCTCGTCCTGGTCAAGCCCGACGGCGTCCAGCGCGGCCTGGTGGGCGAGATCATCGGCCGCTTCGAGCGGAAAGGCCTGAAGATCGTCGGCCTGCGCTTTATGTGGGTCCCGCGCGACATGGCCGAGCGCCACTACGCGGTCCACGCCGGCAAGCACTTCTACGCCGGGCTCGTCGAGTTCATCACCTCCGGCCCGGTGGCCGCCATCGCGGTCGCCGGCCCCGACGCGGTGGCCGTCGTCCGGAAGCTGGTCGGCGCCACGATGCCCAACCAGGCCGAGCCGGGCACGATCCGCGGCGACCTCGGGGTGAGCGG
Source organism: Candidatus Limnocylindria bacterium (assembly GCA_036556745.1). Taxonomy (GTDB): domain Bacteria; phylum Chloroflexota; class Limnocylindria; order QHBO01; family QHBO01; genus DASTEQ01. Next base: position 7,487 of record DATBIW010000120.1, on the reverse strand, counting down.
CCTGCGGAACCTCATCCACGCCTCGGACGCGGTCGAGACCGCCGAGGCGGAGCTGGCCCTCTGGTTCGGGCCGGACGACCTCGCCGACTACGGGCGCGAGGTCGACGCCTGGATCGTCGCCGAGGAGCCGCCCGCCGGCTGAGCCAGCCACCCCGACCCGCTGGGGACGGTCGCCTCGGGCTCGAGGCCCGGGTAGTCGGGGGGCTGGAAGAGCGTGATCCGGTCCAGCGGGAAGTAGCGCAGGAACGCGCGCCCGACGATCAGCTCGCGGTCGATCGGCCCGAAGAAGCGCGAGTCCTGGCTCTCCGGCCGGTTGTCGCCCATCACGAAGTACTCCCCGTCGCGGACGGTCCACTCGGTCGTCCCCTCCGCATCGCGGGGGAGGGTCGGCGCCGGCTGGCCATCGGTCCCGAGCACGACGTACGGCTCGTCGATCCGGACCCGCACCCCGCCGGGGGGCGTCACGAACACGGCCCCGTTCTCGATGGTGACCATCTCGCCGGGCAGGCCGATGACCCGCTTGATGAACGGGACGCCGCCCTGCTCGTAGCCCTCGGGCGGCTGGAAGACGACGATGTCCCCGCGGTCGTATTCGTCGAAGTGGGGCGTCAGCTTGTCGATGAGGACGTAGTCGCCCGGCTGGATGGTGGTCACCATCGAGTTCTGCTCGACCTCGAACGGCTGGGCCACGAAGTTGTGAATGACGAGGTAGATGACCAGGGTGAGGAGGATCGTCTCGACGATCTCGAGCAGGCAGCCGGCGCCACGGCGCGCCGCTGAGCGGTCACCGGCGGTGGGCTCCGCGGCAGGCTGCACGTAGGTCAAAACGGGCGGAAGCATAGCGCGGTTGACCCTCCGGACGGGTCGGCGCTACCATGCAGTGCCTCGCTGGCAGAGCACGCGAACGCGCGTCTCGCCGGCGATTCCTCTGTGTCCGGCACCTTCTGCACGCGCGCCGGCGCCGTCGCCCCAATCCCTCGGAGGATTCATGGAGATTCAGCCCATCACCTGGGTGATTCCGGCCGCCGGACTCGCCGCGGTGGCGTTCGCCTTCTACCTCGCTCGTGACGTCCTCCGCCGGGACACCGGGACCGAGGCCATGCAGGACGTGGCCGGCACCATCCTCGAGGGAGCGGTCGCCTTCATCCGCCGCCAGTACACGACAATCCTCATCTTGGCGGTCCTCGGGGCCCTGGTGATCGGCGCCGTCATCGGCCTGGTCGAGACCCAGGAGGTCGCCGACACCGACGTGTACGGCATCCAGCTGGGCGTCATGACCGCCGTGGCGTTCTTCGTCGGGGCGCTGTGCTCGATGGCGTCGGGCGTCATCGGCATGTACATCAGCGTGAAGTCGAACCTGCGGACCGCCGCTGCCGCCCGCCACAGCCTCGTCGAGGCCGTCCAGGTGGCCATGCGGGGCGGGGCCGTCTCCGGATTCCTCGTCGTCGCCCTGTCCCTGCTCGGGGTGTGGGGCATCTTCGTCGCCTACGGCGGGTTCACGAATCCGGCGATCGCCCCGTTCCTGATCGTGGGCTTCGGCTTCGGCGCCAGCTTCGTGGCCCTGTTCGCCCAGCTCGGCGGCGGCATCTACACCAAGGCCGCCGACGTCGGCTCCGACCTGGTCGGCAAGGTCGAGGCCGGCATCCCGGAGGACGACCCCCGCAACGCGGGCGTGGTGGCGGACCTGGTCGGCGACAACGTCGGCGACTGCGCGGGCCGTGGCGCGGACCTGTTCGAGTCCACCGCGGCCGAGAACATCGGCGCCATGATCCTGGGCGTCGGCGTGTTCTTCATCGCCCAGTCGGCCGGGTGGCCGAACCCGGAGTCATGGATCTTCTTCCCGCTCGTCGTCCGGGCCTTTGGCCTGCTGGCGACGATCCTCGCGATCTTCTTCGTCCGCGGGAAGGAGACCGAGGACCCGATGAACATGCTGAACCGCGGCTATTGGGTCACGACCATCCTGTCGGTTGGGGCGCTGGCCCTGGTGACCTCGGTGATGATGAACACCGGCACCGAAACCGCGGCCGGCGGGCTTCCGGCCTGGGTCTGGTTCTTCTTCGCCGGCGTCGTCGGCCTGGCCACCAGCGTCGCGTTCGTCTACATCACCCAGTACTACACCGCCGGCTCGTGGCGCCCGGTCAAGGAGATCGCCGAGGCGAGCAAGACCGGACCGGCCACGAACATCATCGCCGGCACGGCCGTCGGGTTCGAGACGACCGCGGTCACCGCCATCACGATCGGCATCGCCCTGTTCCTGAGCCACTGGCTCGGCTCCCAGGCCGGGCTCGTCAACGCCGCGGGGCACGACGTGGGCGGCATCTTCGGCACCGCCGTGGCGACGATGGGCATGCTGATGACCACGGCCTACATCCTGGCCATGGACACCTTCGGGCCGATCACCGACAACGCCGGCGGCATCGCCGAGTTCTCGAAGGCCGAGGGCGGCGCCCGGGAGATCACCGACCGCCTCGACGCGGTCGGCAACACGACCAAGGCGCTGACCAAGGGCTACGCGATCGCCTCGGCCAGCCTGGCCGCGTTCCTGCTCTTCAGCGCGTACATCGACAAGGTCAACCTGATCTTCAGCCGCCAGGGCCGGGCGCCGATGGAGGCCGTCAACCTGGCCGACGTGAGCGTCTTCATCGCGGCACTGATCGGCGCCATGCTCGTGTTCTTCTTCAGCTCGCTCGCCATCCGGGCGGTGGGCACGACGGCCCAGTCGATCATCGTCGAGGTGCGGCGCCAGTTCCGAGAGATGCCTGGGATCATGGACTACAGCCAGCGCCCGGACTACGCGCGAGTGGTGGACATCACGACCCAGGCGGCGCTGCGCCAGATGATCCTGCCCGGCATGGTGGCGGTGGCCACGCCCATCGCGGTCGGCCTGCTCCTCGGCCACGAGGCCATTGCCGGCCTGCTCATGGTCGGGACCATCTCCGGCGTCCTGCTGGCCACCGTCCTGAACAACGGTGGTGGGGCCTGGGACAACGCCAAGAAGTACATCGAGTCCGGCCACCTGACCGACGAGGACGGCCAGGTCATCGGCAAGAAGACGCCGGCCCACGCGGCGGCCGTGGTGGGCGACACCGTCGGTGACCCGTTCAAGGACACCGCCGGCCCGTCTCTCCACGTCCTGGTCAAGCTGCTGGCGACCATCACCCTGGTCCTCGCCCCGCTGTTCATCCGGTAGCAGCGCGACCGCCGGGCCGAGGGCGCTGAGCCGATGGAGCTGGTCTGGCAGGCCGCCGTCATCGGCCTCGTCCAGGGGCTGACCGAGTTCATCCCGGTCAGCTCGTCGGCCCACCTCGAGCTGACGCCCTGGATCCTGGGCTGGGAGCCGAACGACCTCATCGGGAGCCTCTCGTTCGACGTATTCCTCCATCTCGGGACCCTGGTCGCGCTGGTCGTCCATGTCGGACGGGACTGGCTCCGCCTGCTCGGCGCCCTCTGGCGATCCCTGCTCGAGCGCCGGATCGGGGACGACCCGGACCGCCGCCTCGGCTGGCTGCTCATCCTGGCCACGATCCCGGCGGCGGTCATCGGCTTCGCCCTGGAGGACGCCATTTCGGCCGCCTTCCACGGGGACGAGGACCTCTCGCGGCTGGCCATCGCCGCGTTCCTCGTCATCGGGGCCGCCATCCTGTTCCTCGCCGACCGGTTCGGGGCGCGGCAGCGGGACCTCGACCACGTCGGGGCCGGGCGGGCGCTGACGATCGGCTTCTCGCAGGCCGCCGCCCTGCTGCCGGGGATCAGCCGCTCGGGCGCGACCATGGCCACCGGCCTGGCGTTCGGCCTGACCCGCGAGACGGCGGCCCGCTTCAGCTTCCTGCTCGCCACGCCGATCACCCTGGGCGCGGGGCTATACGGCTCCCGCCACCTCCTGACCGCGAGCCACACCTCCACCGAGTGGCTGGCCATCGGGGTCGGCTTCGCCACCGCGGCCGTCTCCGGGGCCATCGCCATCGGCTTCCTCCTCCGCTGGCTGCGCACCCGATCGCTGGCCGTCTTCTGCGCCGAGCGGGTGCTGCTGGCGGGCCTGGTCGTCGTCCTGCTGGCCCTGGGGCACTGACCGCCGGAGTTCACGAGCCCCGTACCCGTCCCGCAGGTGTATCGGCCACTGAAGGACCGCTCCACGCGCCTTCGGCGGTCAGTCCGGTCCTCCCGGTGGCTGCCGTACCCGTCTCCCGGATATCTGGCCAACGAATGGCCGTCCTGACCGCCAATCCGGCGCCCGGTTGGCCGATACACCCGCCAGGCAGGTATGGAGCCGACGAGACCATTCCCCACGCGACGCTGGGCCGATCCGCCTTGCTTTGACACCTGTACGGGCCGCGCCTACAATCCGCCGACGCCAGCACACGCCAGCCTCCCCGAAAGCGCCGGGGGCTGGGGCTTTTTTGTTATCGGGACACCTGATAGGGAACGCCTGACCAGATGAACAACAAGCCCGTGTACCTGACCCCGGAGGGCGTCGAGCGCCTCGAGACCGAGCTGCGCCACCTCATCACCGAGGAGCGGCCGCGCGTCGCCCAGCGTATCCACGACGCGAAGCTCGACGGCGACATCAGCGAGAACGCCGAGTACGAGGACGCCAAGCAGGAGCAGTCGTTCCTGGAGGGGCGGATCGCGACCATCGAGGCGCAGCTGAAGAACCACGAGGTCATCGAGCACCAGAACGGGGACAAGGTGCGGATCGGGTCGACGGTCGTCATCCAGGGGCCCGACGGCAAGGAGACGTTCACGATCGTGGGCTCGGCCGAGGCCGCGCCGCGCGAGGGCCGGATCAGCAACGAGTCCCCGGTCGGGGTGGCGCTGATGGGACACAAGAAGGGCGACGAGGTCACCGTCCAGGCACCCGCCGGACTGGTGTCATACACGCTGGTCAGCATCCGCTGAGCCGGAACCGCCGTGTTCTGGGCCGACGAGATCGCGGCCAGGGCGGCTGAGGCAGCCGAAGCCACCGGGACGGGCGCGCCGCTCGTCATCAACGACTCCAAGACCCCCTCGGGCACGGTCCACGTCGGGAGCCTCCGCCCGCCGGTGATCCACGACGAGATCTGGCGATCCCTGCGCAGGATGGGCGTGGCGGCCACGTTCCGGTACGGGGTCGACGACCTCGATCCCATGGACACCCAGGCCCTCCTCACCCCGGACGCGGTGGACCGATACATGGGCGTGCCGCTCGCCCACGTCCCGGCCCCGCCAGGGTCGGACGCCGCGAGCTACGCCCGCCACTTCGTCGGCGAGCTGTTCCTCGGCACCTTCGAGCCGCTCGGCCTCCACCCGGAGGTCTACTGGATGAGCGAGGTCTACGCCTCCGGCGAGATGGACCGATACATCCGCGTGGCCCTCGACGCGGCCGAGACGGTCCGGACCATCTACCGCGAGGTGAGCCACGTCGACAAGGAGCCGGGCTGGCTCCCGGTCTCGCCGATCTGCACCAACTGCGGCCGCGTCGGGACGACGCTGGCCACCGACTGGGACGGAGAGACCGTCCTCTTCTCGTGCCGGCCGGACGCGGTGGAGTGGGCCACCGGGTGCGGGTTCAGCGGCCGGGTCTCGCCGTTCCGGGGCGGCGCCAAGCTGCCGTTCAACGTCGACTGGGCTGCGAAGTGGAGCCTGTTCGACGTCGCCATCGAGGGCTGCGGCAAGGACCTCGCCACCGCCGGTGGCTCACGCGACCGCTCCGATGCGATCTCGCGCCAGGTCTTCGACCGCGAGCCGCCGATCAACGTGGTGAACGAGTTCATCAACGTCGGCGGCAGGAAGATGAGCACCTCGAAGGGCCGCGGCGTCCCCGCCCATGAGATCGCGGCGGTCATGCCTCGCAATGAGCTCCGCCTGTTCCTGATCCGCCACCGACCGAACGTCGCCTTCGACTTCGACCCGGTCGAGACCGATGCCATCCCGCGGGTCGTCGACGAGTTCGACCGCCTGGCGGCGGCGACGGCCGGACGGCCGTTCCGCGGCGAGCTGCCGGCCGACCCGGAGCGGATCTTCACCGCTTCGCTGGTCGACCTCGAGGCCGATCCGGCGGCCGAGGCCGCCGCCTACCGGCCGGCCTTCGGCCACCTGGCCCTCCTCGTCCAGCTGCCCGGTGTCGACCTCGGGGAGCGCGCGGCCGCCGAGAAGGGCGGGGCCCTGACCGAGCACGAGCTCCGGATCCTCGACGAGCGGACCCGCTCCGCCCGGGCCTGGCTCGAGGCCTACGCCCCGCCGGAGGCGCGCATCACCGTCGCCCGCGACGGGGTTCCGGAGGCGGCCGCGGCGCTGTCACCGGACCAGCACGCGTACCTCACCGCACTGGGCTCGGCGCTGGCGGCCCTTCCCGCCACCGAGTGGGCCGGGGAGGCGCTCCAGTCGGCCATCTTCGCCACGGCCAAGGAGCGCGGCATCGCCGCCGGGCAGAGCTTCGCCGCCCTGTACGCTGCGTTCCTGGGGCGGTCCTCCGGCCCGCGGGCCGGGTGGCTGCTCGCCTCCTTGGATCGGCCGTTCGTCCTCGAGCGGCTGCAGCAGGCGGGAGCGGCGTGATTTCGATCCAGTCCATCCGCGACGACCCCGACGGCGTGAAGCAGGCCATCGCCCGCAAGGGCGAGGGTCCCGAGGTCGTCGACCGCCTGCTGGCCGCCGACGGACGCCGCCGCGAGCTCCTGGCCGAGGCGGACGCCGTCAAGCACGAGCGGAACGAGGGGAGCAAGGAGGTCGGGGAGCTGGTCCGGGCGGGGAAGACCGACGAGGCCGAGGCCCGCAAGGCGTCCCTCGCGTCGCTCGGCCCGCGGATCGCGGCCCTCGACGAGCAGCTCGCGTTCGTCGAGGCCTCCATCGAATCCGACCTGCTCCTCGTTCCCAACCCGCCGCATCCCGACGTCCCCGACGGGGCCGGTCCCGAGGACAACCCGGTGGTCCGCAGCTGGGGCGAGCCCGTCCCGGCCGGGGAGCGCCCACCCCACTGGGAGATCGGGGCGCGCCTGGGCCTGTTCGACCTCGAACGCGGGGCAAAGATCAGCGGCTCGGGCTTCGTCCTCTACACGGGCGCCGGCGCGAAGCTCCAGCGGGCGCTCATCGGTCTGTTCCTCGAGATGGCCGAGGCCCGGGGCTACACCGAGGTCTGGCCTCCGGTCCTCGTGAACGCCGACTCGGCGCGGGGCACCGGGCAGCTGCCGGACAAGGAGGCCCAGATGTACGTCGTCACCAGCGACGACCTGTACCTGGCACCCACCGCCGAGGTGCCGGTCACGAACATCCACCGCGACGAGATCCTGCCGGGGGCGTCGCTCCCGGTTCGGTACGCGGCCTACACGCCCTGCTTCCGCCGCGAGGCGGGGGCGGCCGGCAAGGACACCCGGGGCCTGCTCCGGGTCCACCAGTTCGACAAGGTCGAGCTCGTGAAGTTCGTGAGCCCCGAGACCTCCGACGACGAGCTCCAGTCGCTGACGGCGGATGCCGAAGCCGTCCTCCAGGCCCTCGAGATCCCGTACCGGACCGTC
>DATBIW010000119.1:0-5812 GCA_036556745.1 Candidatus Limnocylindria bacterium | reverse complement strand
TTCTGGCTGAACGCCCTCATCTACGGGGTCACGTTCCTGATCCTGCGCTACCGGGTCGAGGACCTCCCCGAGCACATCCCGACCGCGCCCGGCGAAGAGGCGGTGCCTGCCTCGCTGTTCCACATCGGCCGCTACCGGGAAGTGCTTCGCGCCCGGCCGGTGTGGCTCCTGGCCCCGACCTGGATCGCGCTGAACGCCCTCCTCGGATCGTGGGGCACCCAGGCGATCTTCCAGCTCGTCCAGGAGCCGTCGGGCGAGTTCCAGGACCAGGTCCTGATGCGGGGCATCGAGCCCTGGCAGGCGAGCCTTGTGTTCGGGATCGGCCTCCTCGTCCTGTTCGCCGGCCTCCTGTACTGGGGCAACCGCTTCGTCCGCCTCCGACGGACCACGATCATCGGCCTGGGCCTCGCCGGCGGCGGCGTGTTCGTGCTCGCCCTGGCGGTCGTGAACCACTCGACCGGCATGCCGCCGTGGGTGGTGGTCGCGGCCCTGGCCGCCGCCGCCATCGGCCTGTTCGTCCTCGCCGGGGCGACGCCCGCCGCGGTCGGCTTCCTCTCCGACGTCAGCGAGGGCTACCCCGGCCGGCGGGGCGTGATCATGGGGCTCTACTCGGTGTTCCTGGCGCTCGGCCAGATCATCGGCGCCGTCGTGGCCGGCGTGGCCGCCGAGTGGCGCGGGATCGACGGCCTGCTGGTCGCCAGCGCCGGGCTCCTCGTCGTCGCGCTCATCCCGCTGGGCCACCTGCGGGCCTCGGAGCATCACATGCCCGGCCATGAGGCGGGGCCGGAGGCGGCCTCGGTATCCTAGGCGGCCAATGCGCCTGTCCTCCCTGTTCTTCACGAGCCTCCGCGACGACCCGGCCGACGCCGAGATGGTGTCGCACCGGCTCCTCGTCCGGGCCGGCTATGTCCGCCAGCTCGGCTCGGGGATCTACTCCCTCCTGCCGCTCGGGCTCGCCGTCTCCAGGCGTGTCGAGCAGGTCATCCGCGAGGAGATGAACGCCATCGGCGGCCAGGAGATGGAGATGCCGGTCGTCCATCCCGCGGAGCTGTGGAAGGAGACCGGGCGCTACCAGAAGATCGGCCCCGAGATGGTCCGCTTCAAGGACCGCGGCGGGCGGGACATGGTGCTGGCCATGACCCACGAGGAGGTCGTCGCCGACCTGACCCGCGACTTCATCAAGTCCTACCGCCAGCTGCCGGCCATCGTCTACCACTTCCAGACGAAGTTCCGCGACGAGCCCCGCTCCCGGGGCGGGCTCATCCGGGTCCGCGAGTTCGTCATGAAGGACAGCTACACGCTCGACGCCGACGAGGAGGGCCTCGACCGGGGCTACTGGGCCCACCACCAGGCCTACACCCGCATCTTCGAGCGGCTCGGGCTCAAGACCGTGGCGGTGGGCGCCGACGTCGGGATCATGGGCGGGAGCCTGGCCCACGAGTTCATGGTCCTCAACGACCACGGCGAGGACACCCTGGTCGTGTGCGACGCGTGTGGGTACGCCGCCAACCAGCAGATCGCGACCGTCGCCAAGCCCGACCCGACGGCCGAGGAGCCGAAGCCCACCGAGGAGGTAGCCACGCCCGAGGCCGAGACGATCGCCGCCCTGGCCGAGCACCTCGGGGTGGGCACCGAGCGGACGGCCAAGGCCACGTTCTTCGTCACCGCCGACGGCCGGCTGGTGACGGCCATCGTCCGCGGCGACTTCGACGTGAACGAGACCAAGCTCGCCAACGCGGTGAAGACCCCGGCCTCGACCCTCCGTCCGGCCCACGCCGACGAGATCAAGGCCGCCGGCATGGAGCCGGGCTACGCCTCGCCGATCGGGGCCCACGACACGGTCGTCGTCATCGACGAGCTGGCGGCCCGCTCGCCGAACCTGGTGGCCGGCGCGAACCGGCACGGCTTCCACCTCCTGAACGTCAACCACGGGCGGGACTTCACCGCCGACCTGGTGGTGGACATCGCGAACGCGCGGGAGGGCGACGCGTGCCCGCAATGCGGGAAGCCCCTCGTCCTCCGCCATGGGATCGAGGTCGGCAACATCTTCAAGCTGGGCACCGACTTCACCGAGAAGCTCGGCGCCACGTACCTCGCCGAGGACGGCAGCCGGAAGCACGTGATCATGGGCTCCTACGGGATCGGCCTCGGGCGAAACGTCGCGTGCATCGTCGAGGAGCACCACGACGAGAAGGGCATCGTCTGGCCCCGCGAGGTGGCGCCCTACCCCGCCCACCTGGTCGCGCTCGGCGCGGTGAAAGATCCCGCCGTGGCCGAGGCCGCCGAGGCGCTCTACCGGCGCCTGGCCGATGCCGGGGTGGACGTCCTCTACGACGACCGCGACGAGTCACCCGGCGTGAAGCTGACCGATGCCGAGCTGCTCGGCATGCCCACGATCGTCACGATCTCGACCCGCTCGCTGGCGGCGGGGGGCGCCGAGGTGACCGAGCGGGCGACCGGCGAGCGCGCGATCCGGCCGATCGACGAGGTGGAGGCCGAGCTCCGGGCCGCCGGATGACCGACCGCGGCGCCCCGCCGCGACCCGCCGGCTGGTCCGATCGCCAGCTGGACACCCTGACCGGACTGGCCCGCGTATTCGCCCCCGGCTTTCCCGAGGCCGATGACCGGCGCCGGGCCCGGCAGGCGGCCGAGACCCTGAACGCGGTCGCCGACCCGGCCGACCTGCGCCAGCTCCGCCTGGTGGTCACCGCCCTCGACTCGCGGGTCGCCAACCTGGCCACCGGCGGTGGCTGGCGGCGGATCTCCGGCCTGTCCGGGTCCGAGGCGGACCGGCTCCTCCTCGGCTGGGCGACCAGCGGCCTCGGCCAGCGGCGCACCGCGTTCCAGGCGTTCAAGCGCCTCCTCCTGTTCCTGGCGTGGACCGATCCGGGCCCCGACGGGAGCGGCAACCCGGCCTGGCACGAGATCGGCTACGCCGTGGCGACGCCGGCGGAGTCCCCCGCCCCGTCGATCACCCCGCTGAGCGTGGACCGGGACGCCGCCGACGAGCTGGTCCTCGAGGCGGACACCGTCGTCGTTGGGTCGGGGGCCGGCGGCGGGGTCGTCGCGGCGCGCCTCGCGGCCGCCGGGCGGGACGTCCTCGTCGTCGAGGCCGGGCCGTATGTGCCCGAGGGGGAGATGCCGGTCCTCGAGGGCGAGGCGTACCGGCGGCTGTACCTCGACCAGGGGACGACCTCGTCGGCCGACCTCGGGATCACGATCGTGGCCGGGGCCGTGGTCGGCGGCGGGACGACGATCAACTGGACGACCTGCTTCGCCCCGCCGGACTGGCTGCGCGACGACTGGACGGCGGCCGGCCTGGAGGGCTTCGACGCGGACCAGACCGATGCGGACGTGGTGCGGCTCCGCGAGGAGCTGGGCATCCAGCCACCGACCTGGGTTCCGCCCAAGGACCGCGCCATCCTCGACGGGGCGCGGGCGCTGGGCTGGGAGCACGCGGTCACCGAGCGGAACGCCGGTCCGTGCGGCGAGTGCGGGAGCTGCGGCTTCGGCTGCCGGTACGGGACCAAGCGGTCGGGGCTCCGGGCCCACCTGGCCAGTGCCCACGCCGACGGGGCGCGGGTCCTGGCCGACGCCCCCGTGAGCCGGGTGGACCTCGAGCAGGGCCGCGTGGTCGGGGTCTCCGGCCGCCTGATCGCCGGAACGCCGGCCGGCCGCCCGTTCCGCGTCCGCGCCCCGCGGGTCGTGGTCGCCGCCGGCGCCCTGCGGACGCCGCTCATCCTCGAGGCCGGCGGGATCGCCCATCCCCAGCTGGGACGGAACCTCCACCTCCATCCGGCGGTCGTGGTCGCCGCCCGGATGCCCCAGCCGGTGGACGCCTGGGTCGGCCCGCTCCAGGCGGCCCGCTCCCTCCAGTTCGTCCGCGGCGGAACGGACCACGGTGGCTTCTTCATCGAGACCGGCCCCGCCCATCCGGGCCTGGCAGCGAGCGCCTTCCCCTGGGAGGGCGGGGCGGCCGCCCGGACCTTCATGCGCGGCGTCCGCCACGTCGTCGCCCTGGGTGCCGCGCTCCGGGACTCGTCGAGCGGCCGCGTGTTCGCGAGCCGTGCCGGCCGGCCGCGGATCTCGTACCGGCTCGACGCGGCGGATCGGCGGACCGCGGCCCGGGCCCTGGTCGAGGTCAGCCGCCTCGGTCGGGCGGCCGGCGCGACCGAGCTCATCGCCGCCTCGACGCCGGCCGATCGGATCGACCTCGGGACCGCTGACGAGGCCGCCTGGGATGCCTTCCTCCGCCGCCGCGCGACCGCCGACCTCGGTCCGAACCGGACGTTCGTGTTCTCAGCCCACCAGATGGGGACGGCCCGCGCCGGGGCCGACGCCCGCCTATCGGTCTGTGATCCTCACGGCCGGGTCCGGGCGGACGGGGCCGGAGTGGTGCCCGGGCTCTACGTCGCCGACGGCTCGCTGTTCCCGTCGGCCGCCGGGGTCAACCCGATGCTGACGATCATGACCCTGGCCGAGCGGACCGCCCGGGCCGTGCTGACCGACGCCTAGGCCTCGGTCTCGGGGCTCCGGAGGCCCGCCAGGAAGGTGCGCGCGGCCAGCACCGCGAGGACGGCCATCACGGCCGTGATGACGACGAGCCACGGGCCCCACGGGTAGTCCTGGCCGGCTCCGGGCAGGTAGACCACGAGCAGCCAGATGGTGGTGCCGATCGTGATGCCGGCCACCAGCACGCCGAGCACCAGGCCCAGCCACCGCGCCCACGCCTGGTTGGCCAGGAGGCCGATGAGCGCGATCAGCCCGAACGGGAACGAGATGACGGCCATCACGAGCCCCCACCCCTTCTCGGCGCCGGTGATCGGTGCGGTGTTCGGGTAGGCCACGGGCGACAGCCTACACGCCGCGCAGCTGGGGGAAGACCTCCTTCCCGAGCCATTCCAGGCGGGTCGTGTCGTTCACCCCGCGGACGCTGAAGATGACGTGCTGGGCGCCCGCCTCGGCGAGCGCGCCCCATCGGTCGACCAGCGCGTCGCCGCTGTCGCGCTCGGTGTCCACCGACTTCAGGACGCTCCGCTCGATCTCCTCATATGGGCGACCGAGCCGCTCGCAGTGATCGCGGAGGACCGCGTACTTGTGGCGGAGCATGTCCGGGTCGCCGAAGACGTTGGTGGCGTCGGCGTACTGGGCCACCAGGCGGAGCGTCTTCCGCTCCCCGCCCCCGCCGATCATGATCGGGACCCGGGGCCGGCTCAGCGACTGCGGGGAGTTCAGGAGCCGGGTGGCGGTGAAGTGCTTCCCGTCATGGCGCTCCTGGGTCCCGCTCCCGCCAAACCACATGGCGTGGGCCATCTGGAGCGTCTCCTCGAGCATCTCGAACCGCTCCCCGAGGGGCGGGAACGGCCAGCCCAGGCCCATCGACTCCTGTTCGTTCCAGCCCGCCCCGATGCCGAACCAGGCCCGGCCACCGCTCAGGACGTCCAGCGTGGTCGTCGCCTTGATCCACAGCCCCGGCGGGCGATAGTGGATGCCGCCGACCATCAGCCCGATCCGCGCCCTGGACGAGTGCGCGGCCATGTATCCCAGGGCCGTCTGACCATCGAGCATGGGCGCCTCCGGCGGGCCGACTCCGCGGATCTGGAAAAAGTGATCCATGACCCAGATGCTGTCGAATCCGGCCTCATCGGCCGTGCGCGCGATTTCTGCCAGCTTGGCGGCGAGTTCGGCCGGGCCGCCGGGCCAGGTAAAACTGGGAATCTGCAATCCAATCCGCATGATGTTATCCTTTCACTAAATCCATAGTTTACCCGATATGTAACCTTCTCGCCGGGATGAGGGGATTTGGAGATTT
>DATBIW010000118.1:0-2511 GCA_036556745.1 Candidatus Limnocylindria bacterium | reverse complement strand
TCCCCTTGAACAGCAGGTGCTCCAGGTAGTGGGAGGCGCCGGCCAGGCGCGGGGTCTCGTCACGGGACCCCACGCCGGCCCAGATGCCGAGGGTGACCGAGCGCACGGCGGACATGCGCTCGGTCAGGACCCGGAGGCCGTTCGGCAGCTCCGTGCTCTCGAAGCCCGCCTCGACCACGGTCAGCCTTCCTCGCCGCCGCCGTCGTCGGCGGCCGGGGCGGGGGCGGTCTCGGTCGCGGACCCGGTCGGCTGCTCACCCTCCTCGGCCAGCTTCAGCGAGATGCGGTTCTGGCGGTCGATCTCCATCACCTCGACGAGCAGCTTGTCGCCGACGTTGACGACGTCCTCGACGGCCCGGACCCGCTGGCCCTTCCTGCCGAGGCGCGAGATGTGCAGCAGCCCGTCCTTGCCCGGGGTGAGCGAGATGAACGCCCCGAAGGTGGTGGTCTTGACCACCGTGCCCAGGTAGCGCTCGCCGACCTGGGGCATGACCGGGTTCATCTGCTCGCGGATCATCTTGAGGGCGATGTCGAGCTGGTCGCCGTCGGTCGCCCCGATGTAGACCCGGCCGTCGTCCTCGATCGAGATCTCGGCGCCCGAGGCGGCCTGGATCTCGTTGATCCGCTTGCCCTTGGGCCCGATGAGCTCGCCGATCTTGGAGACCGGGATCTGCTCGACGTGGACCCGCGGGGCGAGCCGGTTGAGCTGCTCGCGGGGCCGGTCGATGGCCGCCTGGATGACGTCGAGGACGACCATGCGGGCGTCGCGGGCCTGGGTCAGGGCGGCGATCAGGACCTCGGAGGGGATGCCGGTGAGCTTGGTGTCCAGCTGCAGGGCGGTGACGAACTCGCGCGTCCCCGCGACCTTGAAGTCCATGTCGCCGAAGGCGTCCTCGGCCCCGAGGATGTCGGTCAGGGTGACGAACTCGCCGCCCTCTGAGATGAGGCCCATGGCGATGCCGCCGACCGGGGCCTTGATGGGCACGCCGGCGTCCATCAGCGACAGGGTGGAGGCGCACACCGAGGCCATCGAGGTCGAGCCGTTGGAGCTCAGCACCTCGGAGACCAGCCGCAGGGCGTAGGGGAACTCCTCCTTGTCCGGGATCACCGGCAGCAGGGCCCGCTCGGCCAGGGCGCCGTGGCCGATCTCGCGCCGCTTGGGGCCGCGCATGAAGCCGACCTCGCCGGTGGAGAAGGGCGGGAAGTTGTAGTGGTGCATGTAGCGCTTGCGGTCCTCGGGGTCGAGGGTGTCCACGATCTGCTCCATGCGGACCATGCCCAGGGTGGTGATGTTCAGGACCTGGGTCTCGCCCCGCTCGAACAGCCCCGAGCCGTGCGCCCGGGGCAGCAGGCCGACCTCGGCCGACAGGGGCCGGATGTCGCGCGGCCCGCGGCCGTCGATGCGCTTGGCGTCCTTGACCACCCGCTGGCGGACCAGCTCCTTGGTGAGGCTTCGGAAGGCGGCCGAGGCCTCCTTCTCGCGGCCGGCCAGGGCCTCGCCGAGCTGGTCGGTCGCGGCCTGGGCGGCCTCGGCCTTGAGCTCGTCCAGGCGGGCCTCCCGCTGGGCCTTGTCGGCGATGGTGATGGTCTCGCGGACCTGGGCCTCGACCGCGCCCCGGACGGCCCCGGCCACGTCCTCGCCGTACTCGGCGTACAGCGGGTACTCCCTTGGCTGGGCGCCGGCCTGGCGGACCAGCTCGACCTGGAGGGCGCAGGCGGTGGCGATGTGCGGCTTGGCCAGCTCGAGGGCGAGCCCGAGGGCCTCCTCGGTCGGCTTGGGGGCGCCGGACTCCTCCATCAGCCGGACGGCGTGCTCGGTCGCCTCGGCCTCGACCATGAGGATGTCGACCCCGCCGGCCTCGTTCTGGCGGCCGGCCACGACCATGTCGAAGGTGCACTCCTCGAGCTCGGCGTAGGTCGGGTTGACGATCCAGTCGCCGTCCTTGCGGCCGAGCCGGACGGCCCCGACCGGGCCCGAGAACGGGATCCCGGCCAGCTGCACGGCCGCCGAGGCGCCGTTGATGGCCAGGATGTCCGAGAGGTTCTGCATGTCGGTCGACAGGATGGTGGCGACCACGTGGATCTCGTTGCGCAGGCCCTTGGGGAACGACGGCCGCAGCGGCCGGTCGACCAGCCTGGCGGTGAGGATGGCCGTCTCGGACGGCCGGCCCTCACGACGGAAGAAGCCGCCGGGGATCTTGCCGGCGGCGTACATGCGCTCCTCGACGTCGACGGTCAGGGGCATGAAGTCGAGCTGCTCTTTGGGGTGCTTGGCCGCAGTGGCGGTGACCAGGAGCTGGGTCTCGCCCAGCCCGATGAGAACGGCGCCGCCCGCCTGCATGGCCAGCTTGCCGGTCTCCAGATAGAGGTCACGGTCGCCGACGGCGCCTTGCACACGATGAACTGCCATAGATGTGGATCTCTCCCTCTTCCCCTGCCGCCCCGCATTCGGCGGGGCGGACCCGTGCTTCCGGCCGCGGTCGCGGCCGGAGCGGCCTGCTCGGGTGGGAGC
>DATBIW010000117.1:0-21723 GCA_036556745.1 Candidatus Limnocylindria bacterium | reverse complement strand
CGTCGGCCCGTACGTGATCGAGGTGTTCCAGAAGGTGACCGACAACGGGGCGATGCCGCTGCTCTGGGACGCCACGAAGTTCGCCATCGGGAGCGTGCCCACGGACATGGCCGCGGTCTCCGGCACCCAGTAGCCGTCCAGTGTCCCGTTGGTGACGTAGTAGTAGAACGTCGAGCCGCGGCCCGGGATCGTGCTGCGCTCGGTGACCGGCACCCAGGTTGGCCAGGCAAGGGTCAGCGCCTTCGAGGCAGTCTGGTTGCCCCACGTGTCGAAGCGGAAGCCGATGAACGTGCCAGCCGGCAGCTGGAGCGGCGCATAGGGCCGGTAGGACTGGACCTGGACGGTGCCCCCGGGCGGCCCGAGCTGGACCGCCGACGAGGCGGGCAGCCAGTAGCCGGCCCAGATCCCGGCGGTGATCCGGTACCAGTCGCCGCTTCCCTGGTTGGGGATCGTGGCGCGCGTGCTGGCCGGCGCCGACGAGGGCGAGCCCAGGGTGAACGGCAGCGAGCCGATCACGCCGCCGGCCGAGTTGAACCGATAACCGGTGTGGGTCCCGGCCGCGAGCGACACCGATCGCGGCGGGTTGAACGTCTCGCCCGGCCAGTTGTTCACCGCGGTAGCCACCTGGGCGCGGATGGACGGCAGGAGGTTCCACATGAACGAGCCCGGGCAGCCGGTCTGGTTGTAGTCGCGGTGTCCGGCGATGTTCGGCACCGTCCGGGTGACGCCGCTGACGGGGTTCACGTAGGTCGAGGCACCCAGCGGGTCGATGTTGTGCTCGTCGGCGGCCCAGGTCAGGAGGCTGGTGAGCGCCGATCGGGCCGCCGTGGTCGGCGCCACGTAGGTGAAATCGCCGAGCAGGGCGATGCCCATCGTCCCGGCGTTGTGGTACAGCGCGTGGCCGCCAGCGATGGTGAGCCCACTCGCATCGTCCGAGGTCGGAGACGCGCCATACCAGTACTCGCGCGAGTGCCGACCCTCGTAGATCCGCCCGGCCGAGTCGATCAGGTAGTTGTAGCCAATGTCGCCCCAGTCCTGGGTGACGGCGTGGTACTGGTAGATCGCACGGACGGTGGCCGCCGGGTTCGGGTCGCCGTTCCCGCCGGCGGTATGGTGGACGATCATCTTCTGGAGCGGAAAGTACTGACTCAGCCAGCGCTCCTCGCCGTACGGGTCGAAGCGGATCGTCTCGTCGGCGCCCCAGCCGGCCCGGGGGATGACAGCGGGGATGCCGGTCACCCCGGACGCGGTGGCGCCGACGCCCGGCAGCGGGTTGGACTCGGACCCGGCATCCAGCGAGAGGACGGTGACCTCGTCGATTGGCTGGTCGGCGGTGACGCGGACCGCCCGGGCCCCATCGGCGACCATGATCGAGCCGTAGGTCCGGCCATCCTCCTTGGCCATGCCGACCTCGTCGAGCTCCACATGTTGGAACTCCCCGAACGTCGATCCGTCCTGGCTGAAGGCGGCCTCGACGTGAACCTCGGATTGCCCGCGCCAATGGATCGCGATGTGCGTCGTGCCGTCCGCAAGCGCGAAGTCGGTGGGGCCGTCAACCGGGCGCGATGACTCCGACGTCTGGACTCGCACCGGCTCCGGATGCTGCGCAGGCGCAGCCGGTCCAAGGCTTGTGAGGACCAGGGCCAGCGCCGCGGCGACAGCCGCAGGGCGGGCGAAATTGGTCAGTCGGAGCGTGTTCAGAAGGCCACCTCGCGACCCAGCGAGTAGGCCATCACCCTACCGAGATGTGGTTTGGATGGCTCTGGCCCTGTCTGCCCAGTACCAAAGGGCCGTGATCCGCCATGATCGGCCCGACATGCCGGAGCTCATTCGCCGGGATCGAGCGACGCGTGAGGCCGAGGAGGCGCGCCTCTCCCCGACGGCCACCCGCTCCGCCGGATCACGCGGTCGGGCGCGTCCCGAGGAGCCGGATCCGTTCCGCACCGCGTTCGAGCGCGACCGCGACCGGATCATCCACTCCAAGGCGTTTCGGCGGCTGAAGCACAAGACCCAGGTCTTCCTGAACCCCGAGGGCGACCACTACGTCACCCGGTTGACCCACACCCTCCAGGTCGCCCAGATCGCCCGCTCGCTGGCGGCCGCGCTCTCGCTGAACGAGCCGCTGGCCGAGGCAATCGCGCTGGGCCACGACGTGGGCCACACCCCGTTCGGGCACACGGGGGAGGACGCCCTGTCGCCCTACTTCCCGCCCGACGGCTGGCACCACGCGGCGCAGAGCGTGCGCCTGTACGAGGTGCTCGAGGACCTGAACCTGAGCTGGGAGGTCCGCGACGGCATCCGGGCCCACACCTGGAAGATCACCCCGCCCCCCGTCACCCAGGAGGCGATGACCGTCCGCTACGCGGATCGGATCGCGTACCTCACCCACGACGCGCTCGACGCGCTTCGCGCCGGGGTCCTCGCCGAGCCCGACTTCCCGCCGCACCTCCTCGAGCGCCTCGGGCCGCCTGGACGGCAGTGGGTCGGCGAGCTGATCACCGCGGTGATCGACGAGAGCCTCCGCTCGGGGGTGGTCCAGATGGATCCCGAGACCCTGGGCCTGATGCACGAGCTGCGCGACTTCATGTTCGAGCGGGTCTACCTGCGCCCCGAGCAGGCCGCCCAGCAGGAGCAGGCGGTCACCACGCTCCGGCGGCTGATGGACCACCACCTCGCCCACCCGGACCAGATGCCGGGCACCTTCCGCGACACCGATGCCGCGCTCGTCACCCAGGTCGCCGACTACGTCTCCGGGATGACCGACCGATATGCCGACGCGACCGCCGAGCGCCTCTTCGGGCCCGCCGCGAGATCAGGGTGACGGGAGCGGCGACACCACGGAGCTGAACGCGTAGGACTGGTACGTCTCGTCCCCGCACGAGAGGGCGATCTCGTCCGGCAGCTCGTCCCCGGCGGTCGGCGAAGGATCGGCGCCTTCGGGGCCCCAGACCTCCCGGCTCAGGGCGCCGATGAACGTCGAGCCCAGCAGCACCGGCTCTCCCTCACCGACCACCGGCGTCGGCGTCACCTCCCCCTCGGCGAAGTAGACGCGGTCCCCCCAGACGACGGTCGGCGGGCAGCCTAGGCGGCCGATGGCCAGGCTGAGGGCGAACAGGCCCAGGCCGATGAAGACCGCCGCGGCCAGAAGCCCACAGCCGAGCAGGCGCCAGCTCACCGGCGAATCTCGAACCGGCTCATCCCGCCGGCGGCCGGACCTCGGCTGGCCTCGACCTCGTCGACGGCCGCGGCGCCGGGTCCCTCGGCGAGCATCGCCTCGAGCGAGTCGAGAGCCGCGGGCTCGCCCTCGGCCACCAGCTCGACGGCGCGCTCGTCATCGGCATTGCGCACCCACCCGACCAGGCCGAGCCGGGTCGCCGCCTCGACGGCCCACCACCGGTAGCCGACCCCCTGGACCCGCCCGCGCACCCGGGCGGTGAGCCGCTGGCCGATGCTCATGTCCTCGGCAGGACCGGCCAGGCCAGCATGGCCGCCTCAAGGGCGAGGCGCGGGCTGACGTTCTCCTCCAGGCCGTCGCGGACGTGCTCGAGGGCGAGGGTGGCCTCGGCCCAGTCCCGGGCGGGCAGCCGGCGGGCGCTGTCCGTCAGCCCGGGGACCAGCTCGGCCGAGGTCGCGAGGTCCGCCGGTCCGGCAGCCGCCACGGCGAGGTCCCGGCCCAGGCCGATCCAGGCGTCGATGATGGCCAGCGCGGCGGCTCGCTGGACGGCGGTCGGGGTCCGCACCGACGGGTCGGCGGACGCATCGGCCTCGGAGCGATCCAGCGGGACCTGGCGCGTCGTCTCGTCGATGAGCTCACGGGCGGCCGCCATTCGGTCAGCGCGGCCGCGCTCGAGCAGCGCCATCAGCTCCTGCTGGGTGGTCCGCCGCCACTCGACGGCCGCCGGCTGGTCGGCCAGGGCGGCGGCTCGTCCGATCCGGCCGTCGGCCAGGCGGGCCAGGGTCGCCGCCTGCTCGTCCGGCAGGCCGCGCTCGACGAGCCACTCGGCCAGCTCCGCGCGCGGGACCGGCCCGACCCGCAGGGCGCGGGCGCGGGACCGGATGGTCGGGAGCAGGCGTCTCGGATCGTCCGCCACGAGGATGAACAGCTGCCGGTCGCCGGGCTCCTCGAGCGCCTTCAGGAGCGCGTTCTGGACCTGCTCGTTGGCCGATCCGGCGGCAGAGATGACGATCACCCGCCACCGCCCGGCGATCGGGGCGCCGGCGACGTCGGCCAGCCACCGGCGCGCCGCGGCGACGATGCTCTCGCCGCTGCCGCGGTCCTCGCGCCAGGTGTCGGGAGAGGCGATGACCAGGTCGGGGTGGGTCCCGACCCGGGCGGTGAGGCAGCCCTGGCAGGCGTTGCAGGGGCGCTGTCCGGGATCGGCCTCCTCGCAGAACGCGGTGGCCAGCAGGTCGGCGACGAACGCGCCCTTGCCGGAGCCCGCCGGCCCGTGGACGAGGATCGTGCCCGGGCTCGTCGCCTCGGCCAGCATCCGGCGAGCCAGCCGCTCGGCGACCGGCTGACCGATGGTCAGGAACCCACGGGGGGTCGCCACGGCACTCACCCCGCCGAGTATAGGAGGGGTAAGCCGGTGGTCAGCCGGCCGTGCCAATCTGGGCGGCCATGCCCCGGGGGTCGCCCGGGCACGACCCCGGGCGACCGGCTGGCAACCGGCGTCGCCACGCGGACCGTCGGCCCCCGGGGCGCCAGGTGCCCTCGGGGCGGTTTTCGGCGGTCGGTGGCATACTGGATTCCATCACTACGACGCACGGCTCGAGGGCGGACATGAGCAAGACGATCGAATCCCAGGACCTGGAATCCCGCGCACAGGCCATCGCCGAGGCGATCACCCAGGCGGCCGAGGAGGCTGCCGAGCGGGCGAGCATCGCGTGGCGCGAGTCCCAGCCGGCGCGCCACGACGCGGCCAAGGCCATCGAGCGGCAGGGCCGCGAGATCGGCAAGTGGTGGCGCCATGCGTGGCGCCATGACATCCGGCCCAACCTCCGACGGGCGTGGAACCGCCGCACGGTGGCCATCGGCGCCGCCGGCGCCGCCGTTCCGGCCATGATCGAGGACGCCGCGGTCGAGCTCGGCCTGAAGCCGCGCCAGGAGCGCCACTGGGCCGCCTTCCTGTTCGGCATCGCGGTGGGCGCCACCGCCGGGGTCGTCATCGCCCTGCTGACCGCTCCCAAGTCCGGGGCGGAGACGCGCGAAGAGATCGTGACCAAGGCCAAGGACGCGGCCGAGGTCGCCGGCGAGTGGATCCCGGTCAACGTCCCCGCGGGGAACGGAAACGGTGGGACGGTCGACGCCGGACCGGATGCCGAGGCCCCCAAGGCCCCGAGCCAGCCGAAGGCGTCGAAGGCCGATTCGGGCGCGACCGAGGTCGAGTCCGAGAGCTAGCTCTCGGTGGGGGGCTCGGCGGTCTTCCTGGTC
The DNA here is from genome assembly GCA_036556745.1 of Candidatus Limnocylindria bacterium. GTDB lineage: Bacteria > Chloroflexota > Limnocylindria > QHBO01 > QHBO01 > DASTEQ01. Next base: position 16,289 of record DATBIW010000117.1, on the reverse strand, counting down.
CGCGACCGCCCCGACGTGAACCGCTGCCAGATGCCCTGATCGCCGCCTTCGGCGGCTTCGGCCGGGCTGCTGGCGGTCGTCGCGGATCCGGCCTTCGCCTTCGTCGAGCGTGACCGTGAGGCCGGCTTGGCCGGCGCATCGGTCGTCTCCGCCTTGGCGGTGCTCTTCGCGCGTGTGGCGGCCGGCTTGGCCGCGGCCTTCGTCGTGCGCGAAGACTTGGCGGCCGGCTTGGCGGCCGGCTTGGCGGCCGCATCGGCCTTGGTCGACTTCGCGCGGCTGGTGCGTGCCTTGGGCTTGGCGGGCGCCACGGCCTCGGCGGCCTCGGCAGCTGCGCCCATGGAGGCCACGTCGGCCGGGCTGAGGCCGAGCTCGGCCAGGGTGGCCGCGTCGGCCTCCTCGAAGGTCACGTCGCCATCCCCGGCGGGGGCAGCGGCGCCGTCGAGCTCATCGAGGCTGTCGACCTCGTCCCAGTGGATCTCGCCGGACTCGGGACCGGCAGCGACCTCGGCCGTCTCGAGACCGTCACCACGGCGACCGCGGCGACCGCGGCCTCGTCCCCCTCGTCGGCGGCGTCGCCGTCCATCGGCCGGTGCCTCTTCGGCGTCGGCCCGGGCGGCGGGTACCGGGGCTGCAGCGGCGGGCGCCTCCTCGACGGTGGTCGATCGGGTTCGTCCGCGTCCGCCCCGGGTGCCGGCGCCGTCACGCCGTCGAGACGAGCTCCGTCCACGACCGCGGGTGGTGTCGTCGCCGTCGGAGCGGATGGCGGCCAGCGCGGCAGCCGCCACCGAGGGCGAGGCCTCGCGGAACCCGACGTCGGGGTTGACCTCCTTGGCCGGCATCTCCGGTGCGCCGACCCCCTTGGCCCCCTTCTCGCGCCCGATGGCGCTGATCTTCATGACGTCCACGAACTCGTCCGCGACGGCGAACAGGTCCGAGCTGGTGTTCGGCTTGAAGCTGATCACCTCGCAGCGGACGCCGTTGTCCTGGAGGGCGCGGATGGCGGGAGCGAAGTCCCCGTCGCCGGAGACGATGACCGCGACGTCCATCCGGTCCGCCAGGCGGAACAGGTCGACGACGAGCTCGATGTCGAGGTTGGCCTTGACGCGGCCATCGCCGAACTTGCGGATGTCCTTGGCGACGACCCGGTAGCCGTTCTTGCCGAGGAAGTCCAGGAACTTCTTCTGGTTTTCGTTCTCCGGGTCGAGCCCGGAGTAGGCGTAGGCGCGAATGAGGTCGCGCCCCTTGGTGGCGTGCTTCAGCAGCGCCACGTAGTCGACGTCCACGTCCTGGCCGCGGGCGGCGTAATAGAGGTTGGCCACGTCTACGAAGATGGCCACGTTCTTGCTCACGAGAGCAGTACTCCTTGTGGTGTGGTTCGGCCGCGTCCCGGGACCCCGGCTGCTCTGGCAGCATCCTTCGCTTCGCGGACCGATGAGCGGTCTGCGGCCGGCGAGGGATCGGTGGTCTCCGGGCGGGAGGCCTGTTGGTTGGCGAGTCCGCCGACGCGGCGCCACGTGGCTGCCTGGCGTCTGGAGGGCTCGAGTCCGACGCGCGGCGCGAGCGCCTGCAGCGTGGTGGACCTGAATGAAGGATACCACCTCGGCGGCCCGGGGCCACCGAAGGCCGGTTGAACCCTGCCTTCCCGGCGCCGCTAGCCATCATGCCGGCTGTCTTGCGCCGCCCGAGGGGCGCCCGTATGATGCCCGGCACACTTTCCCTCGGGTCGCGCTGCGCGCTTCCCGGGGAATCAGTCGTGAGGAGGATTGGATGGAGAAATTCCTCAAGTACTTCGCCGGCGTCGTCGTGCTGGCGTTGATCCTGGCCGCGTGTACCTCGAGCCCGAGTGCTGAGCCCTCGGGCGAGAGCGCCGCGCCGAGCGAGACCGGAGCGGAAGAGCCCGCTGCCGTCTGCGAGGCCATGGATCTCGGATGCTTCGAACTCCCGGCGGGTGAGCCGATCACGGTTGCCAGCGCGCTGGCGATCACCGGCGACGTCGCCTTCCTGGGCAATGACTCGAACTTCGGCATCCAGGTCGCGCAGGAAGAGCGCGGCCAGGTCCTGGGTCGCGACGTCGAGGTCCTCCATGAGGACGCCGGCTGCGGTGATGCCGCCTCCGGCCAGACGGCCGCGGAAGCCATCGTCGCCAATCCCGCCGTCATGGGTGTGATCGGCACCACCTGCTCGCGAACCGCGGTCCCGGCCTGCCCGGTGGTCGAGGAAGCGGGTCTGATCATGATCACGCCGTCGAACACGGCGCCCGGTCTGACCAACCCTGACCACGAGGAGTGGTGCGGCGAGAACTTCTTCCGCGTCGCCTACAACGACAAGGTCCAGGGCGCTGCCGTTGCGCAGTTCGCCTGCGACGAGCTCGGGGCGGCCACGGCTGCGACCATCCATGATGGGAGCCCGTACGCCGAGCAGCTCCAGCAGGTCTTCGTGGACGAGTTCGCCTCGATCTGCGAGGGCGAGACGGTTGCCCAGGACGCGATCAACGTCGGTGACACCGACTTCCGACAGCTGTTGACGACGATCTCGACGGCCAACGGCGGCACGGCGCCCGACATCCTGTTCTTCCCGGTCTTCGACCCGGAGGGGCCGGCGATCGCCAACCAGTCCCAGGAGATCCCTGGCCTGGCCAACACCACCCTGATCGGCGCCGACGGCGTCAAGGACCAGGGCTTCATCGACGTCGCCGGCGACACCGCCGAGGCGGTCGGCATGTACTTCTCGGGTCCGGACCTCAACTACGGGGACCGGTACACCGACGAGTTCCTGCCGGCCTACCGCGAGGTGTCCGGCGAGGACAACCCGATCGCGCCGTACCACGCCCACGGCTACGACTCGTACAACATCCTCCTGGATGCCATCGAGTTCGCCCACGTGGGTGACGACGCGGATGGGACCTCGTACTTCAGCAAGGAAGCGATCCGCGCCTTCGTGGCCGGCCTGACCGACTACGACGGGCTCACCGGAACGCTGACCTGCGACGAGTTCAACGACTGCGGCGCGCCGTACGTCTCGATCTCGCAGCTGGAAGACGGCGCCTTCGTGGACGTCTACACGAACCGACCGTAGTCGGAGCGTAAACAACCCAGTCTGAGAAACTCGGGCGGGTGAGCCGACATCGGCTCACCCGCCCTCTGTAACCTCCCCGGAACCCCCTGGTACCCCGTCAATCCATTGCCCTGACATTGCCGGGAGTCACAAGCTGGTGAGACGCCTCGCGCGGTACTCCCTGGTCGACATCCTGCTGTATGCCCTGGGCGGCGCCATCGTGCTGTTCTGCCTGATCGGCGCGTGGCTGACGCTTCAGACGACCAACCTGACCTGGGACCACTGGCGCTCGCTGATCATCTTCGGGATCGCCCAGGGCAGCGTCTATGCGCTGATCGCCCTCGGCTACACGTTGGTTTACGGCGTCCTGCTCATGATCAACTTCGCCCACGGCGATGTCTTCATGTTCGGGGCCCTGACCTCGTTCTTCGTCGCCGATGCCCTCGCCCAGGCCGGTTTCCTGAACACCAACCCGATCCTGGGATACGCGATCGTGCTCCCGGTCGCGATGCTCAGCTCGATGATCGTGGCGGTCCTGCTCGAGCGGATCGCCTACCGTCCGCTCCGTCGGGCGCCACGCCTGGTGCCCCTCATCACGGCCCTCGGCGCGTCGCTGTTCATCTCGAACAGCGTCCGCGGCCTCTACGGTGAGCAGGTCCGCGCCTGGCCCCGGATCGACGCGCTCGAGGGAACGATCGACATCATCGGCATCCCCATCCTGAAGACGCAGGCCGTGGTCATCGTGGCGACCGTCGTGCTCATGGCTCTCTTGGTCTGGTTCGTCGAGCGGACGAAGACCGGCCGGGCCATGCGCGCGGTCAGCGAGAACAAGGACACCGCCGCCCTGATGGGGATCGACGTCGACCGGACGATCGTCACCACGTTCGGCGTCGGCGGCCTGCTGGCGGGCGCCGCCGGGGTCCTGTACGGGATCGCCTTCTACCAGGTCTGGTGGTTCATGGGCTTCCTGCCGGGCATCAAGGCCTTCACCGCCGCCGTCCTGGGTGGCATCGGCAACATCGTCGGGGCCATGCTCGGCGGACTGTCGCTCGGGGTGCTGGAGTCGGTCGCTCCCGAGCTGTTCCTGGACGGCTATGGTGTCCCGACGCCGAACCAGCTGAAGGACGTCGTGGCGTTCACGGTGCTGGTCCTCGTGCTGATCTTCCGCCCGTACGGCCTCCTCGGCCGACCGGAGGGCAAGTAGATGGATCGGGTGATCTTGCGGCGGGCGCTCACCGGCGGGGTCGTCGCCGGCGTGTCGATGCTGTACCTGGCCGCGGTGGGCCTGGTCGAATCCTTCACCGACCGCGAGATCATCACCGGCTTCCTCACCCTGGGCCGTCTCATCCTCCTCGCCCCGCCGCTCATCGTTGGCTACTGGCTGGCTGGTCGCCTCGAAGGTTCCGCGCGGCAGGTGGCGGCCGGCGCGGTGGCCGGCCTGGTTGGCGGGCTGTTCCTCGGGGCCGGGCTGCTGCTGGGCTTCGCCCTGTCGCCGGGAATCCGCGAGGTGTTGGTCCGGATCTCGCCCGACCTGCTGTCGTTCATCGCGTGGGGCCTGGACCCGGTCCCCGGCGCGCTGGTGAACGTCGTCATCGCCACCGGCCTCGGGCTCATCGGGGCTGGTGGGCGGGCCCTGCCCGGCCGGTTCCGGCGGCCGCTGGTGGCCGGGTCACTGGCCATCGTGTTCATGGCCATGATCGAGCCGTTCCTGCGGCCACGGCTCCTGGACTTCGACCTCATCGTCATTGCCAATTGGATCTACTCCGACCACGGCCTGACGCCGATCGCCGCCGTCGTGGTGTTCCTCGTCGGCGCGGGGCTGGCCGTGATCGGGCCCCCGGCGCGGGCGACCATGCGGGCCCGTCTCGAGACGGCGGACCCCGGGCCGCGGCGCCTGTTCTGGTGGATCGTGGCCCTGGCGGCCATCGGGTTCCTGTACACCCTGCCGGTCATCGCCGGCTCGTTCCTGAGCCAGGTCCTGGTCCTGGTCGGCCTGTACGTCCTGCTGGGCCTGGGCCTGAACATCGTGGTCGGCTTCGCCGGCCTCCTCGACCTGGGGTACGTGGCGTTCTACGCGGTGGGCGCGTACTTCACCGCCCTGCTGACCTCGCCCACCTCGTCGCTCGGCCTGGGTCTGAACTTCTGGGTGGCCCTGCCCATCGTGGTGGTCGGCGCCGCCACGGTCGGGCTCCTGATCGGCGCCCCGGTGCTGCGCCTGCGCGGCGACTACCTGGCCATCGTGACCCTGGGCTTCGGCGAGATCGCCCGCCTGCTGTTCCTGTCCGAGGCGCTGGAGCCGTGGTTCGGCGGCGTCCAGGGCATCCTCGGCATCCCGCCCATGATCGGGACGACCGGGTCGTACACGCTGCCGATCATCGGGGAGGTCAGCGGACCGGCGGCCACCTACTACCCGCTCGTCGGCTTCTGCGCATTGGCCGCGTACTTCACGTGGCGACTGAAGTTCTCTCGGACCGGACGCGCCTGGAACTCGATGCGCGAGGACGAGGACGTCGCCCAGGCGACCGGCGTGAACATCGTCAACTACAAGCTCCTCGCCTTCGCCCTCGGCGCCTCGGTCGGCTGCCTGGGCGGAGCGGTGTACGTCACCCACCTGGAATCGGTCTTCCCGGGCGCGTTCAACATCTTCGTGTCGATCACCGCCCTGGCGGTCGTCATCGTGGGCGGGATGGGAAGCATCCCGGGGGTGATCCTCGGCGCGCTGGCGCTGGTGGGCCTGCCGGAGCTGCTCCGCGAGTTCGCCGAGTTCCGGCTCCTGGTCTACGGCGGCGTGATCGTGGCCATGATGCTGCTCCGCCCCGAGGGCTTCTGGCCGGACAAGGCCCGGCGTCGGGAGCTGCACGAGGGCGAGGGCGAGGACGACGCCAACCCGGAGAACGTGGAGGCCGCGGCCGGCGCCGCGCCGAGCCAGGCATGACCGCAGAGTCCGGGACCCTGCTCCAGGCGACGGAGGTGACCAAGACCTTCGAGGGCCTGGTCGCCAACCGGGAGATCACGTTCGACATCCCGCGCGGGTCGATCGTCTCGATCATCGGGCCCAACGGCGCTGGCAAGACGACGTTCTTCAACCAGCTGAGCGGGGTCTACCACCCGACGTCGGGGGAGATCAGGCTCGAAGGCCGGGACATCACCTTCATGGCGCCTCACGACGTCGCCAAGCTGGGCGTGGCCCGGACCTACCAGAACATCCGGCTGTTCAAGGACATGACCGTCCTCGCCAACGTGTCGGTGGGCCAGCACGTCCGGACTCGGGGAGTATGGTTCGCGGCCGTGCTCCGGCTTCCGGGCGTCCGGCGCGAGGAGGAGGCCATCAAGAAGCGCTCGTACGAGCTGCTCGAGCTGGTCGGCCTCCGGCGGCGGGTGGCCGACGAGCTCGCCAAGAACCTCCCGTACGGCGACCAACGCCGGTTGGAGGTCGCCCGCGCCCTGGCCTCGGATCCGATCCTCCTGCTCCTCGACGAGCCGACGGCCGGCATGAACCCCGGCGAGACCCGCCAGATGACCGAGTTCATCGCCCGGCTCCGCCGCGACCTGAACCTGACCATCCTGCTGATCGAGCACGACATGAAGGTCGTCATGGGGGTCAGCGAGCGGATCACGGTCCTCGACTACGGCGAGAAGATCGCCGAGGGCACGCCCGACGAGATTCGCGCCAACCCGCGCGTCATCGAGGCCTACCTCGGAAAGCAGGCGACGGCATGACCGGCAACGGTTCGACTCATCTCCTCGAGCTCGAGGACGTCCACACCTACTACGGGAACATCCACGCCCTGAAGGGCGTGTCGCTCACCGTGGACGAGGGCGAGATCGTGACCCTCATCGGATCGAACGGCGCCGGGAAGTCCACGACCCTGCGGACGATCAGCGGCATCGCCCGCGCCCGCGAGGGGGCCGTCCGATTCAAGGGCGAGGACATCAACCACCGGAAGCCCCACGAGATCGTGGCCATGGGCATCGCCCAGGCGCCCGAGGGGCGCGGTGTGTTCGCCCGGATGTCGGTCTACGAGAACCTCCTGATGGGGGCCTTCAGCCGGAAGGGCGACTTCACCGAGGACGTCGAGCGCGTCTACGGGATCTTCCCGCGCCTGTCGGAACGGCGAAAGCAGAAGGCCGGGACCCTGTCCGGCGGTGAGCAGCAGATGCTGGCCATCGGGCGGGCGCTCATGGCCAAGCCATCGGTCCTCCTCCTCGACGAGCCGTCGATGGGCCTGTCGCCGATCCTGACCGAGCAGATCTTCGACATCATCCGCGAGCTCAACAGCCAGGGGAACACGGTGCTCCTGGTCGAGCAGAACGCCCAGATGGCGCTGAACGTCGCCCACCGCGGGTACGTGCTCCAGACCGGCCAGATCATCCTGTCCGACACGGCGGCCAACCTGGCCGCCAACCAGCAGGTGCGCCAGGCCTACCTGGGCGAGATCTAGCCCGGCGCTCCAGAGCCGGCGCCGCGAGCGGACCGATGTCCAAGCCTCCCTACCGGCCCGACCTCCGGCCGATGGCGCTGCTCCTCGTGGTGCTGGTCGTGATCGTGGTCGGCTGGATCCTGCTCAGCCCGTCCCTGCTCCCGGCGCCGTAGCGGTCAGACGGGACGTCGGGTGCTCACCCCGGTTCCGGCGCCCCACAGGAACAGGCCGACCCCGATGATCGCCAGGATCAGGCCCGGCGAGGTCTGGGGAAGCGGCAGGTAGGAGGCCGCCCACAGCTCCCAGCCGCGCCAGACGAGCGCCGCCGCGGCCGCCAGGCCCAGGACGAGGTAGATCCCTGGGGCGTCAAGGGCGAAGCCCCAGCGGCCGCGGACGTAGCCGATGTCCAGCAGGGCGAGCGCGACGATGGCGGCAGCGAAGATCACCAGGCCCGGTCCGTCGAGGCCGATCCCGCTCCAGGCGGGAAGCTCCACCCCGCTGACCCGCTCACCGCCGGCCTGCCACCACGGCAGGAACGCGGCCCCGACCATGAGCAGGCTGCCCACCAGGATGGCGACGCGGAATCGGCGCGGACGACCGGATTCGTCCACGGCTCAGCTCTCCGGGCTGTCGAGCCCGTAGACCGAGGGGCGCAGGACGCCGACGTACGGCAGGTTCCGGTAGCGCTCGCCGAAGTCGAGGCCGTAGCCCACGACGAACCGATCGGGGATCGTGAACCCGACGTAGTCGATGGCGATCTCGGTGAGGCGCCGCGCCGGCTTGTCGAGCAGGCAGCAGATCGTCAGCGAGGCGGGTGCCTTCTCCCGGAGGTAGCGGAGGAGGTAGTTCAGGGTAAGCCCGGTGTCGATGATGTCCTCGACGACGATGACGTGCCGGCCCTCGATCGGGTTCGAGAGGTCCTTCAGGATCCGCACCTGGCCGCTGCTCTCGGTGGCCGCCCCGTAGGAGCTCACCTCCATGATGTCGATCGACAGCGGCAGCTCCATGCCGCGCACGAGATCGGCCAGGAAGACGATCGAGCCCTTCAGGACGCTGATCAGGACCGGGTCGCGTCCCGCGTAGTCCGCGGTGAGCTGCGCGCCGAGCTCGGCCACGCGGGCCTGGATCTGCTCCTCGGTGAGGAGGATCTCCTCGACGTCGGCGTGGATGGTCGCGGGGGGCGCGTCGTTCACGGCTGGGCCGGTCGGGCCTGGCCCGCCTGGCCGTTCCCACTTCGGGCGGTCGGGTGATGGCCGTTGGTGCCGTTCATCTCGAGCAGGAAGTCCAGCCGCCCGTACTTGACCATGAGCGCCTGGAAGTCGCGCATGTAGAGGAGCTTGATCCGCACCTCGGGGTACAGCTGGCGGAGCAGCCGCAGCTTCCGGTTCTTCTTGCGCACCAGGGACTGGCGCAGCGTCGTCAGCTCCACGTAGATGTCGAGCTCCGGGAGATAGAAGTCGGGGCTGAACGACTCGACGACCGCCCCGGACGGGCTCCACGTGATCGGGAAGGTGTCGGGTTCATAGCGCCACTCAACCTGGTAGAAGTCAAGGACCCGGGCCAGTTCGGCTTCGCTGTCGTGAGCAAACCGTGGGGGCGAAGTCTCGCTCAGCAGGACCGCCACCCGTGCCCGATCGTACTCGCCCCGAAGGGGTGAGGCGCCATCGAAGGCCAGTATAGCCCGGCGACTTATCCACAGGCGGCCTCTCCGGCGCGCGATTCGTGGATAAGTTGACTTGCCCTTGACGCATGGCCGCAGGACACTGGCGGTCCTGCTTCCACGGTGCCGAGTATGGGTAACCGGGAGCGAGCGGGGCCGATGCGAGAGCCGGCCGCGAAACCGCCCGCCCCCGGGAAGACCGAAAGGCGCCGGGGGAGCATTTCTCGTTAGACTCGGCGGCCGATGCGCCTCGCCGTCCTGTCGGACATCCACTCGAACCTGGTGGCCCTCGATGCCGTCCTCGAGGACCTCGCCGCGCAGCCCGCGGTGGACGAGATCTGGGCCTGCGGCGACATCGTCGGGTACGGGCCGCAGCCGAACGAGGTGATCGCCCGGCTCGTCGAGCGCGGCGCGCGGGCCGTGATGGGCAACCACGACGGAGCGGCCGTCGGACGGGTGGACGTCGCGTGGTTCAACGACGCAGCCGCGGCTGCCATCGGCTGGACGGCGAAGGTGCTCAACGCCGCGTCCCGGGAGTGGCTCGACGCCCTCCCCGAGCGGCTCGTCGACGGGGAGCTGACCGCGGTCCACGGCTCGCCCCGCGACCCGGTCTGGGAGTACATCACCTCCCCGGACGTGGCGGCCGCCAACCTGGCCGCCTTCGAGACCCGGATCTGCCTGTTCGGCCACACCCACTTCCCGGTGGTCTACGCAGAGGCCGACGCGGGCATGAGCGAGGCGACCGGCGTCGCGCGCGGCCCGATCCCGCTCCCCGGCTCGCGGCTGTTGCTGAACCCGGGAAGCGTCGGTCAGCCCCGCGACGGCAACCGCGACAGCTCGTACTTCGTGCTCGACCTCGACGCGAGCACCGTCGAGTTCCGGCGGGTCGCCTACGACATCGGCGCCACCCAGGCGCTCATGCGCGAAGTTGGGCTCCCCCGCTGGCTCATCGACCGGCTCGAGCAGGGCCGTTGAGCGCGCCCCGCCCCACGGCCTCCGGCTCGGGCAGCGGGCTAGGATAACCACCCCATGTTCCGTCGCCGCCCACCGGAATCGGATGCCTCGCGCCTGCCGTACCGGCGCATCCTGGTGCCGCTGGCCGGGGGCGACGCCGACGACGACGCGCTCCGCCTGGTGGCGCTCCTCCTGTCCGGCGTCGACCGCGAGGAGGCCCCAGGCGAGGTCGTCCTGGTCCACGTCATCGAGGTCGGGTTCGAGCGCACCCTAGACACCGAGGACGAGCGGGCGACCGCCTACGGCGACGAGATCCTGGGCCGGGCCGCCGAGCTGCTCGAGGGCCGGAAGATCCCGAACCGTACCGGCCTGATCCAGGCCCGGGCGGCGGGCCCGGCCATCGTGGACGAGGCCGTCGCCTCGAACGTCGACCTGATCGTGATGGGGCTACGCTATAAGCGCCGGTTCGGCGGCAGCTGGGATGCCGGACGGACCGTTCCCTACGTCATGCGGAACTCGAAGGCGCCGGTCTGGTGCCTCCGGGCCCGAACCGAGGAGCTGGCACTGTCCCCATGAGAGTCATCATCATCGGCTGCGGTCGGGTGGGCTCCGCCACGGCGGTTGCCCTCGACCAGCGCGGCGACCATGTGACGGTCATCGACCAGAACGCGATGGCCTTCCAGAAGCTCCCCGCCGACTACGGCGGGATCACGATCCGCGGCAACGGCGCCGACGAGGACATCCTCCGCTCGGCCGAGGCCGAGATGGCCGATATCGTCATGGCCCTCACCGAGGGCGACAACCGCAACGTGATGGCCGCCCAGCTGGCCAAGCACGTGTTCAACGTCCCGCGGGTGATCGCCAAGATCAACGACCCGCTCCGCGCCCGCGCCTACCGGACGCTGGGCCTCGAGACCATCTGCCGGACGACCATCCTGTCGGACGCCCTGGTGACCGCGGCCGTCGAGGGCGCCGCGGCGACCAACGGCATGGTCGAGGAACCTACGGCCCAGCCGATGCGGGCCGCACCCTCCGCCGGAGCCCGACCGGCGCCCGCGGCCGAGGAGGCCTGACCGATGTACGTCGTCGTCATCGGTGGTGGCAACGTGGGCTACTACCTCACCCGCGAGCTGCTCCAGGCCGGCCACGAGGTCGTGATGATCGAAAAGAACGCCGGGCGCGCTCGGCAGATCGCGGATGAACTGGGAAGCATCGTCGTCCCTAATGACGGATGTGAGGGCCGATACCAGGAGCAGGCCGGCATGGGCCGGGCCGACGTCGTCGCGGCGGTCACCGGCGATGACGAGGACAACCTCGTCGCCTGCCAGGTGGCGAAGATGCATTTCAACGTCCCCCGGGCCATCGCGCGCGTGAACAACCCGAAGAACGAGTCGCTCTTCCGCCAGCTGGCGATCGACGACACGGTGAGCCCGACCCGCACGATCCTGGGCGTCATCGAGCACGAGATCCCGATCCACGACCTCCTCCACCTGGCCGAGCTCGAGGGCGGCGACCTCGAGATCGTCGAAGCCCAGCTGTCGGCCGACTCCCCGGTCGTCGGGCGCGAGCTGAAGGACCTGCCACTCCCCGAAGGCACCTCGGTGGCGGTCATCCTCCGCGGTTCGCGGGCGGTCCCGGCGCGACCGGAAACCAAGTTGGCGGACGGGGACCGGATGCTGGCAATCACCTCAGCCGAGCGCGAGCCGGAGCTGCGGCGGCTCCTGATCGGCGACTAGACCGATGACGGCCGAGGCGCCGGCCGAGGCCGGCGGGCAGGCGGCCGGGGGGCAGGCGGCCCGCTTCGCCGACGACCTCGAGACGGCGGTTTCGGCCGCCGTCGTCGGGGCGCGTGACCCGCTCCGTCTATTGGCGGTCGCCCTCCTGGCCGATGGCCACGCCCTGGTCGAGGACGTGCCGGGGGTCGGGAAGACGCTGCTCGCGCGCGCGGCCGCGCGCGCCATCGGTCTGTCCTTCGCCCGGATCCAGGGCACGCCCGACCTGCTGCCGGGGGACGTGACCGGCAGCTCGATTCTCGAGGGCAGCGCCTTCCGGTTCGTGGAGGGGCCGATCTTCAGCCAGGTCGTGCTCGTGGACGAGATCAACCGGGCCACGCCGCGGACCCAATCGGCCCTCCTCGAGGCCATGCAGGAGCGCCAGGTCTCGGTGGACGGCGTGACGCGGCCGCTCCCCCAGCCGTTCATCGTGCTCGCCACCCAGAACCCGATCGAGCTCGAGGGGACCTTCGCCCTGCCCGAGGCGCAGCTCGACCGGTTCCTGCTGCGGATCGCGATGGGCTACCCGAGCGCCGCCTCCGAACACGCCATCGCCCGCCGCCACCAGGCCGATGCCGAGCCGCTCGACCGGGTCGAGCCGGTCGCCGACGCGGGCACCGTGCTGGGCCTCCGGGACGCCGTGCGCCGGATCCGGGTCGCCGACGAGGTCGAGGCCTATCTCGTGAGCCTGGTCCGGGCCACCCGGGAGCACGCCGACGTCCGGCTGGGCGCCTCCCCGCGCAGCAGCGTGGCCCTGTACCGCGCGGCCCAGGCCTGGGCGTCGCTCGCCGGTCGCGACTACGTCCTGCCCGACGACGTGCGGGCGGTCGCCCATGCGGTGCTCGACCACCGGATCCTGCTCGACCTCGACCGCGAGCTTCGGGGCGCGACCGCGGAGGGCGTCGTCGACGCCGTCCTCGCCGAGGTGCCCGTCCCGCTCGGCGAGTGAGCGGCGCGCTGACCGACGGATGACCGGCTGGACGGCCCTCGCCCTCGGAATCGGGGTCGTGGCGGCGGTCGCCGGCGTACCGGGTCTCTACCTGCTGGCCGTGGCGACCTTCGGCTACGGGGCCACGACCCGGCTGTGGACCCGCTATGGGCTGACGGACCTCGCGTACGACCGGCGGCTGGGCACGACTCGCGCGGTCACCGGCGACACGATCCCGATGGACGTCGCGGTCTGGAACCGCAAGGCCCTGCCGCTCCCCTGGGTGGCCGCCGACGACCTGGTCAGCGACGGGATCGAGGTCCGCGAGCGCCGCGCCCTCGAGCTCGACGACGTCGCCGTGGCCCGCCGCAGCCTCCGAAATACGTGGGCGCTGGGCTGGTTCGAGCGGGTCATCCGCCACTACCACCTCGAGGCCGGGCAGCGGGGCGTCTTCGAGTTCGGCCCGGTCCGGCTCCACGTCCGCGACCTCGTCGGCCGCCACGCCCGCACCGAGGAGCGGGAGCTTCCCGCTCGGCTGGTCGTCGCGCCGCGCGTCCTCCCGGTCCGTGCCGAGAGCCGGGCCCGCGCCCCGATCGGCGAGCGTCGCGCCCGGCAGGGCCTGGTCCATGACCCCGCCCTGTTCGGCGGCGTCCGGCCGTTCCAGCCCGGCGACCCTCTCCGGCGGATCCACTGGCGGGCCACCGCCCGGGTGGGCCGGCCGCTGAGCCGCCGCTTCGAGCCGGCCCGCTCACGCCAGGTGATGCTCGTCCTCGACGTCCAGACCCTGGCCGGCCAGGCCTGGGAGATGAGCTGGGATCCCGACGCGTTCGAGGGGCTGTGCGTGGCTGCGGCCTCCCTGGCCCGGGCCGCCCTCGACGGCGGAGCGGCCGTGGGGCTGGCCGCCGCGGGGTTCTCCGGGACGGCCCAGCGGATCGCCTACCTCCCGACCCGCTCCGGCCCGTCCCAGCTCGCCCGGGTGACCGACCTGCTCGCCCGGCTGGGCCCGATCAGCTCCGCGTCGCTCGGGAGCCTGCTGACCTGGCTCGTCCGGCGCGTCCCGCCCGGGGCCAACCTGGTCGTCCTGACGGCCCGCGCCCCGCACGAGGTCCGGCCGGTCCTGCGCCGGCTTCGCGCCTCGGGCTACGGCGTCGAGGTCGTGGCCCTCGGCAAGACCCCGGTCTCCGACGATGCGCTGGCGACCGCACGCTCGGCCGGCATCCCCGCCTCGACCATCACCCTCGACCCGGACTGGCGAACGGCCGATGTGGCAGCACATACCTGACCCGGTCGCCGTCGGCGACGAGCCCGCCCCCAAAGCGGTCGGTCCCACCGAGGCGCAGCCCTCGAAGCTGCTCCCCGTCGTCCAGTGCCTCGCCGAGGGCGGGCTGCTGGCCGTCGTGGCGGCGGCCGTCCAGGCCATGTTCGGGGAGGTTCCGATCATGGGCCCGTTCGAGTTCGCCATCCTGGCCGGGATCGGCATGGGATGGGCGCGAAGGCGACGCTGGCGAACCCCCGCGTGGGAGGCCTTCGGCCTGCCGCTGATCGCGGTGGCGGCCGGCGCGCTGTGCTGGCTCATCTCGCCCGAGGTCCGGATCGCGCTCGCCCAGGGCACCGCCGCCGACGCCCTCGGCGCGCACCCGGGCGGCTGGATCGGCGCGGTGGCCGTCTACCGGGGCCACGCCCACCACGCCCGGGAGGTTGACGAGGAGGTCCAGGACTCGCTCATGCGCTGGGGCCTGCCCGCGGTGGCCATCGCGTGGCTCATCGGCGACCTGGCCGCCCGCCAGGCCGGTCCGGGCATCCACGAGGCCTTCACCGCCGTGGCGTTCCTCGGCTCGACCGTCTTCGTCGGCGCCGGGGTCCTGGCCCTCGGCCTGGCGCGCCTGGCGACCGTCCGCGGGGACGGCCCCGGAGCCGGGTCGTGGTTCGGGTTCGCGCTGATCGTGGCGCTCGGGATCGCGATCATCGGCATCCCGGCCGGGCTGCTCCTGGGGGTGCCCATCGAGACCCTGGTCGTCGCCCTCGTCGCCCCCATCCGGGTGATCGGGGCGCTGCTCGTCCTGCTTCTCTCGCCGGTCGTGGTCCTGGCCGCGCTGCTCGTCGAGCTCGTCCAGCCACTGCTCCCCGAAGGGTTCGGGCAGGGGACCATCACCCTGCCGGACATCGACGTCGGCATCCGCCAGCCCACGAGCCCGCTGCCCGGGATCCTGTTCTACGTGATCTTCGCGGGCATCGTCCTCCTCGAGCTGCTCGCCGTCGGGTTCTACATCTGGTGGCGCTGGCGGCAGCGTCGCGAGATCGCGGCCCTCACCGACGAGCTGGCCGAGGAGCGGAGCGTGGTCTTCGACCGCCCGCCTCGCCGACCGAAGGACGCTCGGCCCGCCCCGCCGCCCCGGCATGACCCCACCGACCCGGTGGGCGCGTACCTGCTGGCGCTCGACGTCCTCGCCGCGGACGGCCGCTGGCCGCGCCACGCGGCCGAGACGCCGCGCCACCATGCGGCCCGCCTGGAGGCCGATCCGACCGCCGGCCCGCTGGCCGCCACGCTCGCCCGGATGGCCGCCGGCTACCAGCTCGTCCGCTACGCCGGCCGCGGCCTGACCCACCGGGAGCAGTCCCGGTCGGCGATCCGGCTCGAACGCCTGGGGCGCGCTATCCGCCATTCGCGCTGACAGGGGTGTTGACAACGCCATTGTCAGGGTTTAGGGTGGCCTGGCGGTCCTCCATCGGCCGCCTGACGAACTGACACACGGGCGTTGCCCGCCCCGGAGGTATCACCCAGATGGGCCACATGACCCGATTCGACCCCTATCGATTCCTCGATGACACCTACACCAGCCCCATGAGCTGGCGCTTCTTCCAGGGCTGGGCCCTGACCCCGCTCGTGGACGTCCACCAGACCGATGACACCGTGACCGTGACCGTCTCGCTCCCCGGCGTGAAGCCCGAGGACGTGAGCCTGACGATCACCGGCCGCATCCTCTCGATCACCGGCGAGCTCAAGGAGGACGAGCAGGTCGACGACGACCGCTACGTCTACCGCGAGCGTCGCGTCGGCTCGTTCAACCGCCGCGTCCAGCTCCCGGCCCGCGTCGTGGGCGAGGAGTCGCAGGCGACGTTCGAGAACGGCCTGCTCCGCGTGACCTTCCCGAAGGCCGAGGAGTCCAAGGCGCGCCAGATCGAGATCAAGGTCCCGACGACGGCCTAGGCCGCGCGTGAGCTGGACCCGCGACCCGAAGCGGCCGCGTTACTTCATCAGCATCGCCGCCGAGCTGGCGGCCGTGCATCCGCGCACGCTGCGGATCTACGAGGAGGAAGGCCTCCTCTGTCCGCAGCGGCGCAACAACCTCCGGCTCTACTCGGAGGCCGATATTGAACGGGTGCGTATCATCCGTTTCCTGACCCGACGCCAGGGGGTGAACCTGGCGGGCGTCAAGGTCATCCTGCAGCTCGAGTCGCTCGGCAAGATCCGGGTCTACGACCTGTTCGATGAGGCTGAT
>DATBIW010000116.1:0-5643 GCA_036556745.1 Candidatus Limnocylindria bacterium | reverse complement strand
ACGGTCGGCCGGCAGCGTCGAGCCGGTCGGGTTCCGGAAGGTGGGGATCGTGTACAGAAGCCGGGGGCGCTGCCCGTGATGCCGGAGGACGGTGAGCGTCGAGGCCAGCTCGTCGACCACGATGCCCTCGTGGTCGGACGGCACCGACACGAGGCTGACCGGATGGTCGCGGAGGATCTTCATGGCCAGGTGGTAGGTTGGGACGTCGACCAGGGCGGTGTCGCCGGGCTCGAGGAGGTGCATGGCGGCCAGGTCGATCCCCTGCGACGCGCCGCTCGTCACGAGCACCTCCGCGGGCGCGGGCGCCCGCGGATCGGTCTGGCCCAGGCGGTCGGTGATGAACTCGATCAGCGGCGGCGGGCCGGCCGGGTTGCCATAGGCCAGGGCGCCGGGGCCGTGGACCTGGAAGACCCGGTCAGCGGCGGCTCGGAGCTGCTCCACGGGGAGCAGCGTCGGGTCCGGATGACCCCAGGACAGGTCGATGACCCCGGGCTTGAGGATGAACTGGGTCAGGCTCGGCGTGGCCATGGGCCGAGCCTACGCCACTACCGCTTCGTCGCCTCCCAGGTTCCGGTGATCGGCACGTTGCCGCTGCACGACACGGCGGACCAGGTCCCCGACATGGTCGCCCCGGTGACCGTCCCGGTGTACTGGATCGTCTGCGAGGAGGCCACCACGCCAAACGTGATGCTGGATCCATTGACCGACCCTTCAACGGTACCGTCCTCACAGTCCGTGCCGGTGAATGTGATCGGACCGCTGATGGAGCTCCCCGACTGGATGAAGTCCATCGCCATCGTTCCGACGACCGTTTCGTATGGAGGGTCGATGGCCCAGGTTCCCTCCCACGTGCCGGTGAGGTCCGACGTGCTGGGCGGGTTCGGCTGGCTTGGCTCGGCTGACTCGCTCGGCTCGGTGAACGACAGGCTCGGCACTGGGGCGGACGGCCCGCCACTCGAGCCGGACTGGGACATGGACGAGACGCAGCCCGCCACGACGACGAGTGCCAGCGCTCCGAGGACGGCGAGGTTGCGACGCGGGGTGGTCATCAGTGCAGCTCCTCGATGACGGCCTGGGCGATGGCGATCGCGTCATCGCCGCGATCGACGCCGTCGCCGGTGACGACCTCGACGTAGAGCGTCCCGGCCGGGTCGCTGTCGAGGACCACGGTCAGCCAGGCGTCGTCGACCGGGTAGTCGGGTTCCAGCCAGGCGTTCTCGCCCAGGCCCGGGATCGACTCCGCGCCGGGACCCATCTCGGCGGCCACGAAACCCTGGTAGGTGATCTCGACGGTGGCCACGCCATTGCTGACCGTGCATTTCTGCGGCGGGAACTGCTGGCTCTGCGGGTCGTTCGCATTCGGAACGAGCTCGGCGATGAGGTCGGTGGGCATGACCGTGCACCAGTCGGTGATCGCGTTGGCCGCATCCACGACCGACGCTCCCCCTCCCCCGCCTCCTCCCGCGTCGGCGCTTGGCGCGGACGAGGAGCCCGGGGCCTGGGACGGGGCCTCTCCCTGGGACTGGTCAGCGCCCCCTGACGGCGGCGAGCTCTCACAGGCGACGAGAAGGACGGCGAGGACGACCAAGACGGCCGATGAACGTCTCATGCCCCGACCGTAGGCGCCGGCTCGACGGCCGGCATCCGTGGAACCACTGAATTTCGGGCCTATGATCGGCCCGGGCGCCATGGCCACACCGTCCTTCGAGATCATCGGTCGCGACCCGGAGCGCGAGATCATCGAGTCGCTCCTCGACCGTCCGCGCCCCTCGGTCCTGGTCCTCGACGGCGAAGCCGGGATCGGCAAGACCACGCTCTGGTCGTTCGCCCGGCGGGCTTCGGCGGCTCGGGGCGACCGGGTGTTCGCGTGGCGGGCGAGCCAGGCCGAGCGGGAGCTGGCGTTCGGCGCGCTGATGGGCCTCCTCGAAGCCGATCTGGACGACCTGCTGGACCGCATCCCCAGGGCCCGCGGCCGCGCGCTCGCTCGGGCACTCGGCCGGCTCGAGGATGGGGGCCAGATCCCAGAACCCGGCCTGGTCGGATTCGCGGTTCTCGATGTCCTCCGGGCGGTGTCAGCGGACGGTTCGGTCACCGTTGCCCTGGACGACACGCAGTGGTGCGACACAGCGAGCGCCTCTGCCATCGGCTTCGCTGCCCGTCGGCTGAAGACCGAACCGGTCGCGTTCGCCTTCGCCGTTCGAACCGGAGAGCCCGATGCGCTGGCCCCCGAGGTCTTGGCGGCGATTCCGGAGGACCGCCGGGAACGGATCTCGGTGGGGCCGCTGAGCATCGGCGCATTGGGGAGGCTGATCCGTGAACGCACGGGAGTCGTGCATCCGCGCCCGCTCCTGGTCCGCATCCATGACGCCAGCCGCGGCAACCCGTTCGTCGCCCTCGAGATGAGCCGATCGCTCGTGCGGCACGGGGCCGAGCCGGCCGCCGGCGAGCCGTTCCCGGTCTCACCCGAGGTGGGCTCCCTCGTCCGTGATCGCCTTGGGGTCCTGAGCCCGTCCGCGCGCCGCGTGCTGCTCGTCGTGTCCATGACCTCTCAACCGACGGTTGGGCTCGTGCGGCGGGTCCTCGGCCCTGATGCGGAGTCTGCAGTCGATGAGGTCATCCGGCAGGAGGTCGTCGTGGCCGAAGGGGAGCGGCTGCGGGTCGCGCACCCGATGTACGCCTCGATCGCCTACGCCGACGCCCCGCCTGGCGAGCGCGGACGCGAGCGTCGGGCGCTGGCCGAAGCGACCGACGATCCACTCGAGCGGGCGATCCACCGCGCGGCGACCGTCGACACACCCGATCCGGCCGTGGCCGGCGAGCTCGAAGCCGCGGCGCTGATGTCGGTCCAGCGAGGCGCGCCCGGCGTGGCCGCCGATCTATTCGAGCGCGCCGCCGGCATGCGCGGCGGCGCTGCTGCGACCTCGCTGCGGATGGAGGCTTCGTCAGCCCGGCTGAGTGCCGGTGATGCCACCGGGGCTGCCAGCCTCCTGCGCACCGCCCTGGCCGATGAGGCTGAGGGACCGCCGCGTGCCCGGGTGCTGCTGGCTCTTGGCGAGGTCGTCTATCTCGAGAATCCGGCGGATGCCCTGGCGCTCCTCCTCGAGGCGCTGGGGCACGCCCAGGGCGATCCCGAGCTGACGGCGACCGTCCAGATCACGATCTCGGTGCTCAGCGATGCCGATCCCGAGGCTGGGCAGGCAAGCGCCGCGGCGGCAGTCGAGCTGCTCGAGAGCGGGGTGGTGGACAACGAGACGCTGCTCGCGGCGGCGCTGCTCGAGCGCGCGTTCCACTGGCTGCTCCGTGGGGAGCGGCTGGCGACCGAGGACATCGATCGCGCCACCGCCATGCTCGACGGTGCCGGCGACTCGTTCATCACCCGCTCGGCGCAGGAGCGCGCTGAGCGGATCCTGTACCACGCCGGTCGTCTTCGTGAGGCGCTCGCCTTCGACGAGATGGAGTATCGGCGGCTCGTGGACCGCGGCCAGCTCGGCCTCCTGCCACCCATCGTCCAGTCCATGTCGGTCCTCGAACAGCTGGTCGGTGACTGGCCGGCGGCCCGAGCGCACGCCCGGGAATGCCTCGACCTCGTCGAGCAGGGGGAGGAGGTCTGGCGCGAGCGGGCCGAGATGGCCCGCGGCCGGATCCTCGCCTGGGACGGGGACCTCGACGCGGCCCGGGAGATCGGTCTGGCCGGCCTGGCTCGGGAAGAGGCAGACGGCGACGCGTGGGAGGCGACGATCTTCTGCGCCCTCCTCGGGTTCGTCGAGCTCTCGGTGCCCGACCCCCCGGTCGCCCTCGAGTACCTGGTCCGGGCCAACGCGTACGCGGACCAGCTTCGCGTTCGGCTCCCGACCGTCTTTCGGTACCTGGGTGACCTGGTCGAGGCGGCGGTCCTGGCAGGCGATCTCGAGCTTGCCGAAGCGACGCTGGTAGAGCGCCTGGAGGCTCCCACGGAGCGCATCCCCCTGCCGTGGGTCATCGCCGTCTCCGCCCGGGGTCGCGGGCACCTGGCGGCCGCGCGGGGCGAACCGGACGACGCGGTCGCCTGGTTCGACCGGAGCCTGGCGGCGCTCGACGAGGCGCCGATGCCATTCGAGCGCGCTCGCAGCGTGCTCGGGCGCGGGCAGGCGCTCCTCCGGGCGGGCCACCGACGGCTGGCACGCACCGATCTCGAGGAAGCGCGGACGGTGTTCGCCGATCTCGGGGCGATGGCATGGACGAACCGGGCCGAGGCGGAGCTCGCCCGCCTGGGCGGCCGGGCGGCATCACGCTGGGAGCTGACTCCGTCCGAGCGGTCGGTGGCCGAGCTGGCGGCAATGGGGCATTCGAACCGCGAGATCGCGGATCGGCTGGTGCTCTCGGTCCGAACGGTCGAGAGCCATCTGGCGTCGGCCTACCGAAAGCTCGACATCCGGTCGAGGGTGCAGCTGGCGTCGGCCCTGCCCGGGGCGACCGATGAGGCCGCGCCTATCAGCTGACCGGGGCCAAGGTTCCGTGATTCCACGGATGCGCGTCCGCGTACCCGAGCCATAGCGTGGTCGTCTCAGCGCACGGAGAGAGAGAGAGACGTGGCGTTCTACCTCGTGGAGCGATACGTGCCGTCCATGCCCGCCGCCGATCTGCAGGCGGCCATGGAGCGCATCGACGTGCCCCAGGCCGGGGTCCGCCATCTCTGGACGATCCTGGTCAGGGCCGAGGACACCTGCCTCTCGGTCTTCGAAGCACCGGATGCCCAGGCCGTGGTCGAGGCCAATGTGCGGGCCCGATTCCCGTTCGATCGGGTCGTCGAGGTGACCCCGGTGGTCGAGCGGCCCCTCAGTCGGAGCGGTTGAGGACTCCGGAGGCGTAGCCGGATCAGATGGTGATGACGATCTTGCCTCGGGCGTGCGCCGTCTCGAGCCGATGGAAGGCGGCCGGCGTCTCGGCGAGCGGCCAGGTGCTGTCGATGACCGGGGTGAGCTGCCCGGCCTCCGCCATCTCGCCGAGGCGTGCCAGGTCGTCGAGGCTCACCTTGGCGATGAACACGACCAGCCGCTCCTTGAGCAGCCGCTGGCGGATGATCCCCCCGACGAAGCGACCCATCGGACCGAACATGCCCTTGCCGGCCCCGATCAGGACGATGCGTCCGTCCGGGGCCAGCACCCGACGAATGTCGCGCAGCGAGCGGTTGCCGCCGACGTCGAGGATCACGTCGTGTCGCAGGTCAGACCGCGTGAAGTCCTCGGTGCCGTAGTCGACCACGTGGTCGGCCCCGGTCGAGCGGAGCGTCTCCGCGTGGTCGGCACTGCTGACCGCGGTGACCTCGGCTCCGTGGGCCTTCGCGATCTGGACGAGGAACGAGCCCACCCCGCCGCCCGCCCCGTTGACGAGCACCCGCTCGCCGGGCCGGACCGAGGCGTGGTCGCGCACCCCCTGGAGGGCGGTGATGCCCGCCACCGGGATGGCCGCGGCCTGCTCGAAGGACAGGTTGGCCGGCATCCGGACGAAGTTCGCGCCGGCCACGTACTCGGCGCAGGCGCCGAGCCGGATCCCGAACACGCGGTCACCGGGCTTGAGCTCGGTGACGTCCCGGCCGACGGCCTCCACCTCCCCGGCGGCATCGGTCGCGACGCCGGGGTCCTCCGGCCGCCGCCAGCCGTTCGA
>DATBIW010000115.1:0-3831 GCA_036556745.1 Candidatus Limnocylindria bacterium | reverse complement strand
ACCTCGGTGTTCTTCCTCGTCAACGTGTGCGTGCTGGTGCTCCGGCGCGACCCGGTGGCCCACCGCCACTTCGTCGCCCCGCTGATCCTGCCGATCATCGGGGCCCTGGTCGCGCTGGTGTTCCTGCTGCCCATCAACCGGACGGCCGAGATCTACCAGATCGCCATCCTCCTGCTGCTTGGCGGCCTGGCCCTGTGGGCGATCAACTTCCTGGTGACCCGGCGCACCGGCACCGTGGTCGCCGAGGAGGACCTCACCACCGGTGACGACCACGGGTAGCATGCGCTGGTAGCCCCAGCCGCCAGCCCCGAGGAGCCGCCCGACCCGTGCCCGAGGACGAGGACCGCTCCGCGGTCGAGCAGGTGCGCCGGGCCAAGCTGGCCCGGCTCAGGGCGGCCGGGATCGACGCCTTCCCGGTCGGCTTCCGGCGCACCCACACCCTGACCGAGGTCCGCCGGGGCTGGGACCACGCCCTGGAGGGCGGCCAGGAGTCCGGCGACGTCGTCCGGGTCGCCGGGCGGATCGTGCTCAAGCGGGCGATGGGCCGCCTCGCCTTCTGGACCCTGCGCCACGACGGCGCCGAGCTCCAGGTCATGCTGGCCGTCGGCGCCCTCGGGGCCGACCAGTTCGAGGTCGTGCTCGACCTGGACATCGGCGACTGGGTCGGGGTCCAGGGGCCGGTCGTCAAGACCCGCAAGGGCGAGCTGTCGGTCAAGGCGACCGAGGTCTACCTGCTCGGCAAGGCCCTGCGGCCCCTGCCCGACAAGTGGAAGGGCCTGACCGACGTCGAGGTCCGCTCCCGCCAGCGCGAGCTCGACCTGGCCGTCAACCCCGCGGCCATGGAGACCCTGCGGCTGCGCTCGCGGGTGGTCGGGTCCCTGCGCGGGTCGATGCTGGCCAGGGACTTCACCGAGGTCGAGACCCCGATCCTGAACCCGGTGCCGGGCGGCGCCCTGGCCCGGCCGTTCGTGACCCACCACAACGCCCTCGACACCGACCTGTACCTCCGGGTGGCCAGCGAGCTCTACCTCAAGCGGCTGCTCGTCGGCGGGGTGGACCGGGTGTTCGAGCTGGGGCGCATGTTCCGCAACGAGGGCATCGACTCGACCCACAACACCGAGTTCACCATGCTCGAGTCGAACTCGGCCTTCCAGGAATACCGCGACATGATGGAGCTGGCCCGTGGGGTCATCCAGGAGGCGGCCGACGCCGCCGGCCGGGGCCGGCGGCTCACCTACCGGGACCAGGACGTCGACCTGGACGGCGACTGGCGCCAGATCACCCTGCTCGACGCCGTCCGCGAGGCCATCGGCCAGCCCGACCTGGCCTACGACTGGCCGCTGAACCGGGTCCGCGAGCTGTGCGACAAGTACGAGGTCGCCACCGAGCCCGGCTGGGCCACCGGCAAGCTGGTCCTGGAGCTGTACGAGAAGCACGCCGAGCACCGCATCACCGGGCCGACCTTCGTCACCGACTACCCGGTCGAGGTCTCCCCCCTGGCCCACCCGCACCGCGACGACCCGTTCGTGACCGAGCGGTTCGAGCTGATCATCGCCGGCCGCGAGTACGCCAACTGCTTCTCGGAGCTGACCGACCCCGACGAGCAGCGGGCCCGCTTCGAGGAGCAGGCCCTGGCCAAGGCGGGCGGCGACGAGGAGGCGATGGCGGTCGACGAGGCCTACCTGCGGGCCCTGGAGCTGGGCATGCCACCCAACGCCGGCCTCGGCATCGGCGTCGACCGCCTGGTCATGCTGCTCGGCGACCTGTCCTCGATCCGCGAGGCCCTGGCGTTCCCCCAGCTCCGCCCGGAGGAGCTCTAGGAGGAGCCCGCGCGGCCGTCAAGATCCGCCGGCAACCGCCGATGAAGCGGAGACGAATTCGGGAACAGGACCCGGCTCCGAGGCGTTGTCGAAGTAGACCAAGAGCGTACCTGGACGTCCTGCATCTCCCGTACGGGACGTCGGAGGGCCAGGTGTATAGTCGATTGGCGGCAAGGAACCGCAGCCGCCGTATCCCTGGGGGTTTGGCATGTTTGAGCGCTTCACCGACCGAGCACGACGGGTCGTCGTGCTCGCGCAGGAGGAGGCTCGGCTCCTCAATCACAACTACATCGGCACCGAGCACATCCTGCTCGGGCTGATCCACGAGGGCGAAGGGGTCGCCGCCAAGGCGCTTGAGTCCCTCGGCATCTCCCTGGAGGCCGTCCGTGCCCAGGTCGAGGAGATCATCGGCCAGGGCCAGAGCGCGCCCACCGGGCACATCCCCTTCACTCCCCGAGCCAAGAAGGTCCTCGAGCTGTCGCTGCGCGAGGCGCTGCAGCTCGGCCACAACTACATCGGCACCGAGCACATCCTGCTCGGCCTGATCCGCGAGGGCGAGGGCGTTGCCGCCCAGGTCCTGGTCAAGCTCGGCGCCGACCTCTCCCGTGTCCGCCAGCAGGTCATCCAGCTGCTGTCCGGCTACGCCGGCGGCAAGGAGGGCCAGGGCGGCGGCGCCCCCGGCGAGGCCCAGCCGCAGGGCTCGCTGGTGCTCGACCAGTTCGGTCGCAACCTCACCCAGCTGGCCCGCGAGGGCAAGCTCGACCCGGTGATCGGGCGCGAGAAGGAGATCGAGCGGGTCATGCAGGTGCTGTCGCGCCGGACCAAGAACAACCCGGTGCTGATCGGCGAGCCCGGCGTCGGCAAGACCGCCATCGTCGAGGGCCTTTCCCAGGCCATCGTCAAGGGCGAGGTCCCCGAGACGCTCAAGGGCAAGCAGATGTACACCCTGGACCTGGGGGCCCTGGTCGCCGGGTCCCGCTACCGCGGCGACTTCGAGGAGCGGCTCAAGAAGGTCCTCAAGGAGATCCGCACCCGCGGCGACATCGTGCTGTTCATCGACGAGCTTCACACCCTGGTGGGCGCGGGCGCGGCCGAGGGGGCGATCGACGCCGCCTCGATCCTCAAGCCCATGCTGGCCCGGGGCGAGCTGCAGACGATCGGCGCCACCACCCTTGAGGAGTACCGCAAGCACCTGGAGAAGGACGCCGCCCTGGAGCGGCGCTTCCAGCCCATCCAGGTCCAGGAGCCGTCGGTGGCCCACACCATCGACATCCTCAAGGGGCTGCGCGACCGTTACGAGGCCCACCACCGCGTCACCATCACCGACGACGCCCTGGTCGCCTCGGCCAACCTGGCCGACCGCTACATCTCGGACCGGTTCCTGCCCGACAAGGCGATCGACCTGATCGACGAGGCCGGCAGCCGCATGCGCATCCGCCGCATGACCGCCCCGCCCGACCTGCGCGAGTTCGACGGCAAGATCGCCGACGTCCGCCGGGACAAGGAGTCGGCGATCGACGCCCAGGACTTCGAGAAGGCGGCCAACCTCCGCGACACCGAGAAGAACCTCCTCAACGACAAGGCCCGCCGCGAGCGGGAGTGGAAGTCGGGCGACATGGACGTGGTCGCCGAGGTCGACGAGGAGGAGATCGCCGAGGTCCTGGCCTCCTGGACCGGCATCCCGGTGTTCAAGCTGACCGAGGAGGAGACGGCCAAGCTCCTGCGGATGGAAGACGAGCTGCACAAGCGGATCGTCGGCCAGGACAACGCCATCCACAGCGTCTCCCAGGCCATCCGCCGGACCAGGGCCGGCCTCAAGGACCCCAAGCGGCCCTCGGGCTCGTTCATCTTCCTCGGCCCGTCGGGTGTGGGGAAGACCGAGCTGTCCCGGACCCTGGCCGAGTTCCTGTTCGGCGACGAGGACGCCCTGATCGCCCTCGACATGTCCGAGTACATGGAGAAGCACACCGTCTCGCGGCTGATCGGCTCCCCGCCGGGCTACATCGGCTAC
>DATBIW010000114.1:0-8787 GCA_036556745.1 Candidatus Limnocylindria bacterium | reverse complement strand
AACCGGGCGTTCGCCGGCGCGCGACGCGAGGCCTGCCGCATAGCATCGGCGCTGGCGTCGACACCCAGCACGAACCGGTCAGGGTGCGAGGCCGCGTGGGACACGACGAACCGACCGTCACCGGTTCCCAGGTCCACCGTCGTCGCGGCGTGGGCCGCGGCGAGATCGGACAGTTAGCTGACGTCCACCTCGGTGAGGCGGCGCCCGGTCAAGATGCGCACGAGCCGATGATAGCCTTAGCGGTGATGGCGCCCACGGTCCAGACCGTGACGGTCCGCGACATCGACGTGCACGTCGTGCGCGTTGGCAGCGGTCGCCCGCTTGTCGTGTGCGGCGGACCACAGCTGGGGCACCAGTACCTTCGAGCGCTTGATGCCCTGGCCGACCAATGCGAGGTCATCTACTACGATGCGCGGGGCAGCGGTGGCACCGAGGTCGGCGATCCGTCGCAGATCAGCTTTGCCGGAGCGCTCGAGGACCTCGAAGGTCTCCGCCAGGCCCTGGGGATCGAGCAGTGGAGCATCCTCGGGCATTCGCTCGGCGGGCACCTCGCGTACCTGTATGCCTCGCGGCATGCGGACCGGGTCGAGTCGTTGATCGTGGTGGACGCCGGCCCTCCCCTCACCGAAGAGCTGGCCACCCAACTCTCAGAGGCCATGGAGGCCGACCGAACCGAAGAAGAGCGGGCAGATCTGAAGCGTGCGGTCAGGTCCGATGCCGTGCGGGCTCGGCAGCCCAAGGCCATCGAGGACTTCATCCTCGCGATCTACGCGCCGTTCTTCCGGGACCGGAACACGATCACGAACCTCGACCTTGGGTTCACCGACATCACGGCGGCCAACGTCCTCGGATATGAAGAGACGCTGGTGGCCTCCCTCCCAGACCAGGATCCGTTTGTGAGGCTGTCCGAGATCAGCCGTCCGACGCTGGTGATTCACGGCGAGGGCGATCCAATCCCGGTCGAGTCCTCGCAGCTCCTGGTGGATCAGATCCCGGGTGCGGAGCTGGTGGTCATTCCGGACGGAGGTCACTTCCCCTTCATCGAGAATGCCGCCGACTTCCAGCTGGTGGTGCGCGAGTTCCTCTCGAGGACGACCTGAGGCCCTGACGGGCCGCTGTGCCGGGCCTCAGCCGAGGGGCTCGAAGCGGGCCGTGAAGTGGCGCAGGGCGGGCGGCTGCTCGACGATCCGGAAGCCGCGCAGATCTCCGGCCCGCTCGGCCACCCAGCGAGCGACCTCGATGACGTAGTCGACGTGCGACTGGGTGTAGACCCGTCGCGGGATGGCGAGCCGGACGAGCTCCATGGGCGCCGCCGTCTCGGTCCCGTCGGGGTGTTGGCCGAACATCACCGTCCCGATCTCGCAGCCGCGGATCCCGCCCTCGCGGTAGAGGGTCACGGCCAGCGCCTGGCCGGGGTACTCGAGCGGCGGGATGTGGGGCAGGAGCGCGGCCGCGTCGAGGTACACGGCGTGGCCGCCGATGGGCTGAACGCACGGGATCCCGGCCGCGACGACCCCTTCGCCGAGGTACTCGGTGGAGCGGATCCGGTAGCGGAGGTAGTCGTCGTCGACGACCTCCCGGAGCCCGACGGCGATCGAGTCGAGGTCGCGCCCGGCCAGGCCGCCGTAGGTCGGGAAGCCCTCGGTCAGGATGAGCAGGGTGCGGGCCTGCCGGGCCCAGGCATCGTCGTTCATCGCCAGCCAGCCGCCGATGTTGGCCAGCCCGTCCTTCTTGGCCGACATCGTCATCCCATCGGCCAGCGACGCCATCTCCCGGACGATGTCGGGGATCGGGGTGGACTCGTATCCCGCCTCGCGGCTCCGGATGAACCACGCGTTCTCGGCGAAGCGGCACGCGTCGAGGAACAGCGGCAGGTCGTATCGGTCGCAGACGGCACGGACCGCGCGGAGGTTGGCCAGCGAAACCGGCTGGCCGCCGCCCGAGTTGTTCGTCACCGTGACGAACACGACCGGGATGGCGTCACGCCCGCGCTCGGCGATGAGCGCCTCGAGCGCGTCGGGGTCCATGTTGCCCTTGAACGGGTGGATGGTCGCCGGCTGGCGGCCCTCCGGGATCGGCAGGTCCACCGCCTCGGCGCCGGTGAACTCGACGTTGGCCCGGGTCGTATCGAAGTGCGTGTTGTTGGGAACGACCTTGCCCGGCCCGGCGACGACGCTGAACAGGATCTTCTCGGCGGCCCGGCCCTGGTGGGTGGGGATGACGTGGCGGAACGGGAACAGCTCCTGGACCGCCTCGAGGAACCGGAACCACGACGGGCTGCCGGCGTAGGACTCGTCGCCACGCTGGATGCCGGCCCACTGCTCGGCGCTCATCGCGCCGGTGCCCGAGTCGGTCAGGAGGTCGATCAGGACGTCGTCGGCGTGGAGGTTGAACAGGTTGTGGCCGGCCGCCTCGAGGGCGGCCTGCCGCTCGGCGACCGTCGTCAGGCGGATGGGCTCGACCGACTTGATCCGGAACGGCTCGATGATCGTGTGCCAGCGGTCCACCCGGTGAGGATAGGGGCTGGACTGACCGGTGGGCCGGCGCCCGCGGTTGGGGCATGATGCGGCGCGTTGCGGTATTGGAGCCGATGAGGAGGCGTGCGCTGATGGATGGGTGGGAACCACTGGCCGGCGAGCTGGCGTCAACGCCGGCGGTGACGAGCTGGACGGCCAACGAGATGCAGGTCTTCGCCATCGGCCCGGACGGGACGCTGTCGAGCATTTACTGGGATGGGGGCGCCTGGCATGAGTGGCACTCGCACGGTGGGTCGTTCGTCGGATCGCCGGCCGCGAGCTCGTGGGGACCCGACCGGATCGACGTGTTCGCCCGCGGCGCCGACGGGACGCTCATGCACCAGTGGTACGACCCATCGGGCTGGTCGGAGTGGGAGTCGCTGGGCGTGGTGGCCGGCGGCGACCCGGCAGCGTGCTCATGGGGACCGAACCGGATCGACCTGTTCGTGCGCGGCGCCCAGGGCCAACTGCTCCACGGCAGCTGGGACGGGACCGCCTGGTCCTTCGCCCCGTAGCGCCCGGCACGGCTCGGTCGACGGGAGGTCGCCATCGATCGCCTGCGGGCCCTGATCGGCTTCCTGCCGGTCGCCCTCGAACGCTGGGTCCGGACGGCCATCGGCCGCCCGCTCCGGTTCGACGTCACGCCGGTGGTCGTCGTCGGGTGCCTCGTCCTGGCCGTCATCCCACTGCTCTCCGCCGGGGCGGAGAAGGAGATCAGGGTCGTGACCTCGGCGGACATGGTCGACCGGCTCGCCCCGAACACGCTGACCTACGTCAGCCTCACCGGGCTGGCGATGCCGCTCCGCTTCCCCGGGCCGGGCGGACTGACGAGCCCACCCTACGGCGTCATCGTGCGTGACGCGCCGGGCGCAACCGACCTGACGATCGTCAGCAGCGACGTCGACCCGTCCCGGCTCCGCGCCCGGGCGGTCGTCGGGCGCGTCACGAGCCGGCCGTTCGGTGACGCCGCGGTGGCCGCGTTCGAGGCCCGGGGCGAGGCGACCGACGGGCTGGATCCGGCGCTCGTCGTCATTGAGATCACGCCCGAAGACGACCAGACGATCACCGACGTCGCCGCGGCCGCCGACCTGGCCGGGCTCGCCGACGGCACACCAGTCCGGATCCCGGTCGTCTTCGATCCTGAGTCGCTCCCGACCTGCCGGCTCGGTGACGAGGGCTGCGAGCCCCGCTCCCTGGCGGCCGGGGAGGGGGTCTTCGTCCACTTGACGCGTGACCAGGCCGGGGTCCCGCTCCTGGTCCAGACCACCTGGCCGTCCTCGGTCGCGCCTGGAACCTGGGAGGGTCCGCAGGTCTTCAACCAGCCCGAACTCGAAGACTTCGTCGAGCTGCCACCGGTGTGGACCCTCGCCGGCTGGGGCCGGATCCTCACCCTGGCCTCGATCGATCACGACCCCCAGCTGGTCCGCGACCGCCACTGGCTGGGGCCGTTCCTGCTGCTCGTGCTGGCCGGGCTGCTCCTGCTGGGCAGCCGGCTGGGGTATCCCCACTTCCGCCCCGACGTGGAGGGGTCCCGACGCTGGGGCTCGTCCCCGGCAACCGCGGCGCCGGTCGCCCCGGTCACCCGTGACCTGCCGGTGCAGGTGAGCGGCCACGCCGTGACGGTCGAGGGCCGCCGCAGCCACCTCGACGAGACCAGGGCCATCCTCCGGCCCGGTGCCGTCGCCGGCGAAGACGGTCGCGTGACGGCGGCCCTCGTCCTGCCCGGCGGTGAGCTCGTCGCCCTGGCCGCCCACGACACCGGGCTCCTGGGCCAGGTCGAGCGGGGCGAGGTCGTGACCCTGACCGGGGTCCAGCCCGCCCTGTGGGCCCACTGGTTCGGCACCAACCTGCGGCTCACCTTCGCCAACGCAGAGGATCGCGACGACGCGGCGCGGGTCGCCGCCGGCGGGGCCGGATCGGTAGGATCGAGGCCGTGAGCAGGCGGCTGGCCCTGTGCCTCATGGCGGACGGCAACCTCGTCACCCTGGACGAGGAGAAGTACGACGAGATCGACGCCCTGGTCGGCGGCGACGGCAACCTCGTCTGGCTCGACGTCGGCGACCCGACTCCCGAGGACATCGAGCTCCTCAAGCGCGAGTTCGACATGCACGAGCTGGCCATCGAGGACCTCCGCAAGCGTCGCCAGCGACCAAAGGTCGACACGTACCCGGGCCACCATGTGGTCGTCGCCTACGAGCCCCTGCCCGCGTCCGACCCGATGCGGTCCTTCGACCTCGGCGAGCTCCACCTCTTCGCCGGCCGCGGCTACCTGGTCAGCGTCCACTGGGGCCGGTCGCCGGTCGTCGAGTCGGTCCGCGACCGGTTCCAGCAGCGGGGCGGTGCGGTCGCGCCGAACGCGGGCTGGCTGCTCTACTCGGTGCTCGACACGGCGGTGGACGGCTACTTCCCGCTCCTCGACCGGATCAGCGAGGAGACCGACAGCCTCGAGGAGCGGATCCTCGAGGGGCGGGGCAACACCGTCCTCCTCCGCGAGGTGCTCCACCTGAAGCGCCAGCTCCTCGAGCTGCGACGGGTGCTGGGACCGATGCGTGACGTCGCCAACACGCTCCTCCGCCGCGAAGTCGCGATCCTCGACGACGAGGCGCTCCCCTACTACCAGGACCTCTACGACCACCTCGTCCGGGTGCTCGACTCGCTCGACCTGTACCGCGATCTCGTGGCGGCCACCCTCGACGCCCACGAGACGGTGACGACCAACAGCCTGAACCAGATCGTGAAGCGGCTGACCGCGGTCACCGTCCTGCTCATGGTCCCGACACTGATCGCCGGGATCTACGGCATGAACTTCTTCTTCATGCCCGAGCTCGAGCTCCAGTACGGCTACCCGGCCGTCCTGCTGGCGATGCTCCTGATCGTCATCGGGCTGGGCTGGTACATGCGCCGCCGGGACTGGTTCTAGGGCCGACCCGGGGAGGGCGCCCGGCTATCGGCTGTCGAGGGTCGCGTTGCGGTAGGCGCCGCGCTCCAACCAGCGGAAGAGGAAGAACGCGGCCACCGCGTAGGCGACGCCGATGAGGAGCTCGGTCGCGATCAGGCCGCTGACCTCCGCGAAGGTCGCTCCGTCGATGGCTGCGCGGACGGCTGCGAGGCCATGGGTGAACGGCAGGACCTGGCTGACCGCCTGCATCCAGTTGGGCAAGGCCTCGAGCGGGATGTTCACCCCGCAGAACAGGAGGAACAGGAACACGAGCAGGTTCGCCCCGAACAGCCCGTCACGGAGCCGGAGCGAGAGGCCGCCCTGGATGGCGCCGATGGCCGAGCAGCTGAAGCAGGTCACGATCATGGCCAGCACCATGACGCCCAGCGTCGCGGCGTCGAACCGGACGCCGAGCAGGACCCAGCTCAGGGCGAAGCCGTAGGTGCTCACCACGAAGCCATTGACGACGAACGGGACGAACCGGCCGCCGAACAGGGCAGCCCGGTTGGCCGGGCTGGCCAGGAGGGGCGACAGCGTCCCGAACCACCGCTCGTTGGCCACCGCCATCGTCATCCCGTAGATCCCGCTCATGGCGCACACCTGCACCGAGTTGCCGATGGCGAAGAACGCGGGGTCCATGCCGGTCGCGTAGGACCCGAGGGCGGCGAAGAAGAGGATCTGGAAGGTCGGGGCGCCCAGCAGGGTGGGGATGTAGATCGATGGCCGCGCCCAGTTGAACAGCGCGGAGTAGCTGATCCGGCCGCCATGCCAGAAGACCCGCCAGTTGGCGCGGAGCGAGCCCGGGTTCGAGGGGACGGCGGGCGTCGGGAGGGCAGCGGCGGTCATCGGTCAGGCCAGGTTCAGGGTGGCGTCACGGCGGGCCTTGTCCATGACGTAGACGAGGATCCGCCGCGCGGCGAGGTAGTAGACGACCGCCAGGACGAAGCACATCCCGATGGCCAGCCACGGCGGCTCCGCGCCGATGGCCGCGCCCCGGATGGCCTCCATCCCCCAGGTCGGGACCAGGACCCAGCTGATCGGCCCCAGCCATCCGGGAAGGAGGACGAGCGGGACGATCATCCCGGTCGCGATCCAGACCGGGTATTCGAGCAGGTTGCTGAGCGCGTTGGCGTGGCGGTACAGGACGAATGACGTCGCCAGCAGCATGCCCATCACGCCCAGGCCGATGACCGCGGCGAACAGGGCCAGCGGCAGCATCAGCGGGAAGTTGGCCTCGAGCGGCATCCCGAACAGGAGTACGCCCCAGGCGATCGTGGCGACCATCGAGTAGAACCCGAAGGTCGTCGTGGCCAGCGTCTGGCCGAGGAGGGTCAGGTCGTACCGGCGCGGGGCGCCGACCAGGAGCTCGAGGGTGCCCTCCCAGCGCTGCCAGGCGATGGCCCCGCCGCCCCCGAACAGTGTGGTGGACCAGACGCCCATCATCCCGGTCCCGAGCGCCGCAAACAGGAGCGTCTGCTGGCCGGCCACTTCGCCACCGACCTGGAACAGGAAGAACGCGATGGTCGCGAAGATGATCGGCTGGACGACCGCGGTCAGGATGAAGAAGTCGCTGACCATGAAGACCCGGAACTGGAAGATCCAGACCCGACCCACGTGGTGGAGGTCGAGCCACAGCGAGCGCAGCCGGGCCGCCATCAGGCCACCGCCGCGGCGCGCTCGCCGCTCCCGTCCTCGCCGCCGGTGGTGGCGATGAGGTGGACGTAGGCATCCTCCAGGGTGGGCTCGCGGGCCGAGATCTTCCCGATCCGGGTGTCGCCCAGGTGCTGGATCAGGCGCTGGGTGATCTCCGTGCCCCGCTCGGACTGGACGAGGATGATCTGCGACTGGTCGGCGTCCTCGGTGTTCACCGCGATGACGTCGGGATCGGCTCGCAGCCGGTGGAGCGCCTCGTCGGCCACGCCGAAGGTCTCGATCTCCACGATCGTGCGGTCCGCGACGGCGGCCTTCAGGTCGGTGCCCGACCCCGCGGCCACGATCCGGCCGCCGTTGATGACCGCGATCCGGTCGCACAGCGCGTCGGCCTCGAACATGTAGTGGGTGGTCAGGAGCACGGTCTTCCCGCTCGCCACCAGGTCGGCGATCGTCCTCCGCAGCTCCCGCGCCCCGACTGGGTCGAGCCCAAGCGACGGCTCGTCGAGGAACAGGACCGGCGGGTCATGGAGCAGGCCGCGGGCGATGTGCAGACGCTGCCGCATGCCGCGGGAGTAGCCCTCGACCTTCTCCTTCTCGCGTCCCGCCAGGCCGACCATGTCCAGCAGGGCGTCGATCCGCGGGCGCTGGGCCGATGGCTCCACGCCATACAGCTCGGCGAAGAAACGCAGGTTGTCGAGGCCGCTGATCCGGTCGTACAGGCCGCCCTCCCCGCCGAACACGTACCCGATCCGGCGCCGGACGTTGGTCGTGTCCTGGACCACGTCATGGCCCATCACCCGGGCCGTGCCCGAGGTCGGCAGGAGGAGGGTGACGAGCATCTTGATCGTCGTCGTCTTGCCGGCGCCGTTGGGCCCGAGCAGCCCGAACAGCTCCCCGGGACGCACCTCGAAGCTGATGCCACGCACCGCCTCGACGTCGATCGGGCGGCGCCGGATGACGCCGGTGTGGGTCTTGTAGGTCCGAACGAGGTCGATGGCCTCGATCGCGAGATCGGACATGCGGCCGACCATTCTACGGCGGTACCTCCGCCGACCCTACCGAGCCGGCGGCCCCGGGGTTCAGCCCAGCGCGGCGAGGAAGCGTGTCACCAGGCGAGCGGCCACGAAGGCGGAGTAGCCCGACGGGTCGACGGCCGGGGCGAGCTCGGTGAACGCCGCGCCGACCACCCGGCCACGGGTCGCGGCGCCGGCCACCAGGTCGGCGGCCTCGTCCCAGCCGAGACCGCCGGGCGCCTGGGCGCTGACCCCCGGGCACACGCTCGGGTCCAGGCCGTCGAAGTCGAACGAGATGAAGACCGATGCGTCCTCGGGGAGCTGCTCGAGCAGCCACCCGACTCCGCGCTCCCGCAGCTCGCGGGCGGTCACCAGCAGGTTGCCGGCAGCGCGGGCCTCGGCCACGTCGCTCGGCCGGGCGCTCCCGACCCCCCGCAGGCCGACCTGGACGATGCGGGCCACGTGCTCCATCTCGCTGGCCCGGCGCATCGGCGAGGAGTAGCCCTCGCGGACGCCCCCGATATCGTCCCGGAAGTCGAGATGGGCGTCGACCTGGAGGACGGTGAGCGGTCCGCGCCCGACAAGGGCCCGCAGGACGGGGATCGGGATCGAGTCGTCGCCGCCCAGGACGACCGGGGTGACGTCCCGTTCGAGGAGGCCGCGGATG
>DATBIW010000113.1:0-8455 GCA_036556745.1 Candidatus Limnocylindria bacterium | reverse complement strand
CTCCGGATGTGGAACGCGAAGGTCTACGCGGCCGGCGGCCTGGCGATGCACGCCGGCTGCAAGGTCGTCCCGACCGACGCTGGGGAGCGGACGATCCTGATCATCGGTCTGTCGGGCACCGGGAAGACGACGACCACCTTCACCCGCCAGAACGGCTCGCAACCGGTGCAGGACGACTTCATCGGCCTGTTCCCGGGCGGCAAGGTGGTCGGCACCGAGAACGGGTGCTTCGCCAAGACGTTCGCCCTCGACCCGCGCCATGAGCCGGCCATCCACGGGGCGGTCGTCAAGCCCGACGCCTACCTCGAGAACGTCTCCCAGCAGGAGGCGGGCGGCCCGGTCGACTTCTTCGACGAGTCGTATACGAAGAACGGTCGCGCGACGTTCCCGATGGCCTCGCTTGGCATCTGGCGCGACCCGCGGAAGATCGGCCCGGTGCACACGCTCCTCATCCTCAACCGCAACGACAACATCATCCCCGGCGTGGCGCGGCTGTCTCGCGAGCAGGCAGCCGCGTTCTTCATGCTCGGCGAGACGCAGGGCACCTCCGCCGGCGGCGCCGCCGAGGAGGGCAAGGCGCTCCGCGTGCCGGGCACCAACCCGTTCTACCCGTACCGCGACGAGCAGCAGGCCAACCGGTTCTGGGAGCTGATGGGCACCCACCCCTTCGACGTCTACCTGGTGAACACCGGGCGGGTCGGCGGCCCCTCGGACCATCCCGACTCGAAGAAGCTCGAGATCGAGCACTCGGGCGCGATCGTCGAGGCCGTCGCCGAGGGCACGATCACCTGGGAGACCGATCCCGACTTCGGGTACGAGGTCGCCTCCGCCGTGCCCGGCATCGACGACCCGGAGCTCCTCCAGCCGCGTCGCCTGTACGAGCGCACCGGGCGCCTCGAGGAATACGACGCGCTGGTCGCCCGCCTGAAGCGCGAGCGGGCCGAGTTCCTCGCCTCCTACCCGGGCCTCCGGACGGAGATCCTGGCCGCCGTCTCCTAGCGCGGACTCGTCGCGGGCTCTCGAAGCCCGGTGACCCGGTAGGCGGGGACTGGGTGCGAGAAGCCCTTCAGTTGCAGATCGCCCGCGGGCTCGGAGATCACCGCATCCTCGATCATGCCGTGCATGCGCTGGCTGACGAGGATCTCCGAGGCCGCCGCCGCTGAGCTCAGTCGCGCCGCGAGGTTCGTGACCGCTCCGACCCCGGCGTAGTCGTATCGGCCCTCGAAGCCGATCCGGCCCAGGGTGGCGTAGCCGACGCTGATGCCGATCCCGAGGCCCAGGTCGTGGCCACGCCGGTGCCAACCCGCCGCCAGCTCGGCGAATCGGTCCTGCATGGCCAGCGCGGTCCGGATGGCCGCCATGGGGTGGTCGGGGACCGGGACCGGGTCGTTGAAGAAGATCATGAAGCCGTCCCCGGCGAAGTGCTCGACCATCCCCCCGCACGTGATGGCCAGTTCGCCCACTGCGGAGTGGTACTCGCGGAGGACGCTGAACAGCTCCTCGGGCTCCGCCGTTTCGGCGAAGGCGGTGAAGCCCCGCATGTCGCAGAACAGGGCACTGATCTCCCGGCGATGACCACTGAGGAGGGCCTCGCCCTCCGGTGAGGACAGCAGCCCCGCCACGTGCGGGGCGAAGCCGGCCAGCGCGGTCCGCTGGTGCTCGACGGTCTCGTACAGCTCGACGTTGGCGATGGCCAGGGCAGCCTGGTCGGCGAAGGTGGTGACCAGCGCGATCTCCTGCTGGCTGAAGGGCCGAACCTCGCTCCGCTGCATCATCAGCACGCCACGAACCTGCAGGTCGCGCATGAGCGGCACGCCGAGGAGCGTCCGGAACCCGACGACCTCCTGCATGTCACGCATGCGGTACTCCGGATCGGCAAGGACATCGTCGATCTGGATGGTGCGCTTCTCGAGGGTGACCCGACCCGCCATCGATCCGCGGTCGAGCGTGATCCTGGCCTCCTCGAACGCTCGCTTCAGCTCCCGCGAGCGCTCCCCGTAGGCGGCGGCGATCAGGTACTCGCCCTGCTCGATCAGGGCGAGGTTGCCCGAGTCCGCGTGCGTCAGCCGGGCCGCGCTCTCGGTCACCGTGTCCAGGACGCGCTGGAGGTCGAAGCTCGAGCGCGCGATGGATGCCAGGACCTGCGCGATCGCGGTCTCCCGCTCAAGCGCTTCGGTCGTCTGGGCGAGCTGGTGCGCCAGCCGGATGGCCACCGCGGCCTGATCCGCAAAACCGGCGAGGATCCGGATCTCCGCCTCGCTGAACGGTTCGACGCGCGCCCGCCAGACCGAGAGAACGCCGACCGGATTGCCCTCGGTCATCAGGGGAACGCCGAGAATGGTCCGGAAC
Organism: Candidatus Limnocylindria bacterium; assembly: GCA_036556745.1. Taxonomy (GTDB): domain Bacteria; phylum Chloroflexota; class Limnocylindria; order QHBO01; family QHBO01; genus DASTEQ01. The sequence continues at coordinate 6,106 of DATBIW010000113.1, read as the reverse complement.
CCCGTCATCGCCTGGACTTCGTGCATCGCGTACTCGGGGTCGTCCAGGACGTCCACGATCTGCACGGGGGCCCGCTCCAACAGCGCTCGACCCATGGCCGATCCTCGGTCGTTGTTGAAGTCTCGGCTCCCAACAATCTCCCGCAGGAGCGGCGGAACTCCCTTGGTGATGGCCGCCAGGAGGAACTTTCCCTGCTGCTCGCGGACGATGTTTCCATCGTCCGCGCGAGCGAGGCGGCATGCATTGTCGATCACTGCCTGGAGGACGCTGTCGAGGTCGAAGCTGGCCAGGGACATCGCCCGGAGCACCTCCTCGACCGCCGACTCGCGCTCAGCCGCTTCATGCGCGTCTCGATAGAGGGACGCCAGCCGGATGGCGATCGCCACCTGGTCGGCGAACGCCTGGACGATCTCGAGCTCTTCGGCGCCGTACGCCGCGACCTCCCGGCGACCGAGGCCGAAGGCGCCGATCACCTCGCCTCCACTGCGAATCGGGACTCCGAGCAGGGTCCGATAGCCGCCGACTCGGTGGCCCGCGGCGTGGTAGTCCGGGTCGGCTTCCGCGTCGGGGATCTCGACGATCCCGCCAGTGAGTGCCACGCGGCCGACCAGGGATCCACGATCGATGGGGTCAGGGTGCTCGCGCTCGTAGGCCATGTGCTCCGGCGCGATCCCGCTCTGGGCGGCGACGCGGAAGTGGTCGCCCTCCAGCATGAAAATGAACGCGGCGTCGGCCCGGCACAGGCCGGCCGCCTCGGCGGCGATCTGGTCGAGCACGGGTTGCAGCTCGAATCCGGCGCTCGCCACCGCCGCCAGGACGCGGCCGATCGCCGGCAGCGCAGACCGGTCCGGGGAAGACAGCGCCGCAGGGGAGGGACCCATCCCGGTCACCGGTCAGCCCTCGTGGGGCTCCTCGAGGGTGGCGTCCACGGTGACCTCGACGCTGTCGGACAGGGCGCGGCTGATCGGGCAGCCGTCCTTGGCCAGCGCTGCGATCCGCTCGAAGTCCTCGTCCGAGCAGTCCGGGACCTGGCCGATGACCGTGATCGCCGAGCCGATGACCGTCCAGCCCTGCTCGCGCTTCTCGGCCGAGACCTCGACGGTGACGTGGACATGGTCGGGGGCGAACCCGGCCTTGGCGAGCTCGTTGGACACGGCCATGCTGAAGCACGAGGCGTGGGCGGCGGCGAGGAGCTCCTCGGGGGAGGTCTGGCCGTTCGGGTCCTCCGTCCGGGAGCCCCAGCTGGTCGGCAGGTCGGTGAAGAGGCCGCTCGTGTAGGCGGAGACGGTGCCGCTCCCCGAGAGCAGGTCGCCGCTCCAGCTGGCGGTCGCGTGGCGGAGGGTGGCCATGGTGCTCGGTGCTCCCTGTATCCTCGGCGAGGCGCTCCGTCCTCTGTCCGGCAAGCCTAGCGCACGGATGGCCACATGACCGACTCCGCTTCCCAGGATCGCCCGCTCCACATGGTCCGCGGCGAGAAGGTGTATCTGCGACCCAGCGAGCGGGAGGACCTGCCCCGCTTCGTCCGCTGGTTCGCCGATGCCGAGACGAGCCGCGGCCTGAAGCTCCGAGCGCCGTTCAGCCTGGCCCAGGAGGAGGAGTGGTTCACCGGCATGCTGGCCCGTCAGGGCGAGAACAACTGGCACTTCGTGATCTGCCGCCTGGCCGATGACGAGCCGATCGGCACCGCCGGCCTCCACGACGTCGACCACGAGAACGGCGTCGCCGAGTTCGGGATCAGCATCGGCGAGAAGGGCGAGTGGAACCAGGGCTACGGGACCGATGCGCTCCACGCGATCTGCGACTTCGGCTTCGGCGAGCTTCGCCTGCACCGGATCGAGCTCGAGGTCTACGCCGGCAACGACCGGGCCCGGCGCTCGTACGAGAAGGCCGGGTTCACGTTGGAGGGCACGCTCCGGGAGCGCCACTTCACCCAGGGCCGCCGCGAGGACGTCCATCTCATGGCGCTCCTCCGATCGGAGTGGGAGGCGCAGGACCGGCGGCGCGCCTGGGAGCTGAACGAGCTCGGCTGAGCGCCGGGCGCAGCGCCATGTTCGAGCTGCGCCGGGACCCGGTGACCGGGTGGTGGTCGGCCATCGTCACCGACCGGGCCTTCGAGCACGGGGACTTCACCATGGACGCCGCGCCGGTGGAGGGGACCCACTGCCGCCACTGCGACGACGCGCCGGAGGGGGACGAGGAGTCGGTCCGCCGGGTAACGCTCCGGTCGGACGTCTTCGAGGTCGTCCCGCCGGGCCGCGACTGGGCCGTCCAGGTCGAGATGCTCCCCGAGGAGCAGCCCGTGCGGCGCGGCTCGTGGGAGATCGTCGTCGGCCCGCGCGGCCACCACGAGCCGTTCGCCGCCGCGGGACCGCACCTCGCCGAGAAGATCCTGCGCCACGTCCGCGACGCGATGCGCGAGCTCGCGGCGGACGCCGCGCCCCCTGATGACCCGCTCTACGTGCAGGTCCTCCAGAACCACGGCCGCCAGGCCGGGGCGAGGACCTCGCACCTGAACCTTGAGCTGTACGCGATCCCCCAGATCCCGCACCGGGTGGCCGAGGAGATCGGCGGGGCCGCGCGCCACATGATCAGCCGCCGGACGTGCGCCTGGTGCGCCATGGCCGAGTCGGAGGAGGCCGTCGGCACGCGGCTCGTCCTCGCCGACGAGCGGTTCGTCGTCTTCGCGCCAGCCGCCAGCCGCTCCGCGTTCGAGCTGTGGGTCGTCCCCCGCGAGCACGGGGCCGACTTCACCGCCGTCGACGACGAGGCGATCGGGGCCTGTCGGGCCACCCTCCAACGAGCGCTCGGGGCGCTGGGCGCCCTCGGGGACCCGCCATACAACCTGTTCCTCCACACCTCCCCGGCCGGCGAGAAGCTCGACCAGACGTTCCACTGGCACTGGGAGCTCCACCCGAGGCTCCGGGTGATCGCTGGCCTCGAGCGGGCCACCGCCCTGGCGGTCAACCCGGCGGCGCCGGAGTTCGCCGCCGAGGTCCTCCGGGAGCACCTGGCCGGAATCACCCGTTGACGGCCTGAGCGGCGCCATCGGTATACTCGCGGTCGTTTCTGGAGTGCCCCTTTAACGCGGTCCGGTGAGGCCGCCAAGGAGCCGATGCCCATGACCTCCGAGCGCCGCATCCTCGACGGCGACGACCTCCGCCGGGCCCTCGTCCGGATTGCCCACGAGATCGTCGAATCCCATGGCGGGACCGATGGCCTGGTCCTCGTCGGCCTCCGCACGCGTGGCGTGCCGCTGGCCGAGCGGATGGCGAACCTGATCGAGGAGCACGAGAACGTCCGCCTGCCGGTAGGCTCGCTGGACATCACGTTCTACCGCGACGACCTCACCCGGCTGGCTCACGCGCCGATCGTCAAGCGCTCGGAGCTGGGACCTGACGTGAACGAACGGACGGTCGTGCTCGTCGACGACGTCCTGTACACCGGCCGCACGATCCGGGCCGCGCTCGACGCCCTGACCGACCACGGGCGGCCGCGCGCCGTCCGCCTGGCGGTCGTCGTGGACCGGGGCCACCGCGAGCTCCCGATCCGGCCGGACTTCGTGGGCAAGAACCTGCCGACCGCGGCCGACGAGGTCGTCCACGTCCGCCTGCTCGAGACCGACGGCACCGACGAGGTGGTCCTCGCCCGGGCCGAGGTGGAGGCGCCCGTCGGGTGACCGCCCCGTGACCGTCGCCAAGACCGCGACCTGGACCCGCCGCCACCTGCTCGACGTGGACGAGCTGTCCCGCGAGGACCTCGAGGAGGTGCTCGGCCTGGCGGTCGAGCTCCGGGCGCGACGGGAGGCCACCGAGCTCCCCGACCCGCTGCGCGGCACGCCGGTGGGCCTCGCCTTCTACGAGAACTCGACCCGGACCCGCGTCTCGTTCGAGCTCGCCGCGTCCGAGCTGGGCGCGACCGTGTCCGACCTGTCGGTGGCGGGCAGCAGCGTGGCCAAGGGGGAGTCGCTGGTCGACACGGTCCGGACCCTCGAGCGGACCGGCATCAGGATGATCGTCCTCCGCCACGCGGCCAGCGGGGCGCCGTACCTCGCCGCGCGCTCGCTGACGCGGGCGGCCGTGGTGAACGCCGGAGACGGCGCGCACGCCCACCCAACCCAGGCCCTGCTCGACGCGCTCACCCTCCGGGAGGCGCTCGGCACGCTCGACGGTGCGCGGGTCGCGATCGTCGGGGACGCGATGCACTCGCGCGTCGCCCGCTCGAACCTCCATGCTCTCGTCAGGCTCGGCGCAGCGGTCGTCCTCTGCGGGCCGCCGGCCTGGGTGAGCGCCTTCGACGCGTGGCCGGGGGTCACGGTGGTCACCGAGCTCCACCAGGCCCTGGTCGGCGCCGATGCAGTGATGGCCCTCCGCGTCCAGCTCGAGCGGGCCGCCGGCAGCGGCGTCCCGTCGCTTGCCGAGTACGTCCAGCGCTGGGGCCTGACCGCGGACCGCCTCGGCCGCGCCTGCCCCACCGCCTGGCTCATGCATCCGGGCCCCACCAACGAGGGCGTCGAGATCGCGGCCGAGCTCACGACCGCGCCCCGCTCGCTCATCGGCCGCCAGGTCGAGAACGGGGTGCCCGTCCGGATGGCCGTCCTCTCGCTCCTGGCAGCGGAGAACAACCGATGACCGGCGCCCGATACGGCACGCTGGCCGACCGACCCGCCAGCTTCGTCCTGCGCGGGGTCCGGATCGTGGACCCGGTCGCCGGGACGAGCACGATCGGCGACCTGTCGGTCGTGGACGGCGTCTTCCGCGAGGAGCTGGCCCCCTTCGAGGTGCCGCGCATCGACGCCGCGGGCCTGGTGGCGGCACCCGGCCTGTGCGACCTCCATGCCCACCTCCGGACCCCCGGCGACGAGGGATCCGAGACGCTCGAGTCCGGGGCGCGGGCCGCCGCCCGGGGCGGGTTCACGACGATCTGCGCGATGCCGAACACCGACCCGCCGCTCGACGACCCGTGGCAGCTCCGCGGCCTGGCGGCGGCCGCGGCGCGGACCTCGACCCGGGTCCGGTTCGTGGCGGCGGCCACCCGCGGTCGCGCTGGCGAGCAGCTGTCCGACCACGCCGCGCTGGCCGAGGCGGGCGCGGTGGCGGTGAGCGACGACGGGGCGGCCGTCGCCAGCGCGGCGGTGACCCGCCGAGCGCTCGGCTACCTCCAGCCGCTGGGCCTGCCGCTCGTCGAGCATGCCGAGGAGCCGACCCTGGCTGCGGGGAGCGTCATGCGCTCCGGGCCGACGGCCACCCGGCTGGGGCTCGGCGGCTGGCCGGCCAGCGCGGAGGTCGCGATCGTCGAGCGCGACCTGGCCCTCGCGGCCGAGACCGGTGGCTGGGTCCACTTCACCCACCTGTCCACGGCCGCGTCCCTGGGTCCCATCCGGCGGGCACGGGCCAGCGGCGTCAGGGTCACCGTCGACGTGACGCCCCACCACCTGGCGCTCACCGACGAGTGGGTGTCGGGGAGCCGCCGGTTCGCGTGGGACGAGCCGAACCCGGAGAACGGCGAGGCGGCCCTGGACCAGGACCTCGCCTACGACGGCGCCTGCCGGGTCAACCCCCCGCTGCCGTCCCGCCGGGACGCGGCCGCCCTGGTGGACGCGGTCCGCGACGGGACGATCGATGCCATCGCCACCGACCACGCCCCCCATCCGCCGGAGCGCAAGGCGGTGCCCTTCGGCGAGGCCGCCCCGGGCCTCATTGGCCTGGAGACCGCGCTGGGCATCGGCCTGCTGGCGGTCGAGGCCGGTCGCCTGGAGCTGCCGACCCTGCTGGCCGCCCTCTCGACCAGGCCGGCGGGCCTGATCGGCGAGTCCCGGGAGCTGACGGATGGCGCCCGGGCGGACCTGGTCGTCTTCGACCCCGCCCGGACGTGGCGGGTGGAGCCCGAGGCTCTCGCCAGCCGCTCGGCGAACACCCCGCTGCTGGGCATGGAGCTGCCGGGCGTCGTCCGGCTCACCGTGTCGGGTGGGCGGATCACCTGGGACGACGGGCTCATCGGTCCGGCCGGCGACAGCGTCCGGGTCGAGGCCCGGTGACCACGAGGCGCATGTGGCACGATGCGGGGCCGCATGGCCATCCGCCTGAATGAGGAGCTCGACCCGAACGAG
>DATBIW010000112.1:0-3306 GCA_036556745.1 Candidatus Limnocylindria bacterium | reverse complement strand
GATCGGCCTGGTGGTGGCCCTCCAGCATCGGCCCGATCTGCTCATGCTCGACGAGCCGACCTCGGGCCTGGACCCGCTCGTCCAGCAGACCTTCTACGGCGTCATCCGCGAGGCGAAGGCCGAGGGCCGGACCGTGTTCCTCTCGAGCCACATCCTGGGCGAGGTGGAACGGACGTGTGACCGGGTCGCGATCATCCGGGACGGCCGCCTCGCCCGGGTCGACCGGGTCGAGGCCCTGCGCGACCTCGCCCACCACCAGGTCGAGCTGCGCTTCGCCGGCGAGGTCCCGGTGGCCGCGTTCCAGGCGCTGCCCGGCGTGAGCGACGTCTCCGCCGAGGACCACGTCCTCCGGATGCGCGTGTCTGGAGCGATCACTCCCGTCGTCCAGGAAGCCGCGAAGTACGAGCTCCTCGACTTCGTCAGCCGCGAGCCCTCGCTCGAGGAGACGTTCCTCGCCGAGTACGGCCACGCGGCGGACCAGGCGGCCTGACATGACCGTCGAAGCCCAGCGGCCGCCCGCGGCGGCCCCCTCATCGGTCCCGGCCTTCCGCCGGATCTACGGCCTGGGATCGGTCTTCGCCAAGACGATCCGCGACTCCCGGCGGGCGACCCTGCTCACCGGCGGGATCATGGGCCTGATCCTGATCGCGGTCAGCCAGGCGATCGTCGCCGAGTTCTCGACCCCCGAGTCGCGGCAGGAGATCGCGAACCTGATCGCGGCCGTGCCGCCCATCCTCCAGGGGTTTGCCGGCAAGCCGGTCAACGCCGAAACCCTGGGCGGCTACCTCCAGTACAAGTACGGCACCTTCTTCCCGCTCGTCGCCAGCCTGTGGTCCATCCTGGCCCTCTCCGGGACGCTGGCCGCCGAGGCGCGACGGGGGAGCCTCGAGTTCGTGGCCGCGGCGCCCATCAGCCGGCGCCGGATCGCGGTCCAGAAGCTGTCGGGGCACGTGGTGGCGATGACCGTCGCCTCGCTGCTCGTCTTCGTCGCGCTCCTGATTGCCGGCTCGTTCGCCGTCCTGCCGGGCGACGAGATCACCGTCGAGATGGCCGCCGGCTACGCGATCTGGCTGGGCCTCCTGGCGCTCGCCGGGGGCTCGGTCGCGTTCGCCACGGCCCCGATCCTGGGCCGCGGCTCGGCGATCGGGATCGCCGGTGCGCTGACGTTCGCCGGCTTCCTCCTGAACGGCTACCAGTACGCCGTTCCGGAGTTGGCGCCCTTCGCGAACCTGACCTGGTTCGGGTGGACGACCGACCATGTCGCGCTCGGCGGCCAGTTCGACTGGGCGTCGGTCGCGCTGGTGGGCGTCTTCGTGCTCGTGATGTTCGTGGTCGGCGTCGAGGCCTTCCGGCGCCGCGACATCGGCGTGACGAGCCCGATCCCGACCCCCAGCCTGCCCAACGCGCTGGCCGGCCTGCGCGGTCCGGCCGGGCGCATCTTCGGCCACAACCTGCCGACGGCCCTGTCCTGGGGGATCGGCCTGGGCATCTTCGGGCTGATCATGGCGTCCTCCGCCGAGGAGTTCGTCGCCACATTGGGCGAGTCGCCGGACTTCGAGCGGCTCCTCGGCCAGCTCTTCCCAGGAGTCGACATGGGAACGGTGGGCGGCTTCCTCCAGCTGCTGTACGTCGAGTTCGGCCTCATCCTGGCCGGCCTCGCCGCCGCCTCGCTGGTCTCCGGCTGGGCCGCGGACGAGACCTCCGGCCGCCTCGAGCTGCTGCTGGCCACCCCGCTGGCACGCATGCGCTGGGTGCTGGGCGGGGGAGCCGGTGTCCTGGGCGGCCTGCTCGTGTTCACCGTCCTGGCGATGGTCGGGATCGGGATCGGAGCCGCCATGGCCGGGGGCGACGTCTGGACGCCGGTGCTCGGGACGACCGTGCTCGGCCTGTTCGGGGCCGCCATGGCCGGGGTTGGCATCGCGGTGGGCGGCCTGGTCCGCAGCGGCCTGGCCGGACCGATCGTCGTGGTCGTGACCGTGGTGACCTGGTTCATCCAGATCGTCGGCCCGGCGCTGAACCTGCCCGAGTTCATCACCAACCTGGCCCTGACCTCCCACTTCGGGCTGCCGATGGTGGGCGAGTGGGAGGTGGCCGGGATCATCGCCTCGGTCGTGATCGCGGTTGGCGGCGCCCTGATCGGCGCCTGGGGCTTCTCGCGGCGTGACCTGAGTGGCTGAGGGGGCGGGCTGGCGCCGGCTCCAGCAGGGGAGCGGACCTCCGAACCTCTCGCCACGCTGAATCCCAGCCGGTACCCTGTCGACGATGCGTCGCCCCACTCAGGACACCGCCCGGTTCCGCGTCCTGCGCGCCACCACCGCCCTGGCCTTCGCGGTGGCGGCCATCGCGCTCCTCGCCGTCCCCAGCGCCCGAGCGGGACTTGCGGTGTGCGACGTCGCCGTGACCTCGGGCAGCACCGTGGTCGGGGGTCAGATCACCGTGACCGGGACTGGCTTCGCCCCGAACACCCCGATCAGCGTGACCATCCAGCCGCCCATCGGTCCGGGTGGCGCGCAGGGTGGCCCGACGGATGGCGCCGGCTCGTTCGCCGTCACCTTCGTTCCTGGCCAGCCCGGCAGCTGGACGCTGACCTTCACCCAGGCGAGCGGCTGCAGCGACTCGGTGAGCGTTCCGGTCACCTGCGCAACGGCCCTGACCCCGAACTCGACCAACCCTGCCGTGGGGGACTTCGTCACCGTGACCGGGACCGGCTTCGCTGCCAGCACTCCGATCAGCACCACCATCCAGCCACCAACCGGCCCGGGCGGCGCGCAGGGCGGCCCGACCGACGCAACGGGCTCGTTCGCCGTCAGCTTCCTTGCGAACCAACCGGGCAACTGGACCCTCACCTTCACCCAGACGCCCGGCTGTAGCGACTCGCTGACCGTCGCGGTCGGCGCTGTCGGGGCCAGCCCGACCCCCGCACCGTCGGGGTCTGGTCTGCCAGACACCGCCACGGCGGACGAGGGTCCATCGGGAACGGGCGTGGTCATTGCGCTGCTGCTTGGAGCCTGCCTCGTCCTCGCCGCCGCCGCGGCCCGCAGCCGTCGCCCCACCTGAGGATTGACGCTCCCGTTGGTCGACTTCTCGCGCCAGGAATCGGCGGTCCGGGCCGGGGTGGCGCCCGACGTGGTGGATCGGTATGTCGAGCTGGGGCTGCTGAAGCCCGCCGAGGGCGATCGGTTCAGCGCCGGCGACATCCGGCGGGTCAACGTCATCCAGACGATGGCCCGCTCCGGGATCCCGATCGAGGGCATTGCCGAGGTCATCACCAGCGGCCAGGCATCGCTGGCCTTCCTGGACAGCCCC
>DATBIW010000111.1:0-4083 GCA_036556745.1 Candidatus Limnocylindria bacterium | reverse complement strand
GGCCGACGGGAAGGCCAGCTTCGAGGTCCTCAACTCGCCCCTCAGCGAGTACACGTGCCTCGGCTTCGAGTACGGCTACGCGGTCACCGTCACGGAGGCCCTCGTCCTGTGGGAAGCGCAGTTCGGCGACTTCGTGAACGGGGCCGAGATCGTCGTCGACCAGTTCATCATCGCGGGCCTCGCCAAGTGGCGGCAGACCTCTCGCCTGACCCTGCTCCTGCCCCACGGGTACGAGGGCCAGGGCCCGGAGCACTCGAGCGCCCGCCTGGAACGGTTCCTGGCGCTCGGCGCCGAGGGCAACATCCGGGTCGCCTACCCAACCACCGCGGCGCAGTACTTCCACCTCCTCCGGCGCCAGGGCCTCCACGAGGAGGAGCGACCGCTGGTGGTCATGACCCCGAAGTCGCTGCTCCGCCTTCCCGAGGCGGCCTCCCGGCCGTCCGAGCTGGCCGGGGGCAGCTGGTCGCCGATCCTCGATGACCCCGACCGCCAGACCGATGCGGCCGCCGCCGCGGTCCGCCACGTGATCCTGTGCAGCGGGAAGGTCTACTACGACCTGGTCCTGTCCGAGCTCCGCGCGGCGGCCGAGCACGTGGCCATCATCCGCGCCGAGCTCCTCTACCCCTTCCCGACCGATGCCCTGGTGCCGGTCCTGAGCCGATACCCGGCCACCGAGATGGTTTCCTGGGTCCAGGAGGAGCCGCGGAACATGGGGGCCCGGAAGTTCGTCCTGCCCAAGATCCGCTCGATCGTCCCGCACACCACACCGCTCGGCGACGTCTCGCGTCCCGAACGCTCGCGGCCGGCCGAGGGCTACCCGGCCGCCCACGCCGCCGAGCAGGCGCGCATCGTCCGCGACGCCTTGGGTTGAGTGGCCGCCCTCTCGCTGCTCGACCGCTACGCCGACCTCCTCGCCCGCCCGGGTGAGACCTTCCCGCTCGGCCTCGGTGAGGGCGGGACGCCCCTCGTCCGCGCCCGACGGCTGGGCGCGGCGATCGGCCTTGACCGGCTGTACCTGAAGTTCGAGGGCACCAACCCGAGCGGCTCGTTCAAGGACCGCGGGATGGTGCTGGCCGTCAACCGCGCGGTGGCCGGTGGCGCTCGGCTGGTGGTGTGCGCCTCGACCGGCAACACGTCCGCGTCGGCGGCGGCCTATGCGGCCGCGGCGGGCCTGGCCTGCGGCGTCGTCCTGCCGGCTGGCAAGGTGGCCCGCGGCAAGCTGGCCCAGGCCCTGGCGGCCGGGGCCCGGCTGGTCATGGTCGAGGGCAACTTCGACACCGCGCTGGAGGCCGTCCGCGAGCTCGGCGAAAGCGGCGAGGCGGTGGTCGTGAACTCGATCAATCCGGATCGGCTCGAGGGGCAGCAGACCGTCGCCTGGGAGATCAGCGACGCCCTCGAGCGAGCGCCCGACGCGGTCGCCCTGCCGGTCGGGAACGCCGGCAACATCACCGCCGCCTGGCGTGGATTCACCCGCTACGCCGAGGACGGTCGGATCGCCGCCCGGCCCCGGATGCTGGGCTTCCAGGCCGCCGGCGCGGCCCCCATCGTCCATGACGCCCCGGTCGCGAGTCCCGAGACAGTGGCGACGGCCATCCGGATCGGGAACCCCGCCTCGTGGGCCGGGGCGGTGGTCGCCCGTGACGAGTCCGGCGGGATCATCGAGGCGGTCACCGACGACCAGATCCTGGCCGCCCAGGCCGACATCGCCCGCCTGGAGGGCATCTTCTGCGAGCCCGCCTCGGCGGCCGGCGTGGCCGGGGTCCGCCAGCTGGCGGCCAGCGGCCGCCTCGAGCGCTCGGCCACCGTGGTCTGCATCCTCACCGGCCACGGCCTGAAGGACCCCGACACGGCGCCGGGCGGCGGCTTCGAGGGCCTCGAGCCGGTGGCCCCGACCGCGCAGGCCATCCGCGACGCGATCGGTGCCTGATCCGTCAGCCGCCCGCTGCTGGTGGGCCGGATCGGACCCGGCCATGGTCGCGTACCACGACGACGAGTGGGGCGTGCCGATCCACGACGACCGCGCCCTGTTCGAGCTCCTGACCCTCGAGGGCGCGCAGGCGGGGCTGAGCTGGGCCACGATCCTGAACCGGCGGGAGGGGTACCGGCGAGCGTTCGCCAACTTCGAGATCGCCACCGTGGCCGCGTTCGGGTCGGATGACCAGGCCCGGCTCAAGGAGGACGCGGGGATCATCCGGAACGCCGCCAAGATCCGGTCGACCATCTGGAACGCGCGCCTCATCCTCGAGGTGGCCGAGGAGCTCGGCAGCCTTGATGCCCACCTGTGGTCGTTCGTCGGCGGACGCCCGCTCCAGAACCAATGGGAGGGCCACGACATTCCTGCCGAGACCGCCGAGTCGAAGGCGATGTCCCGCGACCTCAAGCGGCGCGGCTTCTCGTTCGTGGGACCCACGATCATCTACGCGTTCATGCAGAGTGCCGGGCTGGTGAACGACCACACGGTCGACTGCTTCCGCCACGACGAGGTGGCACGCCTGGCCTGACCGATACACTCGGCTCCGTGGCCACGCCCATCGCCTCGGTCGACGTCCCCGCCTCCAGCGCCAACCTGGGGAGCGGCTTCGACGTGTTCGCGGCCGCGCTGACCCTGAAGATGCGGGCGGAGCTGCACCACGGCAACCTGCCCGGGATCGTGCTGAACGCCCACGGGGAGGGGTCCGCCGCGGCGGCGAGCAGCGCCGGGGACAGCCTCGTCGTCAAGGCCTTCCGGGAAGGGCTGCGCGCCGCCGGCGGGCCCCCGGGTGGCAGCGCGTCGTGGCGGATCGAGGTCTCCTCGATGATCCCCGCCGCCCGGGGGCTGGGCAGCAGCGGGGCGGCCATCCTGGCGGGGATCCTGCTCGGGGCGGCCGCCGGGCGCCTCCCGACCACCGCCGACCAGCTCCTCGCTCTCGCGGCCCGGGTCGAGGGCCATCCCGACAACGTGGCCGCCGCCCTGTACGGGGGGTTCACCCTGGCCCTGATGGAGGGGCACGAGGTCACGGTCCGCCGGTTCCGCGTCCCGGAGGCGTGGATCCCGGTCCTGTTCATCGCCCAGGCCGAGAGCCGAACCGAGGACATGCGCGCCGCCCTGCCGACCCGCGTTCCCCACCCCGACGCCGCCGCCCAGGCCGGGCGGGCCGCGCTCCTGGCCACGTCGATCCTGACCTCGGACGCGGCGCTCCTCCGACAGGCGATGGACGACCGGATCCACCAGCCGTACCGGCTGCCGCTGCTTCCCGGCGCCACGCGGCTGATCGAGACCGCGTACCAGATCGGGGCCGCCGGCGCCTGCCTCTCGGGCGCCGGCCCATCGGTCCTGGCCATCTGCGACTCGCCGCTGACCGCGCACTCGGTCGAGAAGGCGTGGAACGCCTCGGGTGTCCCGGGCATGGCCACCCGGCTCCGGTTCGACACGGCGGGGGCACGGCTGAGCACCGGCGAGGCGGCGAGCGCGGGCGACTCGGCCCGATGAGCCTCGTTTCCCTGGCCGGGGTCTCGAAGGCCCACGGCGCCCAGCACCTGTTCAGCGACGTCTCCCTCCAGGTGAGCGCCGGCCGGCGAGTGGCCATCGTCGGTGCCAACGGAACCGGCAAGACGACCCTCCTCGAGATCATCACCGGCGACCAGGACGCCGACACCGGCACCGTCGCCCGCGGGAAGGACGTCGTCATCGGCTACCTGCGCCAGGAGGTCGCCGAGGCCCGCGGTCACACCGTCCTGGCCGAGGTCCTGGCCGGCGCCGGCACGGTGACCGGCATCGGACGCCGCATGGCGCACATCGAGCAGGAGATGACCGAGCTCGGATCGGCCCAGACCGATGAGGCGGCCGCCGAGCTGGCCGAGCTCATGGACGAGTACGGCCGCCTCCAGCATCGGTTCGAGCAGCTGGGTGGCTGGTCGCTCGAGGCCGAGGCCCGGCGCATCCTGGCCGGGCTTGGCTTCGCCGATGCCGATGCCGAGCGCGACATCGGCGAGTTCTCCGGCGGCTGGATGATGCGGGTCGCCCTCGCCCGGCTGCTGCTGGCCAACCCGGACCTGCTCCTGCTCGACGAGCCGTCGAACCACCTCGACCTGGCCTCGGTCGAG
>DATBIW010000110.1:0-3376 GCA_036556745.1 Candidatus Limnocylindria bacterium | reverse complement strand
GCGCCAACGATCCTGTTCGAGATCCGGCTGCCTCGCGTGCTCGGCGGCGCCCTGGTCGGGGCCGGCCTGGCGGCCGCCGGGGTCGTGTTCCAGGCTCTCCTCCGCAACCCGATGGCCGACCCGTACGTCATCGGCGCGGCCGCGGGGGCCTCGCTCGGAGCCGTGATGGCCATCACCGCCCCCGTCGTGCTCCCGATCCTCGCCGTGGGGGCCGGCACGGCCTGGCTGGGCATCGGCATCGTCCAGGTGGCCGCCTTCGTCGGCGGGCTGGGCGCGGTGGCGCTCGTCCTGGCCGTCGCCCGCCAGGGCGGTCGGTCGAGCATGGTCACCCTGCTCCTGACCGGGTACGCGGTCTCGTCGCTGCTGGCCGCCGGCACCGCGCTCCTGCTCGTGAGCTCGGGCCGGGCGCTGAACGCCGTCGTCGGCTGGCTGCTCGGGTCGCTCGGCGGGATCGGCTACGCCGAGCTGGCGATCGCCACCCCGCTCGTCCTCGGCGGATCGGCGCTGCTCCTCCTCCGATGGCGGTCGCTCAACCTCCTGCTCCTCGGCGACGAGGCGGCGGCCGCGCTGGGGGTCGATCTCGTTCCCGCCCGGCGAGCGCTCGTCCTGCTGGCGACCGTCGTGACCTCGGCCGCGGTGGCGCTGGCCGGGACCATCGGCTTCGTCGGCCTCGTCGTGCCCCACCTGGTGCGCCTGGCCATCGGTCCCGACCATCGGCTCCTGCTGCCGGTGAGCTGCCTGGGGGGCGCGGCGCTGCTGGTGACCGCCGATCTCGCTTCCCGCGTGGTCGGCGGCGTGCCGGTTGGCGTCGTGACCGCGCTCATCGGGGCGCCGTTCTTCCTGTGGCTCCTCCACCGCTCGGCCGGGGCCGTCACCACGCCATGACCGCCAGGGCGGCCGCCCCGATCCTTGCGTTCGACGCGGTCCAGTTCGGGTACCGGCGGCGCGGGCGGCCCGAGCGCGAGGTCCTGCGCGGCGTCAGCCTGGAGGTCGCCCCCGGCGAGCTGGTCGCCCTGCTGGGGCCGAACGGGAGCGGCAAGACGACGCTCCTGCGGCTGGCGACGGGGATGCTCGAGTCGGACAGCGGGGCGGTCATCCTCGACGGCCGGCCGGTCGAGGAGTGGTCCCGTCGCGAGGTCGCCCAACGGGTCGCGATCCTCCCCCAGCTGCCCTCGCTGCCCGATGGGTTCCGGGTCGAGGAGCTGGTCGAGATGGGCCGCGCGCCGCATGCCCGCTCCCGGTTCGGCGCCGGCCCCGGCGACGCGGATGCCGTCGAGCGAGCGCTGGTCGACGCCGACGCGCTCGACCTCGTGGGACGCCGGATCGACGAGCTGTCCGGCGGGGAGCGGCAGCGGGTGCTGGTCGCGATGGCTCTCGCCCAGGAGCCCCGCCTCCTGCTCCTCGACGAGCCGACCCAGCACCTCGACCTTGCCCACCAGGTCGCCCTGCTGAGCACGCTGGACCGGCTCCGTCGCAGCCGCGGACTGGCGATCCTGGCGGTCCTCCACGACCCGGCCCTCATCGCGCTCTCCGTCCCACGGGTCGTGCTGCTCAGCGAGGGACGGGTCGTCGCCGACGGGCCGGCGGCCCAGGTCCTTGCGCCACCGACCGTGGCGCGGGTGTTCGGGATCTCGCTGCCGGTGGCGTTCGCCCTGGGCGGGGGACCGCGCGGGTCGTCCTCCGCCTAGGAGGACTTGGGCGCGGCCTTTGGTTTCGGCTTGGCCGGTTCCGGGTCGGCCTCGGCTCTCCGATGCTCCGCCTCGGCCATGTCGGCCAGGGCGGCGTCCTCAGGGCTGTAGATGTCGAGCCAGTGGTTCACGAGGATCACGATCACGGCCAGGATGGGCACCCCGAACAGGGCGCCCCACAGGCCGGCGACCTGGACCCCGACCAGCAGGCCCAGGAACAGGAGGATCGGATGGAGGCCCAGTGACTCCTGCATCATCTTCGGCTGGATCGCGTTCACCAGCACGCCCTGGACCACGACCAGGACGATCGCCGCGATGAGGGCCACCAGCCAGTTCTCGCTGGTCAGGAATCCGATGAAGATCGGCGGCACCAGTGCGAGCGGCGGCCCGATCATCGGGATGAACATCAGCAGCCCGGAGACGACCGCGGTCACGAAGATGTACTCCATCCCGCCCAGGGCGCGGGACACCAGCCCGACGGCCATGACCAGGACGAACATGATCAGAGCGAGGACCGTCTGGGCCCGCAGGAACCCGCCGAACGACCGGGCCACGCCCTCCTGGAAGAGGAGCGACTGGTCGCGGAAGCGGCTCGGGACCAGCCGGCTGAGCCAGACCATGATCCGGTGGCTGTCGAGCACCATGAACAGCGCCAGCAGGACGACGAGGAACAGCGTCCCGATGACGCCGAACGCGCCGCTGGCGATCGCCCCGGCCGACTCGCCAAGCTGACTGCCCAGCGCACCGATCTGATCCGCGAGCTGGTCGAAGAGCAGCGCGACGTCCGGGTCCTGGATCCCGATCGCGTCCTGGATCTCCTCGATCTGGGCCACGATCTGGTCCTGGCGCGAGGGCCAGCTGCTGATGAAGTCCGCGAGGTCGGTGACCATGACCGCCGCCACCAGCAGGAGGAAGCCGCCCAGGCCGACGAGGATGATCCCGAACGCGGCGCCTACCGCCGCTCCCCGGCCGATCTCCAGCTCCTTCTGGATGCGGTGCACGAGCGGCGAGATGAGGAACGCGAGCAGCCAGGCCAGGAAGATGGCGATCAGGATGTCGCCGAACTGGGCGAGCAGGTCCACGACCATGCCCAGCGCGAGGAGCCCGAAATAGACCGACCCGGTGATCAGGAAGATCGCCAGCAGCCGGCGCTCTCGGACCCATGCCCCCTGGAACAGCTCGATCACGTCCGCTTCCTCGGCCGCCCGGTCCCGACCGCCTCGAGCACCTCGGCCCGCGTGGCCTCGAGGATCGGCCGAACCTTCTCGGCTCCGGCGGAGAGTACCGCCTCGACCACGTCAGGGTCGGCGGCCAGCGCCTCGCGCTTCTCGCGCATGGGCCGGAAGAACTCGATCATCCGGTCTGCCAAGAGGGACTTCGTGTCGACGCATCCGGTACGGGCGGTCCGCTCGCCGTCCTGGATCTGCAGGTAGTCCTCCCCGAAGAAGCGGTGGAGCTGGCAGACGTTGCAGACCTCCGGCCGTCCCGGGTCGGTGCGCTTGATGCGCAGCGGGTCGGTGACCATGTTCATGACGATCTTCCGGATGTCGTCCGGCGAGGCGAAGATCGGGATCGTGTTGTTCGCCGACTTGCCCATCTTCTTGACGCCATCGGTGCCGATGACGACCGGGGCATCGGTGAAGACCGCGGTCGGCTCGGGGAAGATCGGTCCGTATCGGTTGTTGAAC
>DATBIW010000109.1:0-5792 GCA_036556745.1 Candidatus Limnocylindria bacterium | reverse complement strand
GATCCCGATCCAGTGCGAGTACTACGCCCTCGAGGGTCTCGGACAGCTGCTCCGAAACGTCGAACTGGTTCGGGCCAATCTGAACCCCGAGCTTCGCATCGGTGGGATCGTGCTCACCATGTACGACGGCCGGACCCGGCTGGCGCTGCAGGTGGTCGATGAGGTGCGCAAGCACTTCACTGACCTGGTCTACCAGACCGTCGTTCCCCGAAGCGTCCGGCTCTCAGAGGCACCGGGATATGGCCTCCCGATCGCCCTCTACGATCCCCTTTCCCGCGGTGGCATCGCGTACCGCGACCTCACCTTTGAACTCGCGGAGCGAAGTGGCTTGCTCGCGCCGACCGGAGAAGGAGCCAGCTGATGCGACGCCGTGGTGGCCTTGGCCGTGGGCTGGATGCCCTCATCCCGAGCAGCCCGCAGGAAGACCGCGACCCCGTGGTGGAGGTCGCCGGCCAGGAGCCGGAGGCTGGACAGCGGACCAAGGCGGCATCGGGTCCGACGTTCGAGCAGCTTGCCCTCGGTCGGATCGACCCCAACCCGCGGCAGCCTCGTGGCTCCTTTGACGAGGAGCCACTGCAGGAGCTGACCAGCAGCATCGAAGCAGTCGGCGTGCTCCAGCCGATCGTTGTCCGTCCCAGCGGCGGGCGCTACCAGATCGTCATGGGGGAGCGGCGCGTTCGCGCGGCCCGGGCGGCGGGTCTGGAGCGAATCCCGGCGATCGTCCGTACCACCGAGGACGATCAGATGCTGCGCGATGCGCTCCTTGAGAATGTCCATCGTGAGGACCTCAACCCGCTCGAGGAAGCGGCCGCCTACGAGCAGCTCCTGCTGGACTTCGGGATCACGCAGGAGGAGTTGGCGGCGCGCCTAGGGCGGAGTCGGCCTGTGATTGCGAACGCGATGCGCCTCCTCCGCCTCCCGGGGAGTGTGCAACGACGGATTGCGGCGAGAACCCTATCGGCCGGTCATGCGCGCGCAGTCGCCTCGTTGGAGGACCCGGTGCAGCAGGAGCGGCTGGCCGATCGGATCGTGGCCGAGGGGCTGACGGTTCGGATGGCCGAGGAGCTCGCCCAGCGGATCAAGAACGGTGAGCCGCTCCTTGGCCCTGATGAGCGCGCCCGGGCTCGAGTCCGGCCGACCATGCAGGCCCCCGGCATGGCGGACCTTGCCGAGCGACTCTCGGACCGGCTGGAGACCCGGGTGCGGGTCCAGCTCGGCAAGCGCAAGGGCAAGGTGCTTATCGAGTTCGCCACCCTGGACGACCTCCAGCGGATCTGCGACGCCATCGGGCTCGAGCAGCAACCCGTCGACCTGACCGAGGCGCCGGGGTCGGTCGATGACCCGCAGGTCGTCCGCGACGAGCGCACCACGATCGCCTCGGTCTGAAGCCCCAGGGCCAGGGGATTGGACCTGGGGCCGGTGAGTTCGAGGCCGGGCGCGAGCGGACACCCCCTGGATTGCGGATCCGGCTAGGGCCCGAGAGTCGGGGCGGGCCGAGGGTCGGGTGGGCGAGGCTCGTGGGTTGGCCAAGGCGTCGTCGGGCGGGCCGAGGGTCGGGTGGGCGAGGGTCAGCCCTAGTGAGCGACCGAGGCCAATTTCGGGGCGACCCCATGGGTCCTCGAAGGACTGGCCTTCCGGAGGGCCGTTTCCCGGTTAGCGGGGGCGGCGGGCCGTGGCTCGGTCGGTGAGGTGGGTGGTGAGGTCGGCGAAGGTGATGCCGGCGGCGTCGGCGGCCATGGGGACCAGGCTGGTTGAGGTGAGGCCGGGGCCGGTGTTGACCTCGAGGATGCGGCAGGTGCCGTCGGGGGCGAGGATGGCGTCGGTCCGGGAGATGTCGCGGCAGCCGAGGGCGAGGTGGGCGGCTTGGGCCGCCTCGAGGCAGCGGTCGGTGGTTGCCGGATCGAGGTTGGCGGGGACCCGGAACTCGGCGGCGCCGTGGGTGTAGCGGGCGGAGAAGTCGTACCAGCCTTCCTTGGGGCGGATCTCGACGGCCGGGAGGGCGGCGAGGCCGTCGACCACCGAGAGGGCGAGCTCGGTGCCGGCCACCCGCTCCTCCAGCAGCACGGTGTCGTCGTAGCCGAACGCGGCCATGAGGGCGGCCGGGAGCTGGTCGGCCCGCTCGACGAGTCGGATCCCGAGGGCCGAGCCGCCTCGGTTGGGCTTGACCACCAGAGGGAGGCCGAGCTCGTCCATCGCCCGGTCGAGGAGGACGCCGACCCCGAGCTCCCTGAGGGCGCCCTCGGTGAGGGGGATGGCCGCGGGGACCGATAGCCCGGCGCGGCGCAGGACCGACTTGGCGGCCAGCTTGTCGAAGGCGAGTCGGCTGGCGTCGAAGCTGGAGCCGGTGTAGGGAATCCCCAGAAGGTCGAGAATCGACGCGACCGTCCCGTCTTCCCCGAACCGGCCATGGAGGGCCAGGAACGCGACGTCGAAGGCACCGTCGCCGAGCCGTTCGACCAGCTGCTGGTCCGCGTCCAGCTCGCCGACCCGGTAGCCACGCTCGCGGAGGGCGTCGGCGACCCGCTGGCCCGAGCGGAGGGAGACCTCGCGTTCGAACGACAGGCCGCCCGCGATGACCGCGACCGAGCAGTCGAAGCTCACTGGACTCCACCCCAGCCGGCCGGGCGACCCTGGTCCTGGTCGGGGTCGCCCTCGGGGAGACCACCGAGGGCCCGGGCGAGCGCCAGCTCCTCGTCGATCACACCGCCAAGGCGCCGGACCCCTTCGCGGATCCGCTCGGGTGGCGGGAAGCAGTAGGACAGCCGCATGCACGAGGATCCCTGGCCGTCGGCGTAGAAGGCGCCGCCGGGCACGTACGCCACCCGGGCGGTGATCGCCTTGGCGAGCATGGCGCGGGCGTCCAGGTGGTCGGGCAGCCGGACCCAGACGTAGAAGCCGCCGCCGGGCCGGGTCCAGGTCACGCCCTCCGGCACGTCCTCGGCGAGGGCGTCGAGCATCACGTCGCGGCGCTCGCGGTAGAGCTCGCGGAGCCCCTTGAGGGTCTCCCGCCACGGGTAGTTGGCGAACCACCGGTAGGCCACGGCCTGGGTGAAGCTCGACGAGCAGAGGTCGGCGGCCTCCTTGACCAGGATCAGCCGCTCCCGAAGGGCCGGCGGCACCAGCGCCCAGCCGATCCGCAGGCCAGGGCAGAACACCTTGGAGAGGCTGCCGAGATAGACGACGTTGTCGGGGTCGAGGGCCCGGAGGGCGTCCGGCGGGTCGTGCTCGAACCCCAGCATCCCGTAGGGGTTGTCCTCGAGCACGAGGACGTTGTGGCGCCGGGCGATCTCCAGGACCCGCTCCCGGCGCCCGGCAGCGAGCGTGACGCCGGCCGGGTTGTGGAAGTTGGGCACCGTGTAGAGGAGCTTCACCCGCCGCCCATCACGCTCGAGACGATCGAGGGTTGATGCGAGTGCGTCTGGATCGAGACCCTCGTCGTCCAGTGGGACGTGGCAGACGTCGACCTGGTACTGGGAGAAGGCCGAGAGGGCGCCGACGTACGACGGGCCTTCGGCCACGATGACGTCGCCCGGGTCGCAGAACATCCGCGAGATGAGGTCCAGCGCCTGCTGGGACCCCTCGGTGACGACCACGTCGCCGCCCGAGCCGTGGATGCCCTCGTTGCGCATCAGGTCGGTGAGCACCTCGCGCAGCCGTGGGTCGCCCTGGCCGCCGGCGTACTGGAGGGCCGCCGGGCCCTCGTCGGCCACCACCTCGTCGAGCACGTCGCCGACCGTGTCCAAGGGGAGCGCCGCCGTGAACGGCATGCCCCCGGCCAGGCTGACGATCTCGGGGCGGGAGGCGACGGCGAACAGGGCTCGGATCTCGGAGGCGGTCATCGAGCGGGTGCCGCGGGCGTAGCGGTCACGAAAGGGGTCATCGGCGCGCATGACCTTGAAGGATAGCGGCATATGGCAAGCCCTCTCGGAGGGCTGCTAGCATCGAGCGTCTATCCGGGCCTGCGAATACGTTGCTGTGCTACGAGCCTCGCTGCCATTGCTCCGCCGTGTTGGGGGGAGTTTCTTCGTGGGCCTGTTCCTCGGTCTGATCTGGGCGTTGCTGATCGTCCACCAGCGGCGACCGCGCCCGGAAGGGGACTCCTGACGATGGGCCGCAAGCTGGTCCCGCTGGGCCCCGAGACCCTCGACCTGGTGCCAGAGCCGTGCCGTCACTGTGTCTTCTGGGAGCTGGGCGCCCGGGCGCGGCCGCGAGGGTCAGAGGACGCCGGGGTGCAGAAGGAGGCCTGGCTGTCATCGGTCGTGCTCGAGTGGGGGCCGGCCGGGCACGTCGTCTCGGTGGACGGGGAGGTCGCCGGGTACTCGCTGTACGCCCCGACCCACCTGTTCGACCAGGTCGGGTTCCAGGCCGCGCGACCGGTGAGCCGGGACGCGGTGCTGCTCGCCACCCTGGCCGTGGAGCCGCGGTTCGAAGGCCAGGGGATCGGCCGGGTCCTCCTCCAGACCATGGCCCGCGACCTCACCAGGCGGAAGGTGCGGGCGGTTGAGACCTTCGCCGACCGGGCGCCGACGCGCCGTGACTGCCGGGTGCCGGCGGGGTTCCTGGAGGCGAGTGGGTTCCAGGTCGTCCGCGACCATCCCCGCTACCCGCTGATGCGGATGGACCTGCGGACCGCCCTGTCCTGGAAGGACGCGCGCGAGGCGGCCCGTGAGGTCCTCCGGGTCCCGGCCCCGGCCCAGCCGGCCCTCCGCCCCGTGCCGTCCGCACCGCCGGACGCCTGAGCCCCGGAAATGCCGTGAGCCCGACCCACCGGGTCGGGCTCACGTACCGGGACGCTCTGTCAGCTGATGAACTCGGACAGCTCGTTGACGATGTTGCGCTTCGGCATGGCGCCGATCAGCCGCTTCTTCTCGACGCCGCCGATGAACAGGGCGAGCGTCGGGATGCTCATGACCCCGTAGCGCATGGCCACGTCCGGGTTCTCGTCGACATTGAGCTTGGCGATGGTGAGCTTGCCCTTGTGCTCGTCGGCGATCTCCTCGAGCACCGGGCTGATCATCTTGCAGGGGCCGCACCACTCGGCCCAGAAGTCGACGAGCACGGGAGTGCTCGACTTGAGCACCTCGTTGTCGAACGTGGTGTCGGTCACGGCTGCGGCTTTGGTCATAGCATCGGTGCGGGCGGGGCGGGGACCCCTGCGCACCTCCACCTCCTCGAACGAATGATTCCCCCGACCAGAGTCCAACGGCCTCTGGCTCATATGTATTCCTGCCCCCTGAGGGAGACGGGCAACCGCCCTCATTCCCAGTTGTCGGTGGAGGCCCCGGAGTCGTGGCCGTGGGCCTCCAGCCAGCGCTCGGCGTCGATGGCGGCCGCGCATCCGGTGCCGGCGGCGGTCACCGCCTGCCGGTAGGTGTGGTCGACCGCGTCACCGGCCGCGAACACGCCGTCGACGCTGGTCGCGGTCGAGGGCGGGTTGGGCGTGACGATGTAGCCGGCCTGGTCGAGCTCGACCTGGTCCGCGAACCGCTCGGTGTTGGGCGTGTGCCCGATGGCCACGAACACCCCGGCCACCGGGAGGACCTTCTCGGTGCCGTCCTCGACGTTGCGGAGGCGGACCCCGGTGACCGTCTGCTCGCCGAGCACGTCGTCCACGACCGAGTTCCACTCGAACGCGATCTTGGGGTTGGCCATGGCCCGGTCCTGCATGACCTTGGAGGCGCGGAGCCGGTCGCGGCGGTGGACGATGGTCACCTTGGTCGCGAACCTGGTGAGGAAGGTGGCCTCCTCGAGCGCGGAGTCGCCGCCGCCGACCACCACCAGCTCGTGGTTCC
>DATBIW010000108.1:0-16506 GCA_036556745.1 Candidatus Limnocylindria bacterium | reverse complement strand
CAGAGCGCCGCGGCCACGTTCCGGGCGGCCGGGGCCTCGGCGCCGGCGTCAACCGAGGACGCCGATACGGAGGCGGAGACCGAGGCCGTCCCCGTCCCCACCGCCGTCGAGAAGCCAGCCGAAGACCTCGAGCGCGACCGGCTCGGCCGGGAGCTCCGCTCCGCGCTGGCCGAGCTGACCGATGCGCGCCACACGATCGCCCTCCAGCGGGCCGAACTCGAGCGCGCGGCCGACACCGACTCCCTGACCGGCGTCTCGAGCCGGGCCGCCATCGAGGACCGGCTCCGTGACGAGGTCGCCGGAGCGCGCCGCTATCCGCACCCGGTGTCCATCGTCCTGATCGACATCGACGGGATGGGCGAGATCAACGCCCGCCACGGCACGGCGGTCGGCGACGCGGTCCTCCGCGAGCTGGCCCTCCGGATCCGGGTCCGTGTCCGGGCGGCGGACGCCATCGGCCGGCTGGCCGGCGACGCGTTCCTGGCGATCCTCCCCCACACCGATGAGAAGGGCGCCACCGTCTTCGCCGAGGCGATCCGCGACCGCGCCACCCAGCGTCCGATCTCGACCGGGCGGGGCGAGGTCAAGGTCACCGTCTCGATCGGGGTGACGACGATGCGCTCCCGCCAGGACATCAGCGCCGACACCCTTCTGGCCTGGGCCGACGAGGCAGTCGCCTCGGCCCGCGCGGGCGGCGGCAACGTCATCGCCTACGACCGCCTGCATGGCCTGGCCCGCCTCGACGAGCGCCGCAAAGACGAGCTTGAAGGGGATCCGGGCGCCGAATCCGAGGGCGAATCCGACGCGGAAACGGGCTCCGACGAGGCCTGACCGAGACCACAAGATAGCGGTCTCAGGGTTATCCACACCACTACAGGTTGTGGACAAGGGCCTCCAACCGGCATCGGTCAGGTGCTAGACTCGGTGCCTATCCAGGATCGTCCCCGACTGCTGCCAGGGCCATGCCGCCGACCTCGCCGAACCTGTCCGCCAAGCTGATCTTCCCGACTGCCGAGATCGTCGAGGAGTACTACCTCCCGATCATCTACACCGCCTGCCGGACCTGCTACTCCGAGCTCCTGCCGGACGCGATCTGGGACAAGGCGGTCTCCCGCCAGGTGGCCGACGAGAAGCAGCAGGCGCTGGTCCGCAAGGTCATGGAGTCGGGCCACGGATCGACGATCGAGCACGTGAACTTCACCTTCGCCATCAGCGGCGTGACCCGGACCCTGTCCCACCAGCTGGTCCGCCACCGGGCCGGGACCGCATTCGACCAGCAGTCCCAGCGCTACGTCAGCTTCAAGGCCCGCGACAACTACACGATCCCCGAGTCGATCTCGAACGGCGACCTGCCCGACGACCTGGCCGGCCGCTTCCAGCGGGCCATCGACGAGAACCTCGAGCTCTATGGGCAGCTCCTCCAGGCCGAGGTCCCGGCCGAGGATGCGCGGTTCATCTTCCCGAACGCGATGCAGACCAACCTGATCATGACGGTCAACCTCCGCCAGCTCATCCACATGAGCGGGCTCCGGCTCTGCACCATGGCCCAATGGGAGATCCGCCAGCTGTTCAAGCAGATCCGCCACGAGATCTTCCGGGTCTCGCCGTTCTTCGGCTCGTTCCTCGCCCCGAAGTGCATCCCGCTCGGCTACTGCGACGAGATGGGCAACCGCGACGAGCACTGCCGCATCCGGCCCCACCGCGACACCGTGATGGCCGTCTGGGAGGCCTACCGCGGGGGTGAGCTCAACGAGACCGATGGGCCCGTCGTCCCCGAGACCTCGCCGTTCCGTCCCAAGCCACGCCGCACCGAGAAGGTCGCGGTCACCATGGAGGCCCCCGAGGCCGCCGTCGGCCAGGCCGCCCAGGCCGACCGCTTCTAGGACCCCAGCCCCGCGCGCCAGATCCGGACTTGACAGCCTTCTACATACAACCGTATGGTTGTACCAATGCAGGCCCTGATCGACACCGATCGCGTGTTCAACGCCCTTGCGGATGCCACCCGCCGGGACATCGTCCGACGCGCGATCGACGGTGAGGAGGGCGTCGCGGAGCTCGCCGGCCACTACCCGATGAGCTTCGCCGCCGTCCAGAAGCACGTCGCCATCCTCGAACGGGCCGGGCTGGTCACCAAGCGACGGATGGGCCGCCGCAAGGTGGTCCAGACCAACCTGGCCGGGCTCCTGGTCGCGCGCCGCCTGCTGGACCGATACGAAGACCTGTGGCGGGGCCGGGTCGACCGCATGACCGACCTCGTCACATCCATGAAGGAGTCAGACCGATGACCGTGACCGCCGTCACCAAGGACCCCAGCGCCCTGACCATGACCGTGACCGCCGAGTTCGACGCCTCGCCCGAACGCGTCTGGCAGCTGTGGGCCGACCCGCGCCAGCTCGAGCGCTGGTGGGGCCCGCCGACCTACCCCGCCACGTTCACCAAGCACGACCTCACCCCCGGAAGCCGGACCGAATACCACATGACCGGTCCCGAGGGCGACCAGCCCCACGGCTTCTGGGACATCGTCGAGACCGATCCGCCGCGCCGGCTCGTCTTCCGCGACGGCTTCGCCAACGACGACGGCACCCCGAACCTCGACCTGCCCGCCGGCACCGGGCGGGTGACGATCGACGGCATCGGCGAAGGTCGGAGCCGCATGACGATCGAGAACATCTTCCCGAGCACCGAGGCCATGGAGCAGGTCCTGGCCATGGGCATGGAGGAGGGCATGACCCAGGCCGTCGGCCAGATCGACGCCATCCTGGCCGAACAGCCGGTCGCGTAGGAGGACACGATGACAACGACCACCGCCACGACCACCCACAGCCTGGAAGTCCCCGGCGCGACCCTGGCCTACGACGTCCGCCCGGGCAGCGCGCCGGACCAGCTGCCGCTGCTGCTCATCGGCTCACCGATGGGGGCCGCAGGCTTCGGCACCCTGGCGGGCCACTTCCCGGATCGGACGGTGGTGACCTTCGACCCGCGCGGCGTCGAGCGCAGCGTCAAGGCCGATCCGGCCGGCGCCGTCACGCCCGACATTCAGGCCGATGACGTCCACCGGATCATCGAGGCCGTCGGCAGTGGCCCCGTCGACTTGTTCGGGAGCAGCGGCGGTGCGGTGACCGGCCTGGCGGCGGTGGCGAAGCACCCCGACGACGTCCGGACCCTGGTCGCCCACGAGCCGCCGCTCGCCTCGCTCCTCCCCGACCGCGAGCATGCTCTGGCCACGGTCGCCGCCATTCGCGAGACCTACCTGCAGCGAGGATTCGGCGCCGGGATGGCCCACTTCATCGCGGTCGTCAGCCACCGCGGTCCGTTCACCGCCGAGGTTGCCGCCCAGCCCGGTCCCGATCCGGCGATGTTCGGGATGCCGACCGAGGACGACGGGACGCGGAACGACGCGATGCTCGACCAGGGGATGCTCCACATCCCGACCTACGAGCCCGACTTCGACGCGCTCCGCGCCGCCTCGACCCGGATCGTGCTCGCCGCGGGCGTCGGCTCCGAGGGCGAGATGGCGAACCGCGGCGCGTACGCGGTCGCCGAGCGGCTGGGCATCGACGTGGTCGTGTTCCCGGGCGACCACGGCGGCTTCCTGGGCGGCGAGTACGGGCAGATGGGCGAGCCGGACGCGTTCGCCGCGAAGCTCCGCGAGGTGCTGGAAAGCTCCGCCTAGGCGGAGCGGGTCAGCCGCGCGGCTTCTCGCCCGGCTCCCGGCGGCCCTCCCGCAGGCGGTCGAGCGCCTCGGTCGCCCGGCGGAGGCGCGTCTCGGGGCGCTTCGCCTCGGCCACCCAGTCGGCGTACGCCTTCTGGTGGCTGAAGGACAGCCGGTCGTAGATCGCCTTCGCGTCCGGAGCCCCGGCCAGTGACGCCGCGAGCTCGGGTGGCGGCTCGACGACCCGGGGCTCGGCGTCGAGCTCGATCCGGATCCGGACCCGGTCGCCGTGACCGATGCCGATGGCCTCGCGGTTCGCCCGGTTGACGACGATGTAGTACTCGGCCCCGTAGCGGGCGGGCGTTGTCCGGAAGGTGTGGCCGTGGATCGTGACCCGGATCGGCGGCCGGTGGCGCCCGAAGGTCGCCTCGAAATCGACCGGGACGATGAAGAAGTACTCCCCGCCCTCGCCGGTAAGGGTCGCGGTGGTCGTCACCGCCCGCGTGACCATCGGTCAGTAGTTGTCCTCGCCGAGCGCGAACTCCCGCAGGGCGGCATCGGCCGCCTGGGCATGCGCCTGGGCCTGGGCGACGAGGAAGGGCGTCATCTTCGTCGAGTCGACGATGAGGACGGTCCGGCCCCGCTCGTTGGCGCCCAGGACGATCCGGTCCTCGCCGTGGAACGAGATGCTCCAGTTCGACTGGAGCTGGACAAGCTCGGCCAGGACGACGTCTTCGCCGAACGACCAGTCCAGGTACGCCGCGTCCAGGGCGGCCACGACGTCTCGCAGCTGGTGGGTCACGTTCCGGGTGAGGCGCGCCAGGCCGACCAGGATCCGCAGCGATGCGAACGGGTCACCCGCGCGCGCCACCTGGGGCGGCGCCACGTTCGGGTCGGGCAGGCCCTCGGGGGTCGCCCCGAGGAGCGGCTGGTTGGAAACGGTCACGGTGGGACCGAGTATGGCCGATGCCGGCGGGCTAGCCGATCCGGAGGCCCTCCGGCGAGGCCGGGTCGGGCTCGAGGAGGTAGACCTGCCCCCCGTCGCCCATGGCGCCGAGGACCAGGACCTGGCTGGCGAAGCCCGCGATCTGGCGGGCCGGGAAGTTGACGACGGCCACGACCTGGCGGCCGACCAGCGCGGCGGGATCGGGGTAGGTGACCGTCAGCTGCGCCGCCGACTCGCGCTCGCCGATCGCCGGGCCGAAGTCGATGCGGAGCCGATAGGACGGGTTGCGGGCCTCGGGGAACGGCTCGGCGGCCACGATCCGGCCGACTCGCATGTCCACCTGCTGGAACTGGTCGATGGTGGTCTCCGGCGGGGCGTCGGGCTCCATCGGTCCTGTATAGCCGACGGGGGGTGTTGCCGTCGCGCACCGCCCGTTCGGTGCCTGGGGGCCAGTACTCTCGGGCGCTGTTCGGCCTCGAACGCGGCCGGTAGTGTCGGGGCGTGACCTTCTGGAACTGGCGTCGCGGGAGCGGTGGGTCGGCTACCGCCGGAACCGCGGCCCTCGCCAACGGGACGGACCTCGCGCCCATCGAGCTCTACACCCCCGACACGCGGGTCGTGGGCTGGATCGCCTCGAACGGGCAGCGGGTCACCGACCTGCTGCTCGCCGCCGAGGAGCTCCGGCTCTGGCAGCCGAGCGGCGGCAGCGACGACATGACCGTGCGCCCGGTGCTCGACAAGTCCGGGGAGTGGCGGTCGGTCCAGGTCGAGGACGTCGTGGTGGTCATGCCCCCCGAGTGGCGGACCAACCGCCAGCTCCGCCTCCATCGGCGCATCCAGCGCGTGGCGGCCGATGCCGGCCCGTTCACGGTCACCGGCAACATGCACATGACTCCCGGGGCGCCGTTCCCCGAGCCGTTCCAGATGAGGGGCTTCCTCCCCCTGACCGAGGCCCACCTGCTCCACCACGGGGAGCCGGCCTTCGAGCATGTCGTGTCGGTCGTGATCGTGAACACGCGCCACATGACCAACCTGGTGCCGCTCGTCAGCCTCGCCTGAGCGTCCCGCGGCCGCGGCGGCCGCGATAATCGGGCGGCATGGCCGTCCTCCGCTCCACGGTCGATCCCGCCTCTGACGCGTTCGTCGCGAACGACGCGGCCATGCGGACCCTGGTCGACGAGCTCCGCACCCGCACGGCCGTGGTCGCCGCCCGCGGGGCCGGTGGCGACGAGGCGGCCATCGCCCGCCATCGGGAGCGCGGCAAGCTTCCCGTCCGGGAGCGGGTGGAGCGGCTGATCGACCCGGGGAGCGCCTTCCTCGAGCTGTCGACGCTCGCCGCCGACGGCCTGTACGACGGCGACGCGCCCGGCGCGGGGATCGTCACCGGCATCGGCCGGGTGGAGGGCGTCGAGTGCGCGATCGTCGCCAACGACGCCACGGTCAAGGGCGGGACCTACTACCCGATGACCGTCAAGAAGCACCTCCGCGCCCAGGAGGTCGCCCTCGAGAACCGGCTCCCCTGCCTGTACCTGGTCGACAGCGGCGGGGCGTTCCTCCCCCTCCAGGACGAGGTCTTCCCCGACAAGGACGACTTCGGCCGGATCTTCTTCAACCAGGCCCAGCTATCCTCCAAGGGCATCCCCCAGATCGCGGTCGTCATGGGCCACTCGACGGCGGGCGGGGCCTACGTCCCGGCCATGAGCGACGAGACGGTCATCGTCCGCGGAACCGGCGCGATCTTCATCGGCGGCCCGCCGCTGGTGAAGGCGGCCACCGGCGAGGAGGTCAGCGCCGAGGACCTGGGCGGGGCGGAGGTCCACACCGTGACCAGCGGCGTGGCCGACCACTTCGCGGTCTCCGACGAGCACGCCCTGGCCATCACCCGGTCGATCGTGGCCAACCTCGCTTGGCGCAAGCCCGATCCGCCGTGGGCGGTGGAGGCGCCGCAGGCGCCATCGGTCAGTCCCGACGAGCTGTACGGAGTGATTCCGGCCGACGCCCGCCAGTCGTACGACGTCCACGAGGTCATCGCCCGGCTGGTGGACGGCAGCGAGCTCCACGAGTTCAAGGAGCGCTACGGCGAGACCCTGGTCTGCGGCTTCGCCCGGCTCGAGGGCTACCCGGTCGGGATCCTGGCCAACAACGGGATCCTGTTCCGCGAGTCGGCGCTGAAGGGGGCGCACTTCATCGAGCTCGCCTCGCAGCGCCGGATCCCGCTCGTGTTCCTCCAGAACATCACCGGCTTCATGGTCGGGCGGGAGTACGAGGCCGGCGGGCTGGCCAAGGACGGCGCCAAGCTGGTGACCGCGGTCTCGACCACGGCGGTGCCGAAATTCACGGTCATCATCGGCGGCTCGTTCGGGGCCGGGAACTACGGCATGGCGGGTCGTGCCTACGGGCCCCGTCAGCTCTGGATGTGGCCCAACGCCCGGATCAGCGTCATGGGTGGGCCCCAGGCGGCCCGGGTCCTGTCCACCGTCCGCGGCGGCTTCGAGACCGATGCCGACCGCGACGCCTTCGAGGCGCCGATCCTGGCCGAGTACGAGCGCCAGGGGTCGCCCTACTACTCGACCGCCCGGCTGTGGGACGACGGGGTGGTCGACCCGATGGACACCCGTCGCGTGCTGGCGATCGGGATCAGCGCCGCGTTGAACGCGGAGATCGGGGAGTCGCGGTTCGGCGTCTTCCGGATGTGACGGCGGCTAGACTCCGAGCATGACCAGCCTCGGTGTGCTCCTCGTGGTCCTGGGAGTCGGCTCCCTCATCCTCCCCTACCTCAACCTCCAGTTCACGCTGATGGACTGGCTGGACCCGTACCAGCCCTGGGCTGGCGTGGTCGTGGCGGCCCTCGGGCTGATCACGATCCTGTTCGCGTCGCGGCGGCGCAAGCCGGCCGAGCCCGAGACCGCGACCGCCCCAGCGGCGGCGGCGCCACCCGCCGCGGCCACGCCGCCCGAGACGGCATCGCCCCCGGAGGCCGCCGCGGCCGAGCCCACCAGTGAGCCCTGGCCGACCACCCCACCGGAGCGCCGGGACGACTAGCGACCCGGAGCGGCCGCTCCCCGGCTCCCACGCCCGCGAGGTCCCGAGCGGGACGCTCGAGGAGAGCGCCGCCTCCCTCTACGAAGCTGCCATCGCCGCCCGGGATGCCGAGGGCGGCGACGACCCGGCGCCGCTCCGCGCGTTCTACCGGGCGATCGGTTCGGCCACGCTGCTGCTTCCCGTGCCGCCCGGCACCGAGCAGGAGACCCACTCCGCGGTCGAGCGAGCGGTCAACGACGACGAGGAGGTCGAGGTGGGCGTCCTCCTCGGCCGCGGCACGGACGGCGCCCCGGTGAGCGTGGCCTTCGGGTCGCACGCGGCCATGGCGGCCTGGTCGCCCCTGGGCTCGAGCTCGCTCGCCCTGCCGGCCCGGATCGCGCTGAGCAACCTGGCGGCGGCCGGCATGCCGGTCATCCTCGACCCGGCCGGCCCGATCCCCTACCGGTTCGAGCCCGACGAGATCGCCGACCTGGCCGCCGGCCGGATGCCCGGCACCGAGGAGCCGCTGTTCCCGAGCGGGGGCAGCACCACCGTCCGCGTCCGGTTGCCCGGACCCGAGTCGCGCGACACCGAGCGCGGGCTGATGGGCGAGCTCGCCACCTGGCCCGGCGTCCGCGAGGCGTACCTGGTCGAGGCCGACACCGGCGACGGCTGGGGCCTGCTCCTCGGCCTGGTCGGCGGCGGCGGACCGATTCCGCCGCTCCCCGAGGGCGTCGAGGGTCGCTGGCTCACCGAGCCCCTGCTGGGGAGCGTCCGCGCGGTCGCCGACCCGTTCCATCGCAGCCACCGATGAGCGGCGTCCTCGTCGAGCGATCCGGCGCGGTGGCGCGGGTCATGCTCGCGCGACCGGAGGTCCGCAACGCCTTCAACGCGGACCTCATCTCGGCCCTGACCGATGCGTTCGCGAACCTCGCCGACGAGCCGCCTGAGGCGCTCCGGGTGGTCGTCCTCTCCGGGGCCGGACCGGTGTTCTGCGCCGGCGCCGACGTCGAATGGATGCGCGCCGCCGCCGATTTGGACCTCGATGCCAACGAGGCGGATGCCGCCAGCCTGGCGACGATGCTCGAGACGATCGACACCTGCCCGGCGCCGGTCATCGCCCGGGTCCAGGGCGCGGCGCTCGGCGGCGGGATGGGCCTGTGCGCCGTGTCCGACGTCGTGGTCGCCACCGCCGATGCGACCTTCGGGTTCACCGAGACGCGGCTCGGGATCCTGCCCGCCGTCATCGGTCCCTACGCGATCGCCAAGATCGGGGAGAGCCAGGCCCGGGCCCTGTTCCTGCCGGGATCGCGGTTCGACGCAAGCCGGGCCCAGCGGATCGGCCTGGTCCACGAAGTGGCGGTGGACGAGGCCGCGCTCGACGCGCGGGTCGGGGGGCTGATCGACGACCTGCTGGCTGCCGGCCCGACTGCGGTCCGCGAGGCGAAGGCCCTGATCCATCGCCTGCGCGGCCAGCCGGGCCCGCAGGCACGGGCGCTGACGGTCGCGGCCATCGCGCGCCAGCGGACCAGCCCGGAGGGCCAGGAGGGCCTGGCGGCGTTCCTCGACAAGCGCGACCCGGCGTGGAGGGCGCGCCCGGACTGACCCGTCGCCCGGCTGCGACAATCGCGACGTGCGCGACGAGCTGACGCCCCGCGAGGTCGCCCGCGAGCTGGGGGTCACCGTCCGCACCGTCCAGCGCTGGATCGCGACCGGCCGGCTGCCCGGCCACCGGGTCGGCGGACGGATGCGGGTCCCCCGCTCGGCGCTCGGCTCGGTCACCGGACCGGAAGAAGCCGCCCACCCGATCCGCGCGGTCCTGGTCGCCAACCGCGGCGAGATCGCGGTCCGGGTGGCCCGGACCGCCCACGCCTTGGGCATGCGGGTCATCCGGGTCCACGAGCCCGACGAGCCGGCCCCGAGGGGCGGCGACCTGGCCATCCCGATCAGCAGCTACCTCGATGCCGACGCCATCCTCGAGGCGGCCCGGACCGGCGGCGCCGACGCGATCCATCCCGGCTACGGGTTCCTGGCCGAGAACGCCGACTTCGCCGCCACTGTCACGGCCGCGGGCCTGGCCTGGGTCGGCCCGCCGCCGGAGGCCATCCGAGCCATGGGCGACAAGGCCGCCGCCCGGCGGCTCGCCGCCTCCCTCGGCGTGCCCGTCGTCCCGGGCTATGACGGTCCCGACCAGGACGATGCCGCGCTCGCGGAGGCCGCGCGGGGGATCGGCCTGCCGATCCTGGTCAAGCCGGCCGGGGGTGGGGGCGGGAAGGGGATGCGGGTCGTCCGGTCGGCGGGCGAGCTTTCCGACGCCCTGGCCGGGGCTCGTCGCGAGGCCCAGGCCGCGTTCGCCGACGATCGGCTCGTCCTCGAGCGGCTCGTCGAACGACCGCGCCACGTCGAGGTCCAGGTCCTGTTCGACGCCGACGGCGCCGGCGTCCACCTGGGCGAGCGCGACTGCAGCGCCCAGCGGCGGCAGCAGAAGATCCTCGAGGAGTCGCCCGGGCCATCCATCGACGGACCGATGCGCCAGCGGCTCGGGGCTGCCGCGCTGGCGGTGGCCGGGGCGTCGGGCTACGTGGGGGCCGGAACGGTCGAATTCCTCGTCGCCGACGACGGATCGTTCTTCTTCCTCGAGATGAACACCCGGCTCCAGGTCGAGCATCCGGTCACCGAGGCGGTCACCGGTCGGGACCTGGTCGCCGACCAGCTGCGGATCGCGGCCGGTGAGCCGCTCGGCCTCGACCAGGCATCGTTCCGGTTCACCGGGCACGCCATCGAGGCCCGCCTGTACGCGGAGGACCCCGAGCAGGGCTTCCTCCCGGCCACCGGCCGGCTGGTGGAGGTCCGCTGGCCGGCGGGCGAGGGCATCCGGGTGGACACCGGGGTCGAGGCCGGCGACCTCGTGTCGGACCGGTACGACCCGCTGCTGGCCAAGCTCATCGTCCATGGCTCGAGCCGGGCCGCCGCCGTCCGCCGCCTGGGCGGGGCGCTGGCCGCGACCCGGGTGCTCGGCGTCCGGACCAACCTCCGCTTCCTCCGGTGGCTCGTCGACCAGCCGGCCTTCGCTGACGGTGAGGTGCGGACCGACACGCTGTCGACCATCGCGCTCCCCGGGCCGGTGGCCGCGCCGGACGAGGCCTGGCGAGCGGCCGCGGCGGCCCTGTCCGAGGCGGGGCTCGGCCCGTGGTCGGGCGGCTGGCGGCTGAACGCCGCTCCCCGCCTGTGGCTGGCCCACGGGGACGAGGAACGGGCCGTCGAGCCGGGCCCCGGGATGCCGGTCGCGCGCCACGGCGACACGGCCTTCGTCGAGATCGAGGGCCAGTCGCTCGAGTTCCGCCTGGCGCCGTCACCAGTGGTCGAGGAGGCCGTCCGCCACGCGGCCCGGGCGGAGGGCACCGCCGTCCTGAGCGCCCCGATGCCCGGCCGGGTGGTCGCGGTCCGCCGCGGCCCCGGCGATCCGGTGGCGGCGCACGAGCCGGTGGTCATCCTCGAGGCGATGAAGATGGAGCACGCCATCGCGGCGCCCCTCGCCGGCACGGTCACCGCGCTCCACGTGGAGCCCGGCGACCAGGTCCAGCGGGGCGACGTCCTGGCCGAGGTCTCGGCGTAGGATGCGCCGGCCATGACCCACGTCGACGTGCGGGTCTACGAGGTGGGGCCGCGGGACGGGCTCCAGAACGAGGCCACGCCGATCCCGACCGAGACCAAGCTCGCCTTTCTCAGCCGCCTTGCCGACGCGGGCCTTCGCGAGATCGAGGCCACGTCGTTCGTCGCCCCCCAGGCGATCCCCCAGCTGGCCGATGCCGACGACCTCATGCTGGCCCTCGACCGCCGGCCGGGCGTCCGCTACCCAGTGCTCGTCCCGAACGAGCGGGGCCTGGTTCGGGCCATCGCGGCCAACGTGGACGCGGTGTGCGTCTTCACCGCCGCCTCCGAGACCTTCACCCGGCACAACATCGGGATGTCGATCGCCGAGTCGCTGGCCGCCTTCGAGCCGGTCGTGGCCCATGCCCGGCGGGAGGGGTGGTGGATCCGCGGCTACCTGTCCACCGCATTCGGGTGTCCGTATGAGGGACCGATCCCCGAGCGCGCCGTCGCCGAGGTGGCCGAGCAGCTGCTGGCGCTCGGCGTGGACGAGCTCAGCATCGGCGACACGATCGGTGTTGCCGGACCGGCCGACGTCCGCCGGGTCATCGGCGCCCTGACCGAGGCCGGCATCGGTGCCGACCGGTTGGCGATGCACTTCCATGACACTCGCGGCACGGCGGTCGCCAACGTGGCGACCGCCATCGGCCTGGGGATCCGCTGCTTCGACGCCAGCACGGGTGGCACCGGGGGCTGCCCGTACGCGCCCGGGGCGGCCGGCAACCTCGCGACCGAGGACCTCGTCTACGTGCTCGACCGCGAGGGGCTGCGCCACGGCGTCGACCTCGACGGCGTCCTCGAGGCCGCGCGGTTCATCGCCGAGGCCCTGGGCCGGCCGCTGGCCTCGAAGGTCGGCCAGGCCGGGGGGTGGCCAGCGTAGGATGCGGACGTGACCGAGCCCAGCGCGGATCGGCGACCGGTGGTGCTCGACGTCGACACGGGGATCGACGACATGGTGGCCCTCCTCATCGCCGCCACCGCCCCCGAGCTCAACCTGCGGGGCGTGACCTGCGTGGCCGGCAACGTCGAGCTCCAGCACGTGGCCCGCAACACCGGGACCCTGCTCCAGATGGTCGGCCGCGGCGACGTCCCGGTGTCCATCGGCGCCGCCCGCCCGTTGAGCCGACGGCTCCGCACCGCGCCGGAGACCCACGGCCCTACCGGCACCGGCTATGCCGAGCTCCGCGGGGAGCAGCGCGTCCTCGAGACCACCGACTTCACGGCCGTCCCGGCGGCCCGCTACCTGGGCGCCCACGTCACGCGCCACCCCGGGCAGGTGACCGTGGTCGCGACCGGGCCGCTCACGAACCTTGCCTCGGCCGCGAACGTCGGCGTGGACCTGGCCGGCGGAGCGCGCGAGGTGATCTGGATGGGCGGTGCGCTGGGCGTGCGGGGCAACACCACCCAGCACGGGGAGTGGAACGCCTGCGTGGACCCCGAGGCAGCCGAGATCTGCCTGGCCGGTGGGGTGATCGACCGGATGTTCCCGCTCGACGCCACCCAGCAGCCGGTCTTCACCCTCGAGGACCTCGACCGCCTGCCGGACACCGACCTCGCGGGGGTGGTCCGTGACGCGGTCCGCTTCTACGTCGGGTACCACCGGGTGGCGGACGGGATCGACGGGTGCTACCTCCACGACCCGGTGGCCCTGGTCGGGTCGATCATCCGGCCCGACCTGGTGACCGCCAGCCATGACGGCCGCCTCACCTGCGACACGACCGCCGATCCGGCCCGCGCTGGCACCGTCCGTCCAGCCGACAATGACCCCCGACCGATGCTGAACGTGGTCACCGCCGTCGACGCCGCGGCCATGCGAGAGGAAGTCCTCGATCGCCTGGCCCTGGCCGTCGCCTGACGGCCGCACACCGAAGGAGACCTGCCGATGACGACCGCCGAGCCCAGCGAGCAGCAGCGCGAGTCCGGATGGCTGCGGGTGGCCGCCGGGGTCGTGGCCTTCCTCATCGCCACGGCGGTCGGGATCGTCGCGATCGACCAGTTCGGTGGCGGCGAGCCGGACCCGAACACCGGGGCGCAGATGACCGCCGCGAACGCGTTCGCCCTGATCCTGGCGGTGGCCATGCTCATCGGAGCGACGGTGACCTTCGCCCTCGAGAAGATCCAGACCGGACGGATCGAGTCGCTGTCGCGCCAGTTCACGCTGCGGGTCATCGTCCTCATGCCGTTCGCGATCGCGATCAACATCGTGCTCGGCCAGACCGTGGCCGCCGCGCTGAAGATCCCGATCTACCTCGACTCGATCGGGACCATCCTGGTCGGGGTCCTGGCCGGGCCGGTGGCCGGCGCGGCGACCGGCGCGCTGGCCAACATCCTGTGGTCGTACGTCGTCCCGCCGCCGTTCCAGTACCCGCCGGCGGCGGCCTTCGCCGTCGTGGCGGCGGTGATCGGCATCTCGGCCGGGCTCGCCGGCCGCTACGGGCTGATGCGTCCGAGGCCGAATCGGCCCACCAGCCAGCTCATCATCGCCGGCGTCCTGGTCGGGGCGATCATCGTCGGGCTGGCCTGGCTGGCCTCGCTCGGCTATCGGGCCATCTTCGGCACCGAGCTGAACCCGCTTCCCGAGACCGACAACCGGCTGTTCCTGGTCCTTGGCTACCTGGCCGTCCTGCTCGTGGTGGCGGCCATCCTCGGCGTCTTCGCCCTGCTGTTCGGCCGGCGGGATCTGACCGCCGCCTACGCGGTCGTGGTCGGCGTGGCGACCGGCATCGTGGCCGCCCTGATCAGCGCCCCGATCGCGGCCGGCGTGTTCGGCGGCGTCACCGGGGCGGGCACGGACTTCCTGGTCGCCGCGTTCCGGCAGGCGGGGGTGGACATCTACGCCGCCACGACCGGGCAGGGACTGATCAGCGACCCGATCGACAAGGCCACGACCTTCGTGATCGTGTACCTCATCACCGTGGCCATGGCCGTCCGGCTCAAGGCCCGCTTCCCGCAGGGTGAGCAGCTGATCGAGGAACCCGAGGCCGACGCCCCGGAGGGCCCGGCCTGAGCGTCACCGCCGAGCCGGCGGCGCCGGCGTACCTCATCCCGCCCGCTCCCAGCGCCTGGCATCGGCTGAATCCGCTGACCCGCCTGGTCGTGGCCACCGTGACCGCGATCAACGCGACGCTGCTGGGCGGCGTCATCGGCCCGGTCGTCCTGACCGTGGTCGCGGTTGCGGTCCCCGGTCTGGTCGCCGGCGTGCTCGTCCGGCTCCTCCGGACTGGGCTCCTGCTCGCCCTGCCGCTGGCGATCAGCGTCCTGGTCGTGAACGTCCTGTTCTTCCCGTCGGGCAACACGCTCCTGTTCCAGGTCGGCCCGATCACGGCCACCGTCGAGGGCCTGGCCTTCGCGGTCGAGACCCTCGTCCGGCTGGTGGCCATCACCGGCGCCCTGGCCCTGTTCTACCTGACCACCCCCATCGGCTCGCTGGTCGTGGACCTCGAACGGCGTGGGGTGAGCCCGCGGATGGCGTTCGTCGTGAGCTCCGCCGTGCGCGCGGTGCCCGCCATCGTCGAGCGGGCCAGACAGATCACCGACGCCCAGCGGGCCCGCGGCCTCGACACCGAGGGCAGCCTCTGGCGGCGGGTCCGCGGCATCGTGCCGCTGGTCGGGCCGGTCCTCCTCGGGTCGATCGGGGAGGTCGAGGAGCGGGCCATGGCCCTCGAGGCCCGCGGGTTCTCCCGCGCCGGACGGCGGTCGCTCCTCTGGGCCCCCGCCGACCACGGCTGGGAGCGGCTCGTCCGCTGGCTCCTCGCCCTGTCGGTGCCGGCCCTGGTCGTGGCCGGCCTGGCCGGCTGGCTCCCGCGATGAGCCGCCCACGGCGCCGCCGATGCTGACCCTCGACAACGTCACCTACCGGTATCCAGGGGCGCCGCGCGCCTCGCTGGGAGGCGTGTCGCTGACCCTCGGGCCGGGGGAGGTGGTCGGGGTCGTTGGCCCGACCGAGTCGGGCAAGTCCACCCTGTGCCTGGTGGCCGCCGGCCTGGCCCCGCGTTCGGTGGGCGGCATGCTCGTCGGCCAGGTCGCGGTCGACGAGCGGTCGCTGTCCGGCGTCCCGGCCGGCGAGACGGCCGGCCTGGTCGGGATCGCCTTCGCCGGGGCCAACCTGAGCGGCGTCTGCTCGACGGTCTACGAGGAGGTCGCCTTCGGGCCGATGAACCTCGGGGTCGAGCGCGCCGAGGTCATGGCCCGCACCGAGCGCGCCCTGGCGGCGGTCGGGATCCCCGAGCTGGCCGAGCGAGATCCCGAGCACCTGTCCGGCGGGCAGCGCCAGCTCGTCGCCCTGGCCGGGGTGCTGGCCATCGAGCCCGCGCATCTGGTCCTGGATGAGCCGACGGCCATGCTCGACCCGGCCGGGACCCGGCTCATTGGCGAGGCCATCGCCGCCGTGGCTGCCGCCGGAGCCTCGATCCTCATCGCCGAGCAGAAGACCGATCTGCTGGCCGGCGTCTGCGGGCGAGTCCTCGTGCTGGGCGCCGGCTCGATCGTCCTCGAGGGGGACGCCGAAGCGGTCCTCGGTGATCCGGACCTCGAGTCGCTGGGGGTCGAGCCGCCGACCTCCGTCCGCCTCGAACGGCTGGCCAGGGCGGCGGGCGTCGACCCCGCCCGGGTGGCGGTCCCGTCGTGATCGACCTCGTCCTCGAGGACCTCGCCCATACCTATCCGGGCGGCGTCCGGGCGCTCGACGGCGTCAGCCTGACGATCGGTGCCGGAGAGTCGGTGGCCCTCATCGGCCAGAACGGGTCGGGCAAGTCCACCTTGGTTCGCCACCTGAACGGCCTGCTCCGACCGACCTCTGGCCGGGTGCTGGTGGACGGGACCGATGCGGCCGAGCTGCGGGTGGCCGAGCTCGCCCGCCGGGTGGGGCTCGTCTTCCAGGAGCCGGATCGGCAGATCTTCTCGTCGAGCGCCCGGCGCGAGGTCGAGTTCGGGGCGCGCAACGCCGGGCTCCGCGAGGCGGAGCTGGCGGAGGCGGTTGCCGAAGCGCTGGCCCTGGTCGGCCTCGCCGGGGAGGAGCGGACCAACCCCTACGACCTGGGACCGGCTCGACGGAAGCTGCTCGCGATCGCCTCGATCCTGGCCATGGGAACTCCGGTCGTCGTGCTCGACGAGCCCACCACCGGGCAGGATCCGGCGGGCGTCGCCCGGGTCCGGGAGGTCGTGGCTCGCTCGATGGAGGCGGGGCGGACCGTGATCGCGGTGAGCCACGACCTGCGGTTCGTGGCCGAGACCTTCG
>DATBIW010000107.1:0-15521 GCA_036556745.1 Candidatus Limnocylindria bacterium | reverse complement strand
GTAGCCGTAGGCGCCGTGAACCTGGATGGCGTCGAGCGCGCTCTGGACGGCGTGGTCGGTGCAGAACCACTTCGCGAGGGACGTCTCGCGGGTGCTCCGCTCGCCGCGGTTCTTCATCCACCCGGCCTTCCAGACGAGCAGCCGCCCCGCCTGGATCCCCTGCTCCATGCGAGCCAGCATCTGCTTGACGAGCTGGTGACGGCCGATCTCCTCCCCGAACGTCTTCCGCTCGTGGGCGTACTTGACCGATGCGTCCAGGCACGCGACGGCCAAGCCGACACTGCCCGCCGCCACGGTGTAGCGGCCCTGGTCGATGGCGCTCATCGCGATCGTGAACCCTTCCCCCTCTTCGCCGACCCGGTTGGCCGCGGGGACCTCGCAGTCGCTGAAGTACAGGACCCCGGTGTTCCCGGCCCGGACGCCGAGCTTGCCGTGGAGCGACTCGCTGCTGAAGCCCGGGAAGCTGCGCTCGACGATGAACGCGGTGATGCCCTTGTGGCCCTGCTCCTTGTCCACCGTGGCGAAGACGAGGAACTGGTCGGCCGTGTCGGCCAGGCTGATCCAGATCTTGCTGCCGTTCAGGATGTAGCGGTCACCGTCCCGGCGGGCGGTGGTGGCCAGGTTGGCCGCATCACTGCCGACACCGGGCTCGGTCAGCCCGAACGTGGCGAGCTTCTCGCCACGGGCCTGGGGGACGAGGTACTGCAGCTTCTGCTCCTCGCTGGCCCACTGGAGGAGGGTCAGCGAGTTCAGGCCGGTGTGGACGCTGAGGATGACCCGGAACGCGGTGTCGGCCCGCTCCATCTCCTCGCACAGCTGGGCGAACGCGATGTAGTCCATCCCCGACCCGCCATACCGCTCGGGGATCGGCAGGCCAAGAAAGCCGACCGTCCCCATCTTCTCGTAGAGCGACCGGTCGTAGGTCGAGGTCGAGTCGAGCTCGCGGATCCGGGGCAGGATCTCGCGCTCGCCGAAGGCGCGCGCGGTGCGCGCGACCTCGCGCTGCTCGTCGGTCAGGGAGAAGTCGACCATCGGCGCCGATGCTACTGGGCCGGCATGCCGACGAAGCCGAGGAGTTCGCGCCACGCCGCGTCCGCCGCGTCGGCGTGCTCGGCGGCCGATCGGTCGAAGAACGAGTGCGGCGCGTCGGGGTAGGTGACCAGCCGGTGCTCGATGCCGGCGCCGCGGAGGGCCTCGTCGAAGGCCTCGATCGACTCGGCCGGGATGCCGGGATCGGCGCCTCCGAACAGGCCGAGCACCGGGCTCGTGAACGAGCGGACCTCGTCGATCGGGGCGGGCAGGCCGGACCGATGCGACCCGGCGGGCGGCCCGTAGAAGCCGATCACGCCGGCCAATCCGTGGCCGGCCCCGGCCTGGAGGAAGGCGATTCGGCCGCCGACGCAGAACCCCATCAGGTAGCAGCGCTCGGCGCCTCCGCCGTCGGACGCCTCGAGGGCGTCGATGGCAACCGCCACGTCGGCCGCGATCTGGTCCGGCTGGAGGGCAACGACGTGGGGTCCCGGATCGAAGTCGGCGCCCCGGCGGCCGCTCCCCGCGGTCCGGGAATAGAGGTCGATGGCGATGGCGTGGATCCCCGCGTCGGCGAGGCGGTCGGCGAGGTCCTCGTAGAACGGCTGGAGTCCCCGGACGTCGGGGACGACCACCATCCCCGCCCCGCCCTTGGTCTCGGCCACGGCCAGGTGGGCGGCGAACGCCGTCCCGTCGGCCGAGGTCAGGGTCAGGTCACGGGCATCGATGGAGCCGCCGCTGATCGGCGGCAGCGGGGGTCGGGCATCGGTCGAGTGACACATCGGTCAGACCTCATTCAGGCGACGTTGGCCATGACGAACCAGGTCCCGGCGACCAGGACCAGGGCCACCCCCGCGTACACGGCCACGCGGAGGACGATCGGCGTGCCCTCGATGACTGCCCCGCTGGCCGCCTGCCACTGGCCGGCGATCGTGAAGGCCGGCGACGGCGGCAGGAGCCAGCCCAGGATGAGGCCGACCGCCAACCCGCCGAGGTGGCCGGTGATGCTGATGCCCGGCACGAAGAACGTGAACGCCAGGTTGATCGCGAGCAGCGTGCCGATCTGGCCCAGAACCATCCGGGTCTGGCGCGGCAGGGCCAGGTGCCGGCGCCGCGAGACGGCGAACGCCAGGCCCAGCAGGCCGAAGATCGCGCCGCTGGCTCCGACCGCCGCCTGGTCCGGGGCGACCAGGATGGTCAGGACCGAGCCGCCCGCGGCGCACAGCAGGTAGATCACCGCGTACTCGAGGTGCCCGTAGAGCTGCTCGAGGAGCGGGCCGAACAGGTACAGGGCCCACATGTTCAGGACGAGGTGGAGCAGCCCGACGTGGAGGAACGCGCTGGTCAGGATCCGCCACCACTCCCCGGCGGCCACCGCGTCGCGGCTGACGTAGCCCGCCTGGAGGAGCGGACCGCCACCACCGCCCATCAGGCCGCCGAAGCCGCCGAGGAACGAGTCGATGGCGAAGACCCCGACGTTCATCCCGACCAGGACCCAGGTCACCCCGGGCACGTAGGTCGCATACGCGCCCCGCGAGCGATTGAACTCGCGTCGGGCGGTGAAGTCGTGGCCGGTCTCCTTGGCCAGCCAGGCCAGGCGGCTGGCGATTTTCGGTCGCTCCTCGGGCGGTGCCCGTCGATCGGCCTCCTTGTAGGCCTCGATGGCGGCCTCCAGGTCGCCGTCGCGGACCTGCTGCTCGGCGACCGACCGCCACCCGAGCCAGGACGAGGCGCTCTCGGTCTCGGCGGCCCGCATCCACGACTGGAGCGCGCCGGCCTCGTCATCGGCCCGGTACTGGGCGGTGGCGGTCACGAGCCAGGCGGCGCCGGCGATTTCCGGGTCGCGGGACTGGGTCAGCTCCGTGACGCTGGACAGCGCCTGCTCGGGGTACCCGGAGTCGAGGAGCCGTCGCGCTTCGGCGAGCGTGGCGACGGGGTCGGCGGACATGCCGGCGTAGTATGCCGCGCCATGCGAACGACCGCCGGACGGTCGTCCGGCGGTCGTCTGCGCCCCCCTGGAGGGGAGCCAGCCCGCCCGTCGCCCCGGGCGGTGGTCTATCGGGCTACTTGGCCCGGTGCAGGAACTCCACCACGTCCTCGTACCGGAAGCGACGGTCGCCGCGCTTCACGACACGGAAGAAGGGCAGCTCACCGCGGTCGCCCAATCGCTTCACGGTGTTCACGTGGAGGTGCAGCATCTCGGCCACTTCACTGGCCGTCAGCAGCCTGCCTTCGTTCTGGATCATGTGTGCCTGTTGTTCTCCCACGCACTCTGGTGAGGTATGAGCCGCGCCGGCTCGGAGGGTGCTGGTCGGCGCGGCTCGTGGCCGGATAGTAGGGTTCCGGTGCCCTGCGGACCCCCGGTACGTTTGGGGAAACCCGGGAGTACATTCGGAGACCGATGAGCCCCTTCGACCCCCCGATCTACGAGCGCCACGTCTTCGTGTGCACCGCCGGCGAGTGGTGCCCGGCGGTGGACGGAGACGGCCTCGGGGTCCACGCCGCCCTGAAGGCCGAGGCCCAGGCGGCCGGTTTGGGCGGGCAAGTCCGGGTCAACCGCTCGGGGTGCTTCTCCCAGTGCGGCAACGGGCCGATGGTGGTCGTCTACCCCGAGGGCGTGTGGTACGCGGCCGTCAGCCCGGCCGATGCCCGGGAGATCGTCGAGCACCACCTCGTCGGCGGGGAGCCCGTCGAGCGGCTCCGATTCCGCCCCGGCACCCCGGGCGCCCATAAGCTCGAGAGGGATGCCGACGGCCGGCCGATCGGGCGCACCGCGGACTGGCCGACCCGCTAGACGCGAGCGCCGGCGGCCTCGGCCCCGCTGATCCGCTGCGCGATGTAGACCGGCACCACGCTGAAGATGATGAGCACCATGGCCAGTACGTTGACGACCGGCAGCTCGGTCGGGCGCTGCATGGTGGCCAGCACGTAGAGCGGAATCGTCTGGGTTCCCGCGCCCGCGGTGAACAGGGTGACGATCACCTCGTCGAATGACAGCGCGAACGCGAGCAGGCCGCCGGACAGGAGGGCGGTCCGCATGCCGGGCATCGTGATCCGGCGGAACGTGATCCAGGTATCGGCCCCAAGGTCGGCGGAGGCTTCTTCGGGCGACCGCGGCAGCCGCCTGAGGCGGGCGATGATGTTGTTGTAGGCGATCACCACGCAGAACGTGGCATGGCCGATGATGATCGTCAGCAGGCCGAACGGGATGCCGACCGTCTGGTAGGTCGAGCTCAACGCGATCCCGGTGACCACCCCAGGCAGGGCGATGGGCAGGACCAGCAGGAAGCTGATCGAGTCTCGGCCGAAGAACTCGAACCGCTGGACGGCCATGGCGGCCAGGGTCCCGAGAATGAGGGCGATGGTCGTGGCACCCAGGGCCGCGAGGATCGAGTTCAGGAACGCGGGCGGAATGGCCGAATTGGCCAGCGCCTCGCCGAACCACCGCAGGGTGAAGCCGGTCGGCGGCCACTCGTTGAACGCGCTCTCGTTGAACGCGTGGATGACCACGATCAACAGCGGGAGGTAGAGGAAGCCGAGGATCAGCCCGGTGGCGATCCGCAGCCCATTGCGCACCCAGCCGGACTCAACCATCGCGCCGTCCTCGCATCACAGGGAGTCGAAGGCGCCGAGGCGCCGGGCGACGAGCAGGTAGATGATCATGATCACGATCGGAACCATGGAGTAGGCCGCCGCGACCGGGAAGTCGCCGAGCGCCGAGTTGTCATAGATCACGTTCCCGATGAACTTGGCGTCGCTGACCAGGTCCGGGACGATGTAGTCGCCCAGGGTCAGGGAGAACGTGAAGATCGATCCGGCCACCAGGGCCGGGAAGACGAGCGGCAGGACGACGCGTCGGAAGGTCGTCCGCGCACGGGCCCCCAGGTCGGCCGACGCCTCGAGCAGCGAGCCCGGCACGCGCTCGAAGCCCGCGAACAGGGGCAGGATCATGTACGGCAGCCAGAGGTAGCTGAACACGATCCAGGAGTTGACGATCTCGTCGGTGCCCGGTCCCTCGAGGCCGAACGGTGAGAGCAGCCACGCCAGGAGCCCGTTGCCCTGAAAGATCGACCGCCAGGCAAAGATCTTCACCAGGTACGACGCCCACAGCGGCATCAGGACCGCCACCACCAACAGGCCCCGGACTCGCGGGCTCGCGATGCGAGCCATGTAGTACGCGATCGGGAAGGCGAGGAGCGCATCGGTCAGCGTCACCAGGAGCGCGATGCCCACCGTGCGGAGGGCGATCGTCCGGTAGACCTCGTTGGTGAAGATCTCCTCGAACGCCGACAGGGACCAGTCGAAGGGGTTGACCTTGCCGGTGAACGGGTCGGTCGTCCAGAACGCGTTCAGCAGCAGGATGGCCAGCGAGCCGATGTAGATGCCGACCAGCCACACCATGGGCGCCGCCAGGAGCAGCCGGAGCTGGGTCCGACGTCGCGCGTGCAGCCATGTGGCCAGCCGGCGGGATCG
Source organism: Candidatus Limnocylindria bacterium (assembly GCA_036556745.1). Classification (GTDB taxonomy): domain Bacteria; phylum Chloroflexota; class Limnocylindria; order QHBO01; family QHBO01; genus DASTEQ01. The sequence goes on along the minus strand of DATBIW010000107.1, from coordinate 10,019 downwards.
GCTTGGTGCCGGGCCGGAGGCAATCGCGGGCGCTTCGGAGGTCATCGGGGTGAGGAAGGATGCTCCCCGGGGCGGACCCCGGGGAGCATCGGTTCAGCTCAAGAGGCGGTCGATGGCTCAGCCACCGCGGAGCGTGGTCCAGGCCTCGGTCCACGCGTCGTAGTCGACGCAGGTCGTCGCGTCGTCATCGTCGGCGCAGTCCTCGCGGGCCGTGCTCCAGTACCAGATGTCCTCCCAGTACGCCGTATCGTCGGCGTGGGTCTGCTCGCAGTGGCCGGGAGCGATGGACTCGGCGTACTCGCAGGCCTCGGGGCTGGTCGGCGCCTCACCGAAGTACACGGTCGCCTGCCCGTTGGCCTCGGCGGAGGCCATGTGGTTCATCCACATGTACATGCAGTTCGGGTGCTCCGCCTGGCTCGAGATCATCCAGGTGTCGGACCACCCGGTCGCCCCTTCCTCAGGCTTGACAGCCTCGATCGCAGGATCGTTGCCCGCAAGGCTGTTTACCTGGTACTGCCAGGTCGTGCCGATCGTGATGTCGCCGGCCGCGAAGGCCGTGATCTGGTCGGCAAACGTCGCGCCGTTCCAGAACTGTGGGTTGTGGGTGTTCTGCTCCTCGAGGAGCGCGATGGCCGCGTCGAACTGCTCCTGGTTGACCTGGTACGGGTTCGTGATTCCCAGGTCGGGCTGGGTGGCCATCAGGTGCAGGGTCGCATCGGCGATGAAGTCCGGCGAGTCGAAGATGCTCAGCTGACCCTCGTAGTTGCCGGCGTCCTCCCACAGCCCGTTCTGGGTGGTCTGGGGCTCGACCTCGGCCGTGTTCCAGGCCAGGAGGTTCGGGCCGCGACCGTGGGGCACCCCGTAGGGAACGCCGTCCAGCGAGTTGTGGGGCTGGAGCTTCAGGTCCTCGAAGATGTTGGCATAGTTGGGGATCAGGTCGACGTTCACCGGGGCGACGTCGCCGGCGGCCATCAGCCGGTCGGTGGCGTTGCCGGAGAACGAGCCGCCGTCGTACTCGCCCGAGCGGAGGAGCTGGACGCCATTGGCGGAGTCGGCCATGACCGTGGAGTTGACCTCGCAGCCGGTCTCCTCCTCGAATGGCGTGACCCAGTTGAACTCGGGGTACGCGGAGCCATCCTCCGCGTAGCCGGACCAGATCACCAGGTTGACCGCGCCCTCCCCGTCGCCCAGCTCCTCGAGCATCTCGCCTCCACCGGACTGCTGACAGGCGGCCAACGCCAGGGCGACGATGAGGAGCAGGCCGGGAATCCGTAGGTGCTTCACTTGTCTTCCACTCCCTCTTGATCCCCCTCCGATTCCTGGCTCTCGGCCAGGCTCAACACGTGCTGCCGCTTCCAGGTCAGCCGGACGGGCTTGCCCTGGGCGGCGAGTGCCTCCATGGATGAGGTCTGCAGGTTCTGCTCGGTGACCACGAGCTCGCCGCCGGCGTCCAGCGAGACGATATATCGGGTGTCCGAGCCGAGGTACACGACTTCGCGCACCTCCCCGAGCGCCGAGTACTCGTCCTCGGCGGGCTGCTCGGCCGGATCGCCGATCCGGATCTTCTCCGGCCGGACCGTGAACATGCCGTTGCGGCCGATGACCGCGCGAGCCACGTCGTCACGAAGCAGGTTCGAGGTGCCCACGAAGCCGGCGACGAACGTCGTGGCCGGGTGCTCGTAGGTATCGGCCGGGGTGCCCACCTGTTCGATGAACCCCCGGTTGAACACGGCCAGCCGGTCGCTCATGGTGAGCGCCTCGTCCTGGTCGTGGGTGACGTAGATGAAGGTGATCCCGACTTCCTTCTGGATCGCCTTCAGCTCGATCTGCATCTCCTCGCGGAGCTTGAGGTCCAGGGCCCCGAGGGGCTCGTCCAGGAGCAGGACCCGAGGCCGGTTGACGAGCGCCCGGGCCAGGGCCACGCGCTGGCGCTGACCGCCGGACAGCTGGCCGGGCTTCCGCTTCTCGAATCCCTCGAGGCGAACCATCTGCATGGCGTCGGCCACGCGCGCCTCGCGCTCGCCCTTGGGGACCTTCCGGATCTCGAGCCCGTACGCGACGTTCTGGCCGACGGTCATGTGCGGGAACAGGGCGTAGTCCTGGAACACGGTGTTCACGTCCCGGTCGAACGGCGGGACGTTGGTGACGTCCTTGCCGTGGAGCAGGATCCGGCCCGCGGTCGGCAGCTCGAACCCGGCGATCAGTCGCAGGGTGGTCGTCTTGCCGGATCCCGACGGTCCGAGCATGGAGAAGAACTCGCCGTCGGCGATCTCGAGGTCCACCCCGCCGACGGCGACGACGTCGCCGAACGACTTCTCGAGGCCTTCGAGCTTGATGGCGGGAACCGTCGTCGGGCTGGCTTCGGCCTGTGGAGCAGCAGAGTCGATCGCCACGGACACCTCGGGACAGGTGGACGCCGGCCGGGCCGGCGCGAGGATTGGCGCACTGTGCGGTGCGCGCCCGCCCACTGTCAAGGTCGTCGGCTGGTAGAGTCCGGCACCGCTGCCGGAGGGGTGTCGACCGATGAATCCCGGGGTCCTCTGGGGCCTGGCGACCGCCGCGGCGTGGGGAACGGCCGACTTCACCGGCGGCCTGGCCTCGCGTCGCATCCCGCCGATGGCCGCGACCGCCGTCTCGCAGGTCGTTGGCCTCGCGGCTCTCGTCATCGGCATCCTGATCGTCGGCACACCGGTCCCGGCGGTGGAGGTCTTCGGCCTGGGCGCCGTGGCCGGGATCGCGGGCGGTCTGGGCCTGGCCTCCCTGTACATGGGCCTGGCCCGCGGGGCGATGGGCCTCGTCTCGGCCATCGCCGGGGCGGGGTCAGTCGCGATCCCGGTGGTCGTGACGCTCGTCCTGGGCACGGCCGTCGCCCCGCTGGCCCTGGTGGGCGTCGGGCTCATCATCGCGGCGGGCCTGGCCGCCGCTGACATCTCCCGGGACGCCGCCAGCCGGAGCGCCCTGCTCCTGGCCATCGGGGCGGCCGTCGGGTTCGCGGCGTGGTACCTGATCATCGACCGCGCGGCGGACGAGGGCGGCATGTGGGCGCTGGTCGCCAGCCGCCTGGCCTCGTCACTGGCCATCGTCGGGCTCGCCGTCACGACCCGCGCTCGAGCGTCCGCCGAGGCGTTCCGATCGGTCGCCCCATTGCTGCTGACCGCCGGCGTCCTCGACGTGGGGGCCAACGTGTTCTTCGTCCTCGCCCGTGGCGAGATCAGCGTGGCCCTGGCCGCGACCCTGTCGGGGCTGTACCCGCTCGTGACCATGCTCCTGGCCAGGTTCGTCCTCGGCGAGCGACTGCCGCGGCTCGGGCTGCTGAGCGTCGTCCTCGCCGTCGCCGGCACGGTCGTCATCTCGGTGAGCCGATAAGCGCCCGATAAGCGGCCGGTACCAGCTCCCGCGGTCTGATCGCCGGTGCCGGATCCGCGGCCCACCTGGGGTCCGGACCGCCCGATTCGAGGACCTGACGGTGACCGCTCCGCGGATCACGACCGGCGGCGGCTGGCCGGCCTGACCGAAGGCGCGGCTATCATGGCCGGGCCCACCGTCCGTGAGAATGCCGCGCTGAGAACCGCCATCGCATGACCTTTGACCGCGTCGGCGTCGTCGAGGACGCCCTCGACGCGCTGCTCGCCGAACTGCAGCCCACGCCGCCCATCGGTCCGGATGCCCCCCTGCGCGCCGGCTCGGGCCTGACCGCCCGGGTGGCGGTCGAGCTATTCGAGGACCAGGTCGTCAGCCGCCAGGTGGATCGGGCCGCCCGCGAGCTGAAGAAGTCGAACCGCAGCTTCCACACCATCGGCGGCGCCGGCCACGAGAACAACGCCGTCCTCGGCGCCCAGTTGCGGATTACCGACCCCGGCTTCCTCCACTACCGGTCCGGCGGGTTCATGATGGCCCGCGCCCGGCAGCTGCCGAGCAGCACCCCGGCGTTCGACGCCCTGCTCGGCGTGGTCGCGTCCCGGGAGGATCCGATCGCCCAGGGCCGCCACAAGGTGTGGGGCAGCCGGCCGCTGTGGATCCCGCCGCAGACCTCGACGATCGCATCCCATCTGCCCAAGGCGGTGGGGATGGCCTATGCCCTGGCCCGCGCCCGGCGGATGGGCCTGGCCGACGAGCTGCCGCCGGATGCCATCGTGATGGCCTCGTTCGGGGACGCATCGGTCAACCATGCGACCGCCCTGTCGGCGTTCAACACCGCGCGCTACGGCGCGCGGATCGGCCTGCCGATGCCGATCCTGTTCGTCTGCGAGGACAACCAGACCGGGATCAGCGTGCCGACCCCGGAGGGCTGGATCGAGGCGACCTTCTCGAGCCAGCCGCACCTCCACTACCGGCGAGCCGGCGGAGAGGTGGACGAGATCTGGGACGCGGTGGCGGAGGCGATCCATGTCGTCCGGTCGGCCCGCGAGCCGCTGTTCCTCCATCTCGACGTCGTGCGGCTGTGGGGCCACGCCGGGTCGGATGCCGAGCATGGCTACCGCTCCGCCGACGAGATCGCCGAGACCGAGCGCGCCGATCCGCTCCTCCGCAACGCCCGGCGCCTGGTCGAGACCGGGGCCGCCACGCCCGACCAGCTCCGGGCCCTGGTCGCCGACGTCCGCGAGCGAGTCTGGGCAGCCGCCGAGGAGGCGACGGCACGGCCACGGCTGAGCACCGCGGCGGAGGTCACGGAGCCGATGGCCCCGTACCACCCCGACCGGGTGGCCGTCCGCGCCGGGGAGCCCGTGGTGGACGACGACGAGCGCCGCGCCCTGTTCGGCGGGACCCTGCCCGAGGAGGCCACCCAGCCCACGGCGCGGACCCTGGCCGGACACGTCAACGCCGCCCTGACCGATGAGCTCGCCCGCCGGCCGGAGCTCCTCGTCTTCGGCGAGGACGTCGGGCGCAAGGGCGGGGTCTACAACGTGACCCACGACCTCCAGAAGCGGTTTGGCGCGGGGCGGGTGTTCGACACCCTGCTCGACGAGACGTCGATCCTGGGCATCGCCCAGGGCGCCGCCCATGCCGGGCTGCTGCCGATCCCCGAGATCCAGTACCTGGCCTACATCCACAACGCGCTTGACCAGATCCGGGGCGAGGCGGCGTCGCTCCAGTTCTTCAGCAGCGGCCAGTTCCGCAACCCGATGGTCGTCCGGGTGCCGGGCCTCGCCTACCAGAAGGGGTTCGGCGGCCACTTCCACAACGACAACTCGGTCGGCGCCCTGCGCGACATCCCGGGCCTCGTTCTGGCGGTCCCCTCCAACGGGCCGGACGCGGCGCGGATGCTGCGCGGGGCCATCGCGATGGCCCTCGAGGACGGCCGGGTCGTCATCTTCCTCGAGCCGATCGCCCTCTACCACGAGCGCGACCTCCACGCCGAGGGTGACGGCGGCTGGCTGTTCGACTACCCCGCGCCGCCGGACCACCTGCTCCCAGGGGAGGCGGGGCTGTACGGGGAGGCCGCCACCGACCTGCTGATCGTGAGCTACGCCAACGGCCTGCGGATGTCGCTCCAGGCCCAGGCCATCCTCGACCGCGAGCACGGGGTCGCGGCCCGGGTCCTCGACCTGCGCTGGCTGAACCCGCTGCCCGTCGAGGCGGTCCGGGCCCATGCCGCCGACTGCGGGTCGGTGCTCGTCGTCGACGAATGCCGGGCGACCGGGGCGGGGGTCGCGGATGCGCTCATCGCCGACCTCGCCGAGACCGGGTTCGCGGGTCGCGTGGCCAGCGTCCGGGCGGTCGACTCGTTCGTCCCGCTGGGCACGGCCACCGCGGCCGTGCTGGTCGGGCTCGACCAGGTCGTGGCCGCCGCGGTCGAGGCCGCGCAGCGATCGACGGCCGGGAGCCCCACGCCATGACCGACGAGCGGCCTCGGGCCGTCCTGGTCCTGCCGGGCCGCGGCTCGTACCTCGGGACGTCGCTCGGCTCGCTGCCGGCCGACCATCCGCACGTCCAGGAGGCGGAGGCGCTCCGCGCCGAGCTTGGCCTCGACAGCCTGCTCGCCCTGGATGCCGCCGACAGCTTCGAGCCCTCCGTCCATCTCCGCCCGGCGAATGCGTCGCCGCTGACGTTCCTGGTCTCGCTCCTCGACGCCGAGCGGGCCATGGCCGACCACCGGGTCGTCGCGGTCATCGGCAACTCCCTGGGGTGGTACACCGCGCTCACCGTCGCCGGCGCCCTGTCGGTGGCCGACGGCCTCCGCCTCGTCCAGGGCATCGCCCTCCTCCAGGAGGCCGCCACCGAGGCCGGGGTGGACGGCGGCCAGCTCATCTACCCGCGGGTGGACGCCGACTGGCAGCCGATGCCGGCGTTGACCTCGGCGCTGGACGCGGTCCTGGCCGATGGCGGGGACGAGGCCAATGGCGCCCGGGTCTTCCCATCGGTCGACCTCGGCGGCTACCTGGTCCTGGCCGGCAACGACGCCGGGCTCGACCACCTGCTGACCACGCTCCCGCCGGTGACCATCGGGGAGCGCCAGTTCCCGCTCCGCCTCGCGTTCCACGGCCCGTACCACACTCCGCTCCTGGCGGGCGTGTCCTCCGAGGCGCAGGCCCGGTTCACGACCCTCGACTGGCGGTCACCGACGACCACCCTGATCGACGGGCGCGGGGTGCGGTTCACGCCGTGGGCCACCGACCCGACGGCGCTGGCCTGGTACACCCTCGGCGAGCAGCTCACCTCGCCGTACCGGTTCGCCGCCGGCGCCCGCGTCGCGCTTCGCGAGTACGCCCCCGACGTGCTGGTCCTGACCGGCCCGGGGAACACCCTCGGCGGGGTCACCGGCCAGCTCGTGGTGGCCGAGGGCTACCACGGGATCCGGACCCGGGCCGACTTCGAGGCCGTCCAGGCCGGTCCGACGCCCGTGATCCTGAGCGTCACCCGCTGAGGTCGAGGTGGGCGCCCGGTTCCGGTACCTCGGGTTCGGTGCAGTCGAGATCGACGGCCAGGTCTACGAGCACGATGTCGTGGTGGAGGGCGGTCACGTGCGTCGGCGGAAGAAGGGCCCGTCCAAGCCGCGCCGGGCCGAGTACGGCCATACCCCGCTCACGCCGAACGAGGCGATTCCGTGGTCGGCGCCGAGCCTCGTGGTCGGCACCGGCGCCAGTGGTCAGCTCCCGATCAGCGAGGACCTCTACCAGGCAGCCGCCGCCCGCGGAGTGACGATCATCGCCAAGCCGACGGCCGAGGCGTGCGCGCTGCTGGCCGAGGCCGAGATCGGCTCAGTGGCGGCTGTCCTCCACGTGACCTGCTAGGCCAGACCCGCTCCCACCAGGTCCGCCGGCTCGCCGTCCGGACCGGCCTCGCACCACTCCGCCCTCGACCGCTCGCGCGACGAGTACTCGAGGAGGTGGCAGGAGAGGCAACGGCCGAAGCGCACCAGGCCGAGCGGGCAGTCCACCAGCCCGCCGGTCATCGGGTGCATCGCGCCGTCGCAGACCACCCAGCCATCCTCGAGCCGGATCGGCGCCTCGTTGCCCATCGTTCGATCCGCTGATCTACGTCTTTGCTCGGATCGATCGTGCCGCCGCCATCAGGCAACAGGGAAGTGCCATTCGGCCCGTTCCCGGCCGCCGGCGAAGTGGCGTCCCCGGCAGGATTCGAACCTGCGACCCGCTGCTTAGAAGGCAGCCGCTCTGGTCCACTGAGCTACGGGGACTCGGACAAGGATAGACAGGCTAGACTGGCTGGCAATGGCCGATGAGTCCGCGGGCGCTCCCCCGCCGTCGCTCCAGCCGACCCAGCTCGAGATCGACAAGGGGCTGCTCCGCGATGAGGACCTGCTGAACCCGGAGCACCTCCGCCGGATGGACCAGACCCTTCTCCGGCGCAACCTCGACCACGCCCGGATCACCTCCCGGAAGCTGTCGCTCCAGCTCCAGCAGTACGTCCACCTCTACACGCCCGAGGCCAACGAGCTCCGGCGGCGGATCGAGAAGTACCTGCTCATGGAGCAGCTCATCGAGCGGGAGATGGCGCGCCGCCACACGTACTGAGCGGCTCGCGACGGCGTTTTGACGCCGGATTTGTGGATATCTGGAGGCCTCAAAACGGCCTCCGTGGATAACTCCGATCGGCCTCCGGGCGGCCTCGCTCCGGTGATGTGACCGATTTCGGCCCGGCGGAAGGCCTCGCCTGATCGGGTCGGACGATTCGGCGCTCAGCCCCGACCGGTCGGGCCCGACCGGGCGGCTCAGGTGCCGATCGGCCCGATAAGGATCGGCTCTGGCGTCTCCGGCAGCCCGTCGAGGACCTGGCGGACCCATCCGGCCAGGCGCGGCATCTCGAACAGGGAGAAGGTCACCCCGTAAGCCTCGAGCTGCTCGAACCCCCACCCGTTGAACTCACGGCGAGCGGCGACGACCCACATCTCGTCGTACAGGTCGGGCCAGGCCCGCGGCCGGCGCCGGTGGCAGAACCGGATGAACTCGGCGATCTCGGGCGGCGGCGAACCGGGCATATCGGTCTCGGCTGGCGGCCCCGAGGGAGCGTCGGCGTCCGGAGGAGAGGTGTCGGGTTCCAGCACGGTCAGGAGGCGACTCGATGAATGCAGCAGGACCGATGACGAACTGGGATGGGATGCTAGGCGTCGGCGCGGAATGGTATGGGTCGGCATCGACCGTCGGAAGGGGTGATGTCCACCAACTTTTCCACATTCCTTTCCACCGACCCGCGCCGGGTGGACAGGTCGCCGTCAGGCGGTGGAAAGGTGCCGAATCCGGACCTCGCGGGTCCCGACGGACGGTTCGAGGAAGGTCAACAGGCGAGCTCCCTCGGCCTCGACCTCGGCCAGGTCGGACGGCTCGAGGGGCTCGAGGAGCGCCACGTCAAGCGTGGCCGCGTCTCGGGCGCGATCTCGCTCGATGCGCCAGATCGCCTGGCCGAAGCCGTCGACCAGCACCGACCCGAAGCTGATCATGTCGAGCTGGAGCACCCGGCGGCGGTGGGCCTCGTCGACGATCCGGCCACGGTCCGCATGGGCGAGAAGCGCGTTGTCGTACACCGGCAGGTAGCGGATCGGGGCCGGCGTGTCGGCATCCGGCAGTGACCCGTTGGGCACGTCCAGCAGCTCCCGCCCGGACTCGTCACGGAACGCGCGGAGTCGCGGCCGGAGGCGATCGAGGATGGCGGCTGCCCCCGGGAGGCCGGACCAGGCCCGGACGTCGGCGGCGGTCGCCGGGCCGAAGGCGGCGAGGTAGCGCCTGACGAGCTCGTCCGGCGCGGCGTCCGGATCCAGCGGACGGCCCAGCCACGACTCGAGGCTCGCGAACCGGGCCTGTCCGGCCCGGCGCCACAACCCGCGCGGCGGGACCTGGACGTTCGGGACGAGATAGGTCACCGCCTGGGCCAGCGCGGTCGGATCGGCTTGGGGCCAGCGTGGTCCGAGGAGCGTCCGGAGCTCGGCCCGGGTCCGCGGCTCGGACTCGAGCAGCTCGCGTCCGGCCGCCGCCACCTCGGCTGGTTCCACGCCAGCCTTCCGGAGACGTCCGCCGTATAGGCTTCCGGCCGACATGTGCCGCTCGAGCACCGGGGCGAGGACGGACCGCATGACGAGCGCATCGCGCGCGGTCACGAGGTGGATCGTGGCCCGGAGCAACTGGGTGCGGACGGCGTGCCGATCCTCGAGCAGGTCCGACAGCGTGGCCGGGTCGAAGTCCTCTGTCCGGGACCAGAGCGCGACGTATGGATCATGCGGCTCCTGGGCCTGGAGGCCGACGAGGTGCTCGACCATCTCGGCCGCCCCCACGGCCTCGCGGGCCAGCAGCCCCTGGCGGGCGAGCAGGGCGCGGTTCAGCGCCCGGCGGCTGAGGACCTCGGTCGCCACCTACCGGCTGGCGGGCTGGCCGAGGACCATCGCGGCGTTCAGCCCGCCGAACCCGAACGAGGTCGAGAGCACGCGATCGTATCGGCCCGGCTGACCGGCGGGATCGCGGATGAGCCCGGGCAGGAGGGTGGCGATCTCCTCCTCCGGAGCCTCGAGGTTGACCGATGCCGGCGCCCATCCGTCGCGGACCGTGAGGGCCGTAAGGGCCCCCTCGATG
>DATBIW010000106.1:0-2097 GCA_036556745.1 Candidatus Limnocylindria bacterium | reverse complement strand
GCCAGCGCCTGCTCCGCCTCTTCCCGCCCCGGCGCACCCAGGAAATCGATCTCGCGGATTTCGTCGAGCTTCCGTACCAGGCGAGGCAGGCTCTCGGCCGCCTGCCGGGGCGCTCCATCGTCCGCCGACGGCCCGGCCAGGCTCTCGCGGGCACGGGTGGCCGCTTCCGCCAGCTCGGCGTAGGCGGCGTCGCGCTCCGCTTTCAGGGCCGCCTCGAGTCGCCGGTCGGTGAAACCGTCGACGAACCTGGCCACCGCCAGCGACCCCTCGCCGCCGTCACGGACGATCTCCCGGAGCAGCCATTCGAAGTCCTCGCGGGTGTCATCCCTTTCCGGTAGGACGTAGACCGAGTTCTTGAGCGGGATGGCGCCGATCCCGGCCAGTCGGCGCCGGACCCGGACCCGGAAGTAGGCCGGTTCGGGCGGGATCTGGTGGGTCAGGACCAGCCACCGACCCCCTTGACGTTTTGATTCAACTGTATCATTCATTATAACGATTGTATCACAGTTGCTTCGGGCCAGCAAGATGGCCCCTCGAGAGGGGGAGCGAGCCGGCATGCCGACGTCGATTGAAGCGATTACCGCCCTGCTGACCGAGCTGGTCGCGGTCGAGTCCGTCAACCCGGCCTTCACGGCCGGCCGGACCAGCGAGGCCAGGCTCGCCGACCTGGTCGCCCGCCGCCTCGAGGAGGCCGGCCTTCGGGTCGAGCGGCGGGAGCCCGATCCAGGGCGAGTCAGCGTCCTCGGAGCCCTGGCCGGGACCGGGCAGGGCCCGTCGCTGATGCTTTACGCCCACCTCGACACGGTCGGCGTCGAAGGCATGGAGCGACCGTTCGAGCCGGTCGTGCGGGACGGCCGGCTCTACGGCCGGGGTGCTTACGACATGAAGGGCGGCCTCGCCGCCTGTCTGGCAGCCGTCCGGCGCCTGATCGAGGACGGCCGGGCCCTGGCCGGCGACGTGATCGTGGCCGCGGTCGCCGACGAGGAGGTGGCGAGCCTCGGGATGGCGGACGTCCTCACCGCGGTCGTCCCCGACGCGGCCATCGTCACCGAGCCGACCGAGCTCGAGATCTGCCTCGCCCACAAGGGGTTCGCGTGGTTCGAGGTCACGACGAAGGGACGCGCCGCACACGGGAGCCGCTTCGAGGAAGGGATCGACGCCAACCTGCGGATGGGCCGGTTCCTGGCCCGCCTGGATGCACTGGAGCGGGAGCTCCGCGCGAGGGCGCCCCATCCGCTCGTTGGCCCGCCCTCCCTGCACGCGGCTGTCCTCCAGGGCGGCAGTGGTCCCAGCACGTACGCGGACCGCTGCCGGCTGACGATCGAGCGGCGGACGGTACCGGGGGAAAGCGCGGACGAGGCGCTCGCGGAGATCCTTGCCCTCCTCGACCGGCTCCACGAGGAAGACCCTTCCTTCAACGCCGATGCGGTCACGACCCTCGCGCGAGATCCCTTCGAGTCGGGCGCCGATCGCCCCATCACGAACGCGCTCGCTGGCGCGGCCACCACGGTCCTCGGGCGCCGCCCTCCGTTCGTCGGCCGTCCGTACTGGATGGATGCGGCGCTTCTGGGCGCGGCCGGCGTCGACACGGTCGTCATGGGTCCGACCGGCGCCGGCGCCCACGCCGCGGTCGAGTGGGTCGACATCGCCTCGGTGGCGCAGCTGGCCGACATCCTTTCCCGTGCGGCGATCGAGTTCTGTGGAACGGCCTGAGCCGGCGGAATCCCCGCGGTTTGGCGAGGCGTTCCGCTTCTGGACCCTCCTGGGCTGGATCTCCTTCGGCGGGCCGGCCGGCCAGATCGGCATCATGCATCGCGAGCTGGTCGAGAAGCGGGGCTGGATCTCCGAGGACCGCTTCCTCCACGCGCTCAACTTCTGCATGCTCCTGCCGGGGCCGGAAGCGCAGCAGCTCGCCGTGTACATCGGCTGGCTCCTGCACGGGACGCGCGGTGGGCTCGTCGCGGGCATCGGATTCGTCCTGCCGTCGGTCTTCATCCTGCTCGGGCTCTCGTGGATCTACGTCGCGTGGGGCAGTGTGCCGCTCGTCGCCGCGCTCTTCTACGGCCTGAAACCCGCGGTGGTCGCGGTCGTGCTCGA
>DATBIW010000105.1:0-65041 GCA_036556745.1 Candidatus Limnocylindria bacterium | reverse complement strand
GCAGCGCGCGGCCGATGCCGCCGCCCTCGCCGGCGTCGTCCACCTGCCGGGCGCGGTCGGCCTGGCCGGCAGTTCGGCGCTCGAGGAGTCCGACCTGAACGGCTACCAGGACTCGACGAACAACGCGGGCCAGCAGTCCGGTCAGGCGGTCGACGTCTGGGCTCGACCGGACCCGAGCGACCCGCGCCGGATGCTCGTCCGGGTGCAGACCAACATCGACACCTTCTTCATGCAGATCTTCGGCTTCGACACGCTGCGCATCACGCGTGACTCGAAGGCCGAGTTCATCCTGCCCGTCCCGATGGGCAGCCCGGAGAACTACTACGGCGTCTTCGGCCAGCTGCGCACGCCAGATGGCGGCGTCTGGCAGCCAAACCCGACGACGACCCTGGGTCCGCTCTTCCCGCGCAACGTCCTCTCATCGAGCACGGCCACTCCGCCAGGAACGAACCAGAACAACAATGCCGACAGCTGCAACACCGCCGCGCTCGCCCAGTGGGGCAACTTCCCGGTGGCCGGCGCCGCGCCGCAGCAGGACAACCGGGTGGCCTCGTCAGACAACCAGTGGATCCGGTCTGCGCGGATCAATGACCGGGCCTGCCTGAACGACTTCGGCTTCGCGTTCCCGGCTAACCCGCCGAACCCGGGCGGGGGGGCGCCGGCCTACCCGGGCCACGTCGTCGACGGCATCGAGGTCCGGGTCGAGAGCTTTGCCGACGACTCGCAGGGCTGCCAGATCCGCGTGGACCTGATGTGGGGAGCGAGCGGATCGGGCGGCACGAACAACACGGGCGGCGCTGGAGACAAGCTCGTCAACCTGACGGGCGTGGAGCCCACCGGCGGCACCCCATACGTGACGCTCGGAAGTGCGAGTGACCTCTGGGGGCGAGGTTCGTGGCCGCAGGGCGACATCACGAGCAGCAACTTCCGCGTCCGTGTGTGGAACATGGACCCGGCAGGCGCAACGGCGGCCACGCGGTGCCAGGAGCTGGATGCCGGCGCCCCGGCCAGCGGCATCCGCAACCCCGGGCCGGCCGGCCAGACGCCACCCTCGGCACCGGTCGCCGGCGAGGTCTACGTGGACATGGTCCAAGTGGTCATCCACTACCACACCTACACGTGGGTGCCTGACCCGAACGTCGTCAGCCCGTACAACGACACGCTGAACGCCCGCGGCCTGTGGGGGACGTTCATCAACCAGGGCGCCGAGAAGATCAACGGCGACGCGTACCTGCCGAAGTGGAACCCACGAACCAACCCGCAGAACAACGAGTACAACCCCAACCTGTACTACAACTACGCCATCGAGATGCCCGCGGGCGCCACCGAGGGCGAGGTGTGGATCTACGACGCGCCGTTCTGCGCCACCGACACGGGCGGCCAGTACGGGACCGGTGACCGCTACTTCGGTGGCTCGACCGCCGCCACGAGCGCCTTCTACACCTTGTGGGACACGCGGAACACGCCGTTCGACCTGAACGACGACACGGCGTTGAACCCGGTCTCCCGGGCGCACAGCATCTTCGCGAACATCCAGGCCGATGACGACACCCTGTTCGGCAGCGGGTCGGGACCGGTGGGCACCTCGTGCACCTGGGGCACCGGTGGCGTGGGCCTGAATAGCGGCCGTTACTGGCACAACCGCTGGTATCCGATGCAGCCGTACGTCACCGGAAACGCGGCCGAGGAGGTCCCAGCGTCCGGCGAGCAGCCACACCCGCTCGACAACAACGGCCCAGACAACTATGCGGCCTCTCCCAGGCTGCCGATGCTGGGCGGCAACACCTATCGGCTCCATACCCGGTCCACCGATCCGCTCAACGCGACCGCCCAGGACAACGCGAACGGGCACAACTCGTTCTCGATCTGGACGCGGGCCTGGTGCGGCGGCAGCGTCTGCCCGAATGCGCCTCGCGTGTTCGGCCTGGGCGCCATGGAGGCGTTCACCCCGCTCCTCGGTGGAGGCGCCGCGACGTTCTACCTGGCCGAGATCGATCCCATCCATGCCGGCAAGAGCGTGGAGATCCGCCTGTGGGATCCTGGCGACACGGCCGCCCTCCCGGCCACGCTGCGGGTGAAGGTGCCCTACCACGGGAGCTACGTCGACGCCCCGCTCGATTGGGCTGCCACGGCGAACGCATCCGGAGCAAACAACTGCACCGGGCAGAACGATGGCAACGTGAATCCGCCCAACACGGTCACGTGGCCGAATGGTGAAGGGGCCGGTGACCCCTACATCGTCGCGAACACCGGTGGGTCTCAGAAGTTCGGCGGCTGCTGGCTGACGATCGTGGTCGTCATCCCCAGCGACTACGACGGCACGGCCCCGACCGCCGGGGACCAGAACTGGTGGAAGATCGAGTACTCGATGGGGGGCACACCGGCCGACAACGCCTTCGACCTGACCACCTGGCAGGTGACCCTGCGCGGGAACCCGGTCCACCTCGTCGTCCCGTAGCCCGGTGCGTCCACGGGGGGCGCATCGGTGAGGGGAGGCCCTCGAGACTCCGTATCATGGATTCCATGAACGGCCTCGGGGGCCTCGCCGCGTCTGCGGCTCGCGCACCCCGCTGACTCGGACGCGAGTGGACCTCGGGCAGCCGGCGCTCCGCCTCTTCGCCGTCATCACGGTGGTCGCCCTGCCGGCGCTGGCCGCCCTGGCCCTGGTCCTTGCCTTCGCCGAGGCGTGGGTCGCGGAGGTCGGGGTCGGCACCGCGTTCCTGATCGTCGGGCTCGGCACCTTGGCGTGGGCCGGGATCGTGGCCGGCTGGACGGCCCGGGCCGTCTCGCGCGACCTCCAGGAGGTCGTGGCCCTCGCCACCCGAGGCGGAGAGCCGGGTGCGGGCCGGGACGGGGCCGACGAGGAGCTGCGGACCGCCCAGCGCCAGCTGCGGACCGCCCTCGACGAGCGCAACCGACAGATCGCCACGCTGGCGGCGGACGTGGCCGCCGCCCCGATCACCGGCGGGCCGGCGGAGGTCGCCGCGCGGGTGGTGGCCGTCGCCCGGCAGGTCACCGGCGACCCGACCTGGCAGCTCGTCATCCTGCCGGCGACCGACGCCGACGCGCTCCCGCCCGGCGTCTACGGCGACGATCCGTCGAAGCCGGTCCGGGCCGTGGACGAGCTCGAGCAATGGGCCGCCGTCACCGGCGAGCCGGCGCGCCTCCAGCCGCGCCATCTCGTCGGCCCGTGGGGGGCGGTCGTCGTGGTGGACACCTCGAGCGGCGAGGACCTTTCCGGCTTCCTCCTGGCCCCCTGGGAGGGCCGCGCCGAGCCCACCCCCGCCGAGCGCGACCTCCTGAGCCTGATCGCCCAGGCGGCGGCATCGGCGCTCGAGCACTCGGTCCTCTACGCCCGCCTCCAGCGCCAGACCGATGCCCTGAACCGGCTGGCGGCGGTCCAGAGCGACTTCCTGCGCGGGATCACGCACGACCTCCAGACGCCGCTGACCGGCATCCGGGCCCTGGCGGCCGGCATCGGCGAGGAGGCCGAGCTCAGCGACCAGGGCCGCTCCGACCTCGAGGCGATCGCTCACCAGGCTGATCGGCTGCGCCGGATGGTCGGCCAGCTGTTGGCCGTCTCCCGGCTCGACGCCGGAGCCCTCGAGCCGCGCCAGGAGGTGTTCCGGGTCGAGCCCATCGTCGAACGCACCTGGGAGGCGCTGCGCGCGACGGATCGGCCGTTCTCGCTGGAAACCGACGGACCGATGCAGCTGGCGGTCGGCGACCCGGACCGGTTCGAGCAGGTCCTGTGGGCCATCCTCGACAACGCGGTGAAGTACTCGCCGGGCGGGTCGGAGATTGCGGTCCGGGTCGGGCCGGCGGACGGGGCCGGCGACGGGGAGTGGCTCCAGGTGGCGGTCACCGACCGGGGACGGGGGATGACCCCGGCGGTTCGTGCTCGCGCGTTCGAGCAGTTCTTCCGTTCGGACGAGGCGCGCCGGGCGGCGCCCGACGGAAGCGGGATCGGCCTGTACGCCGCGCGCGGCCTGATGGAGGCCATGGGCGGGGCGATCGAGCTCGACGGGGACGACGAAGGCACCGTGGTCCGGATCCGGCTGCCGGCCGAGCCCGTCCCGCCTGACGAGGCCTGAGCCGGGTGGCGGAGTGGGTCCGGGTGTCCAACCCGGCTCGGGGAACGGTCCTGGCCGAGCGCTGCCGGATGGCACGCTCGATGCGTGACCGGACGGTCGGCCTGCTCGGGACCGCCTCGCTGCCCGCCGGGGAGGGGCTCTGGATCGAGCGCTCGCCCTCGATCCACATGTTCTTCATGGGCTACGCGATCGATGCGGTGTTCGTGGACGCCGACGACCGGGTGGTGCGCGTCGTCGAGCAGCTGCGCCCCTGGCGAGCGGTCCTGTGGGCCCGCGGCGCGAGGGACTGCGTCGAGCTGCCGGCTGGGTCGGTGGCCGGCACCGCCACCGCCGTCGGCGACCAGCTGGCCCGCGAGCCGGTGGCTCCAGAAGGCTCGTAAGCCGCCCGTAGCGGTCCCGTAAGGGCTTGGGGCCATCCTGGGGCTCGTGGGCCTCCTCGAAGTCCTCCTGCCCCCCTCGTGCGCCGGGTGCGGACGCTATGGCGACGCCATCTGCTCCGCCTGCCGTTCCGCGCTGCGCCGTCCGTGGGATCCGGCCGACCGGTTCCTCGCCCCGGATCCGGGCGTCGTGGTCGGGGAGTCGTTCGTGGTCGCTGTCGCCGCCTTCGCCCACCGCGACGAGGCGCAGCGGATCATCCGACGGCTGAAGTACGGCGGCGGGCGGCACCTGGCCGATCCACTGGCGCGTCGAGCCCAGCCGGCGTTTCGCCGGCTCCTCGGGGTGAGCGGGCCGGGCCCGCTGGTCCCGGTGCCGCTCCATCGGTCCCGGGAGCGTGAGCGCGGCTACAACCAGGCCCACCTGCTGGCCCTCGCCCTGGGCCAGGAGGCCAGGCTGCCGGTTTGGCCGCTGCTCGTCCGGCGCCGCGCGACCGAGCGCCAGCACGGGCTCGACCGGGCGACCCGGGTCCGCAACCTGCGCGACGCCATGGCCGTCCTCCCCGGTCCGGCACCGCCAGTCGTCGTCCTCGTCGACGACATCCTGACCACCGGCGCGACCTTCGAGGCGTGCGCCGTGATCCTCCGCGAGGCCGGCGCGGCCGCGGTCTACGGGTTCGCGCTGGCGCGGGAGGTCTGATCGGCTCGGGTCCAGAGGGCAGGTGCTACCGTAGGGCGACCTGCGACCGCGGAGACCGGCTGTGCAGACCACGCTTCACGCCCGTCACCTCCACCTCGACGATCGGCTCCGGGAGCGGATCGAGCGCAAGCTCCAGCGCCTGGACCGGCTCGCGGACCCACCGGCCCATGCCACGGTCGAGCTCACGGCCGGGGCGTCCCGGGCCGCCGGCGCCGCCCACGTGGCCGCCATCACCCTGGTGACCCACGTCACGACCATCCGCTCCACCTCGACCGGCGCCACGCCCATGGCGGCGGTGGACGCGGTTCTCGACAAGCTCGAGCGCCAGCTGGTGCGGGCCAAGGAGCGAGTGCGAAGCAGCCGCCGTGCCCCGGCCGCCCCTGAAGTCGCGGGTGGACGCGCACGCTCGACCACGAACACGGCGGCCGACGAACCGGAGGTGGTCGAGATCACCCGCCTCGACATGGTCCCGATGTTCCCGGAGGACGCGATCACCCGGATGGAGGAGCTGGGCCACGCCTTCTTCGTGTTTCTGAACGCGAAGACGCGGCGGGTGAGCGTGGTGTACCGACGGGCGGACGGGAAGCACGGGCTCATCGACCCGGTCGTCGCCCGCTAGGCGCTCACGGGTTCAGGAGGGGCAGGAGCAGCAGGGCGGCGACGATCGCGATCAGGGCGATGAAGAAGACGAGGAGTCCGATCGTGAGCAGGTCCGGGCCGGATCCGGCCGGGGCGTCGTCGGGGAGGTCCTCGGTGGCCTGGTCGTCGACGGGCTCGTCCACGCCGACACGCTAGCAGACGGCCTTCCCCCGGAAACGGGTCAGGCCCCGGTGCGCACCTTCGAGGACGGGGTGGTGCCGTCCCCGTTCGGGCCGGAGTGGGAGCCCCCGTTGGTCATGCCCGGGCGCAGGCGGCGCGAGCGGGCCGCGATGTAGGCCTGCATGAGCTCACGAACATCGGCCTCGGTCAGGAGCTCGTCGCCGCGGAGGGCGTACTCGACGCGGCTGGTGGGCAGCATCTGGCGGGCGGCCAGACCGGCGAAGTAGGTCGGCCCCTCGGACTCGTCCTGGATCTCGCGGAGTCCGCGGGCGAGCTTGGTCGCCGTCCCGAGCGAGGGCATCCGGTCACCCTTGATCAGCCGGGAGATGGTCGAATGATCGACCCCGGACTGGAGCGCCAGCTGCCGCTGGCTCATCTTCTTCTCCTTGAGCTGGCCGCGAAGCCAGCTGTTGAAGGATCGAGGCGTCTGGAGCGTCATCCACGAGGCTCGTACGGCGCGTCCACCCACGGGTGCGGGTGGTGCGTGCGCGCACCCGCAGGATCGCCTCCGGGGGCGTGAGCCTCAATGGGACGAAGGTACCCGGGTCAGGTGCCGGTCAGCGGTTCCTGGGTGGGCGGGCTCCCGAGACCGGCCCGATGGGCCCGCCGGACGAGCGGGCTGCGGACGTAGTCGATGCCGCCGAGCACGATGACGGACAGGATCGAGATGGCCCGGTCGGTGAGGGCCACGGCGACCGCCGACTCGGGGCTGACCCCGTACAGGGACAGGGCGGCCACGATCCCGGCCTCCACGAAGCCGATGCCGGCCGGGGTCAGCGGGATGGCGGTCAGGAGCGCGGCCACGAGGGCTACGAACACCGCGGCCGAGATCCCGAGCTGGACGTCGGGCAGGTCGAGCGCCTTGATGACGAAGAAGACCCGGAGCCCCTCGGCAAGCCAGATGACCACGGTCACCGTGCCGATGAGGCTCACCGCCCGGGGCGTCAGGGCCGCGGTGCTCCCCTCCCTGAAGCGAGTGTAGAAGCCCTCCACCCGGCCGGGCAGGAAGCGCTCGAGGTGCTGGCCGGCGAACCGGAGGACGAGGAGCAGGGTCAGAAGGAGGGCGACCAGCAGGAACGCGGCGACGAAGATGAAGTCGACCTCCGGTCGCTGCCGTCCCCGGAAGCTCCAGAAGCCGGCCGCCAGCGCCAGCCCGAAGATGATGACGATGTCGGCGATCCGCTCGACGAAGATCGTGCCCACCGTCCGGGACGCCGATCCGCCGAAGTTCCCCTTCAGGAGGTACGCCCGGTACAGGTCGCCCAGCTTGGCCGGGACGAGGCAGTTCACGAACCACGACAGGAACAGGATCTCGGTGGCGACCCAGTACCGGATGTGCGTCCCAACCTTGCCGAGGATGTACCACCACCGCCCGCCGCGAAGCGGGAAGGTCAGGTAGTAGACCACCAGGGCCGCCACCAGGAGCGTCGGGTCCGCGCCCCGGATGAGGTCGATGGTCGCCCCGAAGTCGATGCCCAGGACGACCCGGAAGAGGAGGAACAGGAGGACCAGTGCGAACACCAGCGAACCGATCGTCCGCACGTTCAGGAACCGCTTGGCCAGCGACACGTCGCTCTCGGGAATCGCCTCGCCGGCGGGAGCGCCCAGGAACTCGGAGGCTTCGTACACCGAGTGCTTGTGCGGCTCCTCGCTCATCGGTCCTGCCCGGCCTGGCGACCGATCCACTTCGAGGCCACCGCCCAGCGGGTGCCGAGGTGGACCAGCTTCGTCGTCCGGCTGCCGTGCCACTCGTTGCCCGGGAGGGCGGCCTTGAGCTCGGCGGCCGTCGTGAAGGTCGCCAGCGCGTTGAAGCTCATCGCCACCTCCATGGCCGTGTGGGAGTCCGAGCAGGCGATCCCCGGCAGGCCGTGGCGGGCGGCGAACTCGGCCGCCTCCTGGTTGTGGCGACCCAGGGTGACCCGGCTGTTGAAGACCTCGAGCATGTCGATCCGGTCGGTCGCCGCCAGCCGATCGAGCGCGTCGGGCGTGATGTGGGACCGCCGGAACGGGTCGTACGGGTGCGGGACCGACACCAGGCCGCCCTGCTCGCGGATCGCGTCGGCGGTGGCCTCGGCCGTCATCCCGCGCGGGACCGTCTCCTGGATGAACACGCCCACGATCTCGCCGTCGGCGCTCGAGACCTCCTCGCCCAGGATCACGGTCAACCGGTCGTCGAGGCCCAGCTCGGCGGCCTTGGCGCGAACCGCCACCGACCCGTCGATCGTGTTGTGGTCGGTGACGGCCACGTGGGTGAGCCCACGCTCGACGGCGAGGGTGACGAACCGGTCCTCATCGAGCCGCGAGTCGGGGCTGAACCGGGTGTGGCAGTGGAAGTCGGCGAAGGCGAGCGTGTGGCCATCGCCGCCGGTGGCCTCGCGCACGGCGGCCGGGATCGCCACCGCGGTGGTCACGAGCTCACCAGGCTCTTGCGGAAGGTCCCGAACTGCTCGAGGGCACGGCCGGTGCCCACCGCGACCGAGTTCAGCGCGTTCTCGGCGACGTGGCACGGGATCCCGGTCACCTGGGTCAGCAGGCCGTCGAGGTTGCGGAGGAGGCTGCCGCCGCCGGACATCACCATCCCCTTGTCGATGATGTCGCTGGCCAGCTCGGGTGGGGTCTGCTCGAGGACGCTGCGGACCGCCGAGATGATCTGCTGGAGCGGCTGCTCGATGGCCTCGGTGACCTCCCCGCTCGAGAGCGGGATCGTCCGCGGCAGGCCGGCGATCAGGTCACGCCCCTTGACCTCCATGGTCAGCGGCTCGTCGAGCGGCAGCGCAGAGCCGATCCGGATCTTCACCTCCTCGGCCGTCCGCTCCCCGATCATCAGGTTGTACTTGCGCCGGATGTAGCCGGCGATGGCCTCGTCAAAGCGGTTGCCGCCCACCCGGACCGACTCGGACACGACGATCCCGCCCAGCGCGATGACCGCCACCTCGGTGGTGCCCCCGCCGATGTCGATGATCATGTTCCCCGCCGGCCCGCTGATCGGGATGTTGGCCCCGATGGCCGCCGCCAGGGGCTCCTCGATCAGGAACGCGTCCCGGGCGCCGGCCTTCAGGGCGGCGTCCCGCACGGCCCGCTTCTCGACGCTCGTCACGCCCGAGGGCACGCTGATCATGACGTCGGGGCGGAACAGGCGGACGCGGGCGACCTTGTTGATCACGTAGTGAAGCATGGCCTCGGTGATGAGGTAGTCGGCAATGACCCCATCGCGCATCGGGCGGATAGCCCGAACGTTCCCGGGCGTCCGGCCGATCATCTCGCGAGCCTCCTCGCCGACCGCCACGAGGCGGTTCTCGTCCTCCGAGATGGCGACGACCGAGGGCTCGTTCAGGACGACGCCCTTGCCCTGGACGTAGACGAGGATGTTGGCGGTGCCGAGGTCGATGCCGATCTTCATGCGCGGCCGATCGAAGGAAGCGGGCTGGGCCCGGAGTATATCGGCCGCACCTCGAGGGTCAGTCGGCCACCCGTCCGATGCGCGCCCCGAGCCCGACGAGCTTGGCCTCGAACGCCTCGTAGCCCCGGTCGACGTGCTCGACGCCGGTGATCGTGCTCGTGCCCTCGGCGGCCAGCGCCGCCAGGACCAGCGTGGCCCCGGCCCGGAGGTCGGGGATCTGGACGGTCCGCCCATGGAGCGGGGTCGGTCCCACGACCCGGGCGTGGGTCGCGTCGGTGACCTCGATCTCGGCGCCCATCTTCACCAGCTCGGCGGTGTATTCGAGGCGGTCGGAGTAGATCGTCTCGTGGATCATGCTCTCGCCGCCCGCCTGGGTCATGAGCACCGCGAGCGGCGCCTGGAGATCGGTCGCCAGGCCCGGGTATGGCTCGGTCTCGACCGATGCCGGCCGATATTCGCCAGGGGCGCCGCCGCGCACCCGCAGGCCAGGCCCGCCGGGTCCGTCGAACGGCTCGTGCTCCACGCCCATCTGCTCGAGGACGGCGTGGAAGGCCCCCAGGTGGCCCGGGTCGAAGCCCCCGATCCGGACCTCCCCGCCGGTGGCCGCCGCCGCCACCGCGAAGGTCCCGGCCTCGATCCGGTCGCCGATGACGCTGTGCTCCACCCCCGAGAGCGCCTCCCCGCCCTCCACCTCGATGACGTGCGGTGCGGTCCGCGCGATCCGGGCGCCCATGGCGGTGAGCATGGCCACCAGGTCGTCCACCTCCGGCTCCTGGGCCGCGTTCTCGATCACGGTCGTCCCCTCGGCCAGGCACGCGGCCAGCAGGGCGTTCTCGGTCCCCATCACGGTCACGTACGGGAAGGCGATCCGCGCGCCGCGGAGCCGGTCCGCGCGGGCGAAGTAGTACCCGTTCCGGTAGTCGATCTGCGCCCCCAGCGTCCGCATCGCGTCCACGTGGAGGTTCACCGGCCGGCGGCCGATCCGGTCGCCACCCGGGTTGCTGATGATCACCCGCCCGTGGCGGGCCAGGAGCGGGCCGAGGAGGATGAACGAGGAGCGCATCTTCATCGCCGCCTCGAGCGGGACGAAGAGCCACTCCGGGCCGCGTGACCGGAGCTCGAGCGTGTGCTCGTCGACATCGGTCCAGGCGAAGCCGATGTCGGCCATCGTCTCGCGCATGATCGCGACGTCGCTGATCCGGGGGACGTTGCGGAGGACAACCGGCTCATCGGTCAGGATGGCGGCCGCCATCATCTTCAGGACCGCGTTCTTGGCGCCCGCCACCCGGACCTCGCCGCGGAGGGGGACGCCGCCCTCGATCACGAAGCGCTCCATCGGCTCGCGGCCCTAGGCGGGCCAGGCCTCCTTCCACTCGTGGCCGCCCAGGTGGTGGCCGTCGCACAGCCCCAGCCGGCCGCCCATGTGGCGCGACGGCAGGAGCGGCTGCATGCCCTCCTCGACCGCCGTTGGCTGGCGGTTGCAGAGCATGTACCGATGCTCGCGGAGCCAGTCGTACAGGTGGGCGCTCGAGCAGAACGCGAAGCGCCGGGTGAAGTTCGGGTTTGCCCCCAGGTCGGGCGCCGTCGGGGGACCGATGGGCCCGCTCTCGCGGACGATCTCGATCCGAACCGGGAGCGCGCCGGAGCGCGCACCGCACTGCTCGCAGCTCAGCACGGAGACGGGTCGCTCAGCCCAGGTAGTGGTCGCCGTCGTCCTCGCGATGGCGGGCGACGAACTCCGGATCGAGGTTCGGGTCCGATCCGGGCGGGGAGCCGCGGTGGGGCTTGAAGTCCACCGGGCAAATGAACGGGTAGTCGCGGCTGATCTTCCGGAACTCCTGCATCCGGCGGAACGGCTTCTCCTGGCCCGTCACCGGGGCAGCGTAGATCAGCTCCGGTTCGCTCGTCGCGTGGCGATCCGCTCGCGCATGAGCGCCGTCTGGAGAGCCGCCCGGACCCGGGCGAGATCCACCGGGTCGTGGACCTCCTCGAGGTCAGCCTCCGCCCGCCGCCGCGCCTCAGCGGCGCTGGCCGCGTCGATCTCATCGGAGTGCTCGGCGACAAGCGCCATGATCACGACCTTGTCGGGCCGGACCTCGACGAACCCGCCGCTGATCAGCATGAACTGGACGGTCCCGGCGCGGCGGATCCGGAGCTCCCCGACGCCGAGCGCGGTGACCAGCGGGGTGTGATGGGGCAGGATCCCGAGCTCCCCCTCGATGCCGGGCACGACGACCATGTCCACGTCGTCGGTGAACACCCGGCCGTCGGGGGAGACGACCTCGAGCCGGAGGGTCATCAGCCGGCGGCCGCCATCTGCTCACCCTGGGCCACCGCCTCCTCGATCGAGCCGACCATGTAGAACGCCTGCTCGGGGAGCTGGTCGTGCTTGCCGTCGAGGATCTCGCGGAAGCCGCGGACCGTCTCCTTGCGCTCGACGTACTTGCCCTCGCGGCCGGTGAACTGGGCGGCCACGAACATCGGCTGGCTCATGTAGCGCTGGAGGCGCCGCGCCCGAGACACGGTGACCTTGTCCTCCTCGGACAGCTCGTCCATGCCGAGGATCGCAATGATGTCCTGGAGGTCCTTGTAGCGCTGGAGGGTCTGCTGGACCTCGCGGGCCACCTGGAAGTGCTCCTCCCCCACGACCCGCGGGTCGAGCACGGTCGAGGTGCTGGTCAGCGGGTCGACGGCGGGGTAGATCCCCAGCTCCACGATCGAGCGCTCAAGGCGGATCGTCGAGTCGAGGTGGCCGAAGGTCGTGGCCGGGGCCGGATCGGTGTAGTCGTCGGCCGGGACGAAGATGGCCTGGAGGGACGTGATCGAGCCCTTCTTGGTCGAGGTGATCCGCTCCTGGAGGTCGCCCATCTCGGTCGCCAGGGTCGGCTGGTAACCCACCGCCGACGGCATCCGGCCCAGCAGGGCGGACACCTCGGAGCCGGCCTGCGTGAACCGGAAGATGTTGTCGATGAACAGGAGGATGTCGCGGCCCTCCTGGTCCCGGAAGTACTCGGCCATGGTCAGCCCGGTCAGGCCGACCCGCTGCCGCGCGCCGGGTGGCTCGTTCATCTGGCCGAAGACCATCACGGTCTTGTCGATGACGCCCGACTCACGCATCTCGCCGATCAGGTCGTTCCCCTCACGCGAGCGCTCCCCCACGCCGGCGAACACCGAGTAGCCACCGTGCTCGGCGGCGATGTTCCGGATCAGCTCCTGGATGATGACCGTCTTGCCGACGCCGGCCCCGCCGAAGACGCCGACCTTGCCGCCGCGCTTGAACGGGGCGATCAGGTCGATGACCTTGATCCCGGTCTCGAAGACCGAGGCCTCGGTCTCCATGTCCTCGAAGGTGGGGGCCTCGCGATGGATGGGGAGAGTCTGGGTGGCCTCGACCGGGCCCTTGCCGTCGATCGGCTGGCCAAGCACGTCAAACACCCGGCCGAGGGTCGGCTCGCCGACCGGCACCGAGATCGGGGCGCCGGTGTCGACCGCGTCCACGCCGCGGGCCAGGCCGTCGGTGGATGACATCGCCACCGTCCGCACCCAGTTGTTGCCGAGGTGCTGCTGGACCTCGACGGTCAGGTCGCCGATGGTCAGCGCGTTGTAGATCTTGGGCAGGTCGCCCGCGGGGAATTCGACGTCGACCACGGGTCCCGTGATCTGGATCACCTTGCCGGCTGCCATGGGTCGGATGGGCTCCTTCTGGTCGGGTGGGCTCAGCCCGCCTGGGCCTCGGCCCCGGAGGCGATCTCGATCATCTCCCGGGTGATGGTGGCCTGGCGGGTCTTGTTGTAGACGAGAGTGAGCTCACCGATGAGCTCGTTGGCGTTGTCGGTCGAGTTGCGCATGGCGATCATCCGGGCCGAGTGCTCGGACGCGATGTTCTCGAGCACGGCGCGGTAGATGTCCACCGCCACGTAGTAGGGCAGGAGGCGGGACAGCACCTCGGCCGAGGGCTCGAACAGGTACTCGTCGTTCCGGATCCGCTGGCCCTCGTCGAGGACCGGCTCCTGGACCGGGAGGACGCTCTTGATGGCGGGGCGCTGGACGAGCGTGCTGATGAACGCGCTGTAGCTGACCACCACCTCGTCGTAGGTCTCGGTCAGGAAGTCCTCGGTGACGAGCTTGGCCAGGGGCTGGACGTCGGCGAAGACGGGACGGTCCCCGAACTGCGGGAAGTGGGCCGCGATCGGGATCCCGGCCCGACGGAGCGAATCGCGGCCCTTGCGTCCCACCGTGATGGCCGACACCCGAACCGGCTCCCCGTCGCCGGCCCGGTCCGCGACCCAGCGGAGCGCGTTGCGGACCGCGTTCGCGTTCAGGGCGCCGGCCAAGCCGCGGTCGGTGGTGATCATGACCAGCGCGATGTGCCGCACCGGCCGTCGGGCGAGCAGCGGCTCCTCGGTGTGGTCCACCGCGGCCGCCACCCGGGCAAGCACGTCGTCGAGCTCCTCCGCGAACGGGCGGGCGGCGAGGATGGACTCCTGGGCGCGCTTCATCCGAGAGGCCGCCACCATCTCCATCGCCCGGGTGATCTGGGCGATGTTGCGGATCGAGCCGATTCGGCGCCGGATGTCGCGGAGGGAGGCCATCAGGCGGACTCGTCCTCCCCCGGCTCCTCTGCCTGGTCGGCCAGGTCGGACGGCTCAGCCTGGTCCGACGGCTCGGGAGCCACCTCCGCTGCGGACTCGGGCGCTGCCGCAGCCGGCGCCTCGGTGCCGGCCATCGCATCGGCTCCATCGGTGCCGTAGCCGGCGTCGCGCCGGTAGGCCTCCACCGCGGTCCGGAGGGCGTCGCGCGAGGCATCGGAGATGGACTTCTCGGAGGCGATGGTCGGGAGCAGGTCCGGGTGGCCCTGGTCGAGGAACCGGTACAGGCCGGCCTCGAAATCGCGGATCTTGGGCGTCGGCACGTCGTCGAGGTAGCCATTCGTGCCGGTCCAGATGATCGCCACCTGCTTCTCGACGGAGAGGGGAGCGAACTGCGGCTGCTTGAGGATCTCGGTCAGCTTCTCGCCGCGGGTCAGCTGGTCGCGGGTCGCCTTGTCCAGGTCGGAGGCGAACTGGGCGAACGCGGCGAGCTCCCGGTACTGGGCGAGGTCGAGCCGGAGACCGCCGGCCACCTGGCGCATGGCCTTGATCTGGGCGTTGCCACCGACCCGGCTGACGCTCAGCCCGGCGTTCACCGCGGGCCGCTGGCCCTGGTTGAACAGGTCGGTCTGCATGTGGATCTGGCCGTCGGTGATCGAGATCACGTTGGTCGGGATGTAGGCCGAGATGTCACCGGCCTGGGTCTCGATGATCGGCAGCGCGGTGAGGGAGCCGCCACCGTGGTCCTCGGCCATCCGGGCCGCCCGCTCGAGCAGGCGGGAGTGGGCGTAGAACACGTCGCCGGGGTACGCCTCGCGGCCCGGCGGCCGCCGCATGAGGAGCGACACCTGGCGGTAGGCCCAGGCGTGCTTCGAGAGGTCGTCGTAGATGCACAGCGCGTCGCGGCCGTTCTCCATGAACTCCTCGCCGATCGCCGCCCCGGCGTACGGGGCCAGGAACTGGATGGGCGCGGGGTCCGAGGCGGCGGCCACGACCACGATCGAGTGCTCCATCGCCCCGTGCTCCTCGAGCTGGGCGACGAGCTGGGCGACCGTCGACAGCTTCTGGCCGATGGCCACGTAGATGCAGATCAGGTCCTGGCCCTTCTGGTTGATCATCGTGTCGAGGGCGACCGCGGTCTTGCCGGTCTGCCGGTCACCGAGGATGAGCTCGCGCTGGCCGCGGCCGATCGGGATCATCGAGTCGATGGCCTTGATCCCGGTCTGGACCGGGGTGTCCACCGGCTGGCGCACGATCACGCCCGGGGCGATCCGCTCGACCGGTCGGAACGAGCTCGTCTCGATGGCGCCCTTGCCGTCGAGCGGGTTGCCGAGCGGGTCCACCACCCGGCCGATCAGGGCGTCGCCGACCGGCACCTCGACCACGCGGCCGGTGGTCTTGACCTGGTCGCCCTCCTTCAGGTCGGTGTAGTCGCCGAGGATCAGGGCCCCGACGGTCTCCTCCTCGAGGTTGAAGGCCATCCCCATGACCCCACCCGGGAACTCGAGCAGCTCCGAGGCGAGCGCCCCGCTCAGCCCGTAGACCTGGGCGATCCCGTCGCCGACCTCGACGATGGTGCCGACGCCGGCGACCTCGGTCCCTTCGGCGAAGCCGGCAATCTCGCTGCGAATGATCGACGTGATCTCGTCGGATCGAATGGCCATCCAGTACTCCTCAGACCGCAGTCAGGCGCGCCCGCAGCCGCTCGAGGCGGCCCCGGACGCTGGCGTCATACAGCCGATCCCCGATGCGCACGGCGATGCCGCCGATCAGGCTGGGGTCGACCACTTCGGTGAACTCAACCTGGCGCCCGGCCAGGTGCTCGAGGTTGCGCTCGACCTCGGCCCGGTCGCGCTCGTCGAGCGGCAGCGCGGTCCGAACCTCCGCCCGCACGATGCCGCGCTGGCGCAGGACGAGCTCCTCGAAATGGCGGCGCATGGCCGGGATGGCCCCGGGCCGCCCGCGGCGGATCATCAGCAGGACGAGGTTCATCGGGCCGGTGGCCACGTCGCTGACCGAGCGGCGCAGGACCCGTTCCTTGTCCGCGTAGGGGATCGCCGGGTGCTCCATGACCGCCGCCAGCTCCGGCACGGCGAGCGCCTCGCCGAGCACGGCGAGGTCTGCCTGCCACCGGTTCAGGGCGCCGTCCGACGAGGCCACCTGGAAGGCAGCCTCCGCGTAGCGGCGCGCGGCGGTCTCGCGGCGGGGCATCGGTCAGTTCCGGCTCTCGGACAGGAACTGCTCGACCAGCCGCCGCTGGGTGGGCGCGTCCATCTCGGCCTCGACGAGCTTGCCGGCCGCATCGAGGGCCAGGTCCGCGACCTCACCCCGGATCTCGGCCAGCGCCCGCTCCTTCTCGGCCGCGATCTCGTCGCGGGCGCGGGCCAGCAGCTGCTCGGCCGAGGTGCGGGCCTCGGCCAGGATCTCGGCGCTGGTCGCCTCGGCCGTCTTGGCGGCGCGGGCCACGAGTGCCTCGGATTCCTGCCGGGCCTCGGCCAGCGCGGTCTCCCGCTCGGCCCGGGCCAGCTCGCGGTCACGCGCGGCCGCGGCCGCGTCCTCGAACCCCTGGTTGATCCTCTGCTGCCGCTCGTCGATCCGCTTCAGGGCGGACTTGAACAGGAATCGGTTCAGCAGCCAGAGCAGGACCAGGAAGTTGATGATCTGGAACGCGAGCTTGAACAGATCGACGCCGAATGCCTCGAAGAAGGCCATGGTCGGTTTCCCCGTCTCAGCCGACGGCGAAGATCAGGATCAGGCCGATGACGAGGGCGTAGATGGCCATCGCCTCGGTGAGGGCCAGGCCCAGGATGTACGGCACGAACAGGGTGCCGGACGCGTCCGGGTTGCGGCCGATGGCCTCCATGGCCCGGCTGAAGCCGATCCCGATGCCGATGCCGGGACCGATGGTGCCGAGCCCGATGGCGAGACCGGCGGCGAGAAGCTGGAACTCCACGGTGTTCGATTCCTCCTACGCGCTCCGCACGGTCGGGGCGGAGCTTTCCGATGTCAGGCCGATCCGGGCGCCGGGTCGGCCTCCGAATGAGTGGACGCCTCGCCATGCCCCTCCCCGTGCTGCCGGTGCTCGGCGATGGCCAGGGTGATGTAGGTCATGGTGAGCAGGGCAAAGACCAGGGCCTGGACGAAGCCGAAGATCAGCTCGAGGCCCAGAAACACGACCGGGACGAGGAGCGGGACGAGGGCCAGGATGACGGCCAGCAGCACCTCCCCGGCGAAGACGTTGCCGAACAGTCGCATGGACAGGCTGATCAGCCGCGACAGCTCGCTGATGATGTGGATCGGCGTCAGCAGCGGGGTCATGTAGGCCGGCTCGGCGATGAGCAGCTCCTTCAGGTAGCCGCCGATGCCGTTGGCCCGGACCCCCCAGGCGATGAACGCGACGAAGGCGATGATCGCCAGCCCCAAGGTGAAGTTCAGGTCGGCGGCGGCGGCCCGGACGAAGGGGACGATGACCACCTCGCCGTGCTCGGTCTCGTGCTCGTAGCCGACGACGCCGACGCCCGGCAGGAGGCCGATCATGTTCGCGACCAGGACGAACAGGAAGATCGCGATCACCAGGCCGACGAACTCGCGCCAGCGCTTCCCGCCGGTCCCGCGGACGATCCCGGCCAGCCACTCGATGGGCAGCTCGACGAGCGTCTGGAAGCGGCCCGGCACGAGGGCCGCGCGGCGGTTGACGACGACGGTCGCGATCAGCAGCAGGGCGCTGGCCAGCAGCGCGCCGACCATGCTGTTGGTGAAGACGAATGGGCCGATCTGGAACAGCGGCTCCGCGGCGATGTCGACGTGGACCAGGGCGTCTTCCTCAGCTTCAGATGGCTATTTCCGCATCGCCCGCCGCGCCACGTCCCAGATCGTGTACATCGCGGCGGCCACCCCGAAGGCGGTCCCCACCAGGATCATCAGGGGCCGGGTGCCGAGCAGGCTGTCGAGGGCGAGGCCCACGAAGAAGCCGATCATCACCGACGCCCCGAGACGGATCCCGAGGTCGAGAGCGATCCCCCAGTTGTTGTTCATGGCCCCGCGTCGGGCTCCGTGGTGGGCGGACGGGGCCGCCGCGACCGGATGTAGAGCCAGATGCCGATGGCCGAGATCAGGCTTCCGAGCACGAGGCCGCTGAGCACAAAAACCGGCGAGGTGCCGGCCTGCGCATCGAGCGCGATGCCGACGACCACGCCGCCGAGCATCGGGACAGCCATGATCAGGGTCACTTCCCCAAGGATCCTGGCCGGCCCGGGGCTCGAATTGGGCATTCAGCTGAACTCCGGGCGATCGGACGCCGGGCCGAGTATAGCGTCTGCCCCTGAAAACCGCCCCTCCGCGCTCAGCCCCTGGTCCAGGCCAGGCCGGGGACCGGGAAGCGCTCGGCGAGCGCCACGACCCGGCGGCGGACGTCGGCCTGGGCCTCCGCGTCGCCCCGGGCCGCAATGCCGGCCACGATCAGCTCCCCGATCTCCGCCATCTCGGCCGGGCCCATCCCCCGCCCGGTGACGCATGGGGTCCCGATTCGGATCCCGCTGGCCACCATCGGTGGGTTGGGATCGAACGGGATCGCGTTCTTGTTCACCGTGATGTCCACCTCGCCCAGGGCCTGATCAGCCTCCTTGCCGGTCACTCCGAACGGGGTCACGTCGACGAGCATGAGATGGGTGTCGGTCCCTCCGGTCATCAGGGTCGCGCCATGCCCGGTCAGGGCAGCCCCAAGCGCCCGGGCGTTCGCGACGGTGCGCTCGGCATCGGCCTTGAACTCGGGGCTCATGGCCTGGTGGAAGGCGACCGCCTTCGCGGCGATGACGTGCATGAGCGGCCCACCCTGGAGGGCGGGGAAGACGGACCGGTCGATGTCCTTGGCCAGGGCCTCGGTGCTCAGGATCATGGCGCCCCGCGGGCCACGGAGGGTCTTGTGGGTCGTGGTCGTCACCACGTGGGCGTGGGGCACCGGGCTGGGATGGACCCCGCCGGCGACGAGGCCGGCGAAGTGCGACATGTCGGTCATCAGGATGGCGCCGACCTCGTCGGCGATCTCCCGGAATGCGGCGAAGTCCCAGTGCCGCGGGTAGGCCGTCGCCCCGGTGACGATCATCTTGGGGCGATGCTCGCGGGCCAGGTCCCGCACCTCGTCGAGGTCGATCAGGTGGGACTCGCGGTCGACGTGGTACGGGACGAAGCTGTAGTACTGGCCGCTGAAGTTCACTGGCGACCCGTGGGTCAGGTGCCCGCCCTGGTCGAGGGCGAGGCCCATCACCCTGTCGCCCCGCTCGAGCAGGGCGTGGAAGACGGCCATGTTTGCCTGCGCCCCGGCATGGGGCTGGACGTTCACGTGCTCCGCCCCGAACAGCGCCTTGGCGCGGTCGCGGGCCAGGTTCTCGGCCCGGTCGACGACCTCGCAGCCGCCGTAGTAGCGCCGTCCGGGGTAGCCCTCGGCGTACTTCGCGGTCAGCACCGACCCGGTGGCCTCGAGGACCGCGCGGCTCGGGTAGCTCTCCGAGGCGATGAGCTCCAGGTTCGAGCGGGCGCGATGCTCCTCGTCCTGGACGACCTGCCAGATCTCGGGGTCCTCCGCCTGCAGGGCGGCCCAGGCGTCCATCGGTCCTCGTCTCCTCGGCTGCGGAGGGTCGAGTCTAGTGCCCGACTACGGCGAGGTCAGCCCCTCCGGGCCGATGCGCACCGGATCGCCGGGCCCGATCCGGGCCAGCTCCTCCAGGCTGACCACCAGGATCGGGAGCTGGACGTCGTACAGCTCCTCAGCGACGGCGGCGCCGATGGCCAGGATCAGGTCCGGTTCGCCGAGGACGATCCCCGCCGGGGCGGTGCGCGCCCGGACGGCCTCCACCAGGACGCTGGCCGAGGACGACGACCCGCGAGCCCCGGGCATGACCAGGACCTGCCCGGTGACGGTGGCGCCGTGCTGCGGGTGGCGCTTCTCGATGACCGTCCCGGTCGCCGGGTCGAGCCCACCCCACAGCGACAGCGGCTCGTCGAGGACGAGCGCGGGGCCAGCGGCTGTCCCCGGGGCCAGCACGCGGACGCTCACCCCGCGCCCCAGTCGTCGTGGCGGACGACCTGCCCGGCGACGGCCGAGTCGATGCACTCGGCCAGGCTGCCGAGCACCACGCTGGCGCCGATGTTGCCCGGGGCGTAGTAGGCCCACTTCCCCGAGCTCGTCATGGCCGGTCCGGCCGGCTCGCGGAGGATGGGCGAGATGTAGGAGCACGTGTCGACCAGGAGCTCCGCCCCGGCCGCCCGAAGCCGATCCGCCACCCCGGCGGCCTCGGCCTCCGCCAGCGTGTCGCGCGCGGTCGAGATCAGGAGCTCGACGGTGTCGGCCGCCCGGCGGCCGTCGAGGAAGCGATCGATCGCCGCCAGCTCGGTCGCCGAGGCGTGCGGCGTCCCGAGGCTGACCGCGGCCAGCGGGCCGCCGGCCTCCCCGCCCAGCCCGCGCCGGGTCTCGCGAAGCTCCTCGAGCGTCACCTCGTGATCCTCGGCGGGCGGGCGGCTGCCGAGCGCGGCCTCGAGGGTCGGGGCCTCGGGCGTGGAGCCCACAACGTGGAGGAGCGCGACCGCCCCCGACGACGCCGCGGCGGCCCCGAGCGCCTTCAGCCGGTCCTCCGAGAGTCCAGGCGACAACCCCACGACGACGGGGATCCGGCCGCCGGCCAGCCGGCCGACGACCACGCCCAGGACCGGGTCGAGGCTGTCGTCGGCGCGGAGCGCGGCCGGGACGTCATCGGCCAGGCGGATGACGACCTCGCCGGCCCGGTTCTCGGCCTGGTGGAGCCCGGCGTCGGGCACCCGTGCGGTGACCGCGGCCGCGATGTCCATGAAGTCGCCGTATCGGTTCGTCCGCGCCCCGAGGACCGAATTCGCAAACACGATCGCGTTCGACTCACCCCAGGCGACCTGCTCCCCGAGGCTCGGCCGCTGGTCGGCGAGCTGGTACGGGGCACAGGTGAAGGTCGGGCGGCAGCCGAGCGCGCGGTACTGCGTCATCAGCCGCCGGCCGCGGGCCGCGACGTTCGGGTCGCCCCGCCACAGCTCGGGGTGGAGCAGGTCCACCGCTCCGACGTTCAGGGTGGTCGGGACGCGGACCCGGGCCCCGCCGTCGACCAGGCGGTCGACGAAGTCGATGGTCGCCTCCCCGTGGTACAGGCACGAGTCGACGTGCGCCCCGGAGATCGGGATCAGCCGCTCGGCGTCCTGGACCTCGGCCGCGCGGACCACGAGGCGCATGGCGAACGCGGTCCCGGCGCCCTGCTCCCCGGCGAGCATGGCCCGCTCCTCCGCGGACAGCTGGAGGGTCAGCGGCCGGACTCCTCCGCCTCCAGGGCGGCGATCTTGGCCACCCGCCGGACGTGCCGCCCGCCCTCGAAGTCGGTGGTCAGGAACTCCCGGACGCAGGCCTCGGCGACCTCGACGGTCGTGACCCGCGCCCCGAGGGAGAGGACGTTCGCGTCGTTGTGCTCACGCCCGAGGCGGGCCACCTCGGGGGTCGCCGCCTGGACGCAGCGGATCCCGCGGACCTTGTTGGCGACGATCGCCTCGCCGGTCCCGCTCCCGCCCAGGACGATCCCGCGCTCGTACTCGCCGCGGGACACGGCCCGCGCCACCGGCGCGATGAAGTCGGGGTAGTCGACCGGCTCCTCGCTGTTCGTGCCGAAGTCGCGGTACTCGATCCCCATCGCCTCCAGCTCGCGGCAGAGAAGGCTCTTCAGGACGAAGCCGGCGTGGTCCGAGCCGATCGCGACGCGCACGGGCGGAGTGTACGCGGGCCTCCGGTCCGGCTCAGGCCTCGAGGTCGACGACCTCGGCGATGGCCTCCCGGGCGACCGCCCCCTCGCGGAGCACCCGGGCTGGCGTTACCGTCAGGTCGACGACGGTCGACGGCACCCCACCTGGGACCGCTCCCCCGTCGAGGACGACGTCGAGCGCCTCCTGCTGGGTGGCGAACGCGATCAGGACCTCGTCCGCGCCCAGGGTGTCAGGCTCGTCCGAGACGTTGGCCGACGTCGTGAACAGAGGACCGGCCTCCCGGACCAGGGCCAGCGCCGCCGGGTGGTCGGGCGCCCGGAACGCCTGCGACCCGTCTGGACCGGGCAGGACCAGGGTGAGCCCGCCTGGCCAGAAGCGCTCGACCAGGGCCCGGGCCCGGTCGTCGGCGATCCAGCCGGCATCGGTCGCCTGCGCGAGGTCGGCCACCAGCATCGGGATGCGCCGATCGGGAGGCCGATGCTTCAGCGCGAACAGGGCCTCCACCTGCTCCGGCCTGGAGGCCGCGACCGCGACCCCGTAGACGGTGTCTGTGGGAAACGCCGCGATCCCGCCCTCGCGCAGCACACCCGCGGTCCGGGCGATCCCCTCCGGCGTCGCGGGGATCCGGTCGGTCATGGCTGGCGCTCGACCCGGACGATCCGCGACCGCCCGGCCAGGTCGGGGCGGACCTCGGTCGTCCATCGTCCGGGCAGCGCCGCCAATATGCCGGAAACGGCCGCCGCCTGGCCGTCACCGATCTCGACCAGCGCCACGCCGTCGGGAGCGAGATGCTCGGGGAGGGCCAGCAGGAGCCGGTTGAGGACATCGACCCCGGTCGCGCCGCCGTCCAGCGCCAGCCGCGGCTCCCAGGCCAGCGAGCCGGTCCCGGCGTCCACCTCGGCCGTCGGGACGTAGGGCAGGTTCGCCACGACGACGTCCGGCCTCGAGTCCGGCGCCGGCTCGAGGAGGTCGCCAACCGCGAGCGTCACGAGCCCCTCGACGCTGTGCTCCCGCAGGTTCTCGCTGGCGAGCTCGACGGCGTCGGGCGAGACGTCGCTGGCCACCAGCCGCAGCCGCCCGAGCGCCAGGGCGGCGCGGAAGCGGCGGGCGAGCGCCACGCTGACCGCCCCCGACCCGGTCCCGAGGTCCCACGCCAGGATCGGCCGGTCGTCGCGGACCAGGCGATCGGCGAGCTCCTCGATCGCGGCATCCACCAGCAGCTCGGTTTCGGGCCGCGGGATGAGGGCCCGGGGATCGGTCCGGAGGCGCAGCCCGTACCACTCCTTGAAGCCGCGGATGTAGGCGATCGGCTCGCCGCGGGACCGGCGGGCGGTCCAGTCGCCCAGGGCCTCGGCCGCCGAGGCGGGCAGCCGCTCATCGAGGTGCGCAAGGAGCCACGAACGGTCACGCTCGAAGGCCCACGCGACCAGCACCTCGGCGTCGAGCCGCGGTGTCGGGGAGCGGTCGCCGCGGAGCGCCGCCGTGGTGGCCGCCAGGGCCTCGCCGGCGGTCGGGGCCGCCGCGACGGGAAGCGTGTCAGCCGCCGACATCGGCACCCGCCGCCGCCAGCCGCTCGGCCTGGTCGGCCTCGGCCAGCGGCCCGATGATCCGGTCCAGGTCCCCGTCCAGGAGGTCGGGCAGCCGGTGCACGGTCAGCCCGATCCGGTGGTCGGTCACCCGGTCATCGGGGAAGTTGTAGGTCCGGATCTTCTCGGACCGCTCGCCAGTCCCGACCTGGGCCCGACGAGCCTCGCCACGCTCCTCGGCCTGCCGAGCCTGCTGGGCCTCGAGCAGCCGCGCGCGGAGGACGGCCAGCGCCTTGGCCCGGTTCTTGTGCTGGGACTTCTCGTCCTGGATGGCGACCACCAGCCCGGTCGGGAGGTGGGTGATCCGGACCGCCGAGTCGGTGGTGTTGACCGACTGGCCGCCGGGCCCGCTCGACCGGTAGGTCTCGATCCGGAGGTCGTTCTCGTCGATCTCGACCTCGACGTCCTCCGCCTCGGGAAGGACCGCGACCGTGGCCGTCGAGGTGTGGATCCGGCCGCTGGCCTCGGTCACCGGAACCCGCTGGACCCGGTGCACGCCGCTCTCGAACTTCAGCCGGGAGTAGGCGCCGTCTCCGATGACCTCGGCGATGACCTCCTTGAAGCCACCTGACGCGCTTTCGCTGGTCGACAGGAGGTCGACCTGCCAGCCTTGGCGCTCGGCGTAGCGGCCGTACATCCGGTACAGGTCGGCCGCGAACAGGGAGGCCTCGTCGCCGCCGGTCCCGGCCCGGATCTCGAGGATGACGTCGCGCTCGTCATTCGGGTCGCGCGGGACCAGCAGCCGGCGGAGCTCGGCATCCAGCTCGGCTAGCTCGGCCTCCAGGGTGGCGACCTCGTCGGCGGCCATGGCCCGGACCTCCGGGTCGCCGTCGCCGAGCAGGCCGCGGGCCGACGCCAATCCCTGCTCGACCGCCTCTCGCCGCGTCGCCGCGTCCACGATCGGCTGGAGGCGGGCCAGCTCGCGGCCGTACCGCGCGAGAAGCGACGGGTCGGTGGCCGTCTCCGGGGTCGCGAGCAGGTCGATCAGCTCGCGGTGGCGCGCGACCAGGTCGGCGAACGGGCTCGCCATCCCGCCGCTCAGGCCGCGGCCGGAGCCGGATCCGGGGCCTGGTCCTCGTCGAGCACGCGCTCCAGGGCGGTGATGCTGACCTCGAGCATCTCGTGGTCCGGCGGCCGCGTGGTGAGCGACTGGAGCCACAGCCCGGGTGCGTAGATCGCGCGGATGACGCGGTTGCCGTAGTGGCGCGCGCCGAACCGCACGAGCTCGTAGGCGACCGAGGCGACCACCGGGACGAGCGCGATCCGCGACAGCATCAGGAGTGGGAGCGGCACGTCGGCCCGCGGGAGCAGCGAGAAGAACAGGATGCTGAGGACGACGACGATCAGGACGAACGTCGTCCCGCACCGGGTGTGGGCGGTGCTGAACCGATCGACCGACTCCGGCTCGAGCGGCGCATCGGCCTCGTGGGCGCTGATCGCCTTGTGCTCGGCGCCGTGGTAGGCGAACACCCGGCGGACGTCGGACATCAGGCCGATGAGCGCCAGGTAGATGACGAAGATGACCAGCCGGATACCGCCTTCGGCCAGGTTGGCGATGAGGCTGCTGTTGGCCGCCTCCTCGGCCGCCTCGGACAGGAGGAGCGGCAGGACGAAGAACAGGGCGATGGCGAACCCGAGCGAGAAAATCATCGTCACCGCCAGCGTCCCGCGGCCGATCTCGATGTCCTCCCCCTCGGCGGCCAGGGCGGCCGAGCGCATCAGCATCCGCGTGCCCAGGACGAGCGTCTCGTACAGGACGAGCACCCCCCGGACGAAGGGGATCTTCAGCCAGCGCCCACCGCGCAGCGCGGCCGGCAGGACCTCGCTCGTGGTGCGGATCTCACCGTCCGGCATCCGGACGCTCATGGCCGCCGTGGAGCGGCCGCGCATCATGACCCCCTCGATCAGGGCCTGGCCGCCGTAGAAGAAGTCCGGCATCCGGAACTTCCGGGTCCCGGCCACCGACTGGATGACGAACGGCCCGGCCGCGATCAGCTGCTCAGGGATCAGGAAGACGAGGTGCGGGACGAGCCGCCCCACGCGGCCCGTTGCCGGTCGATCGGACCGGATCAGCGCGAGGCGCGCTCCATCCGCTTCTGGAACCGCTCGACCTGGCCCGCGGTGTCGACGATGTTCTGGGTGCCGGTGTAGAACGGGTGGCAATTCGAGCAGACCTCGACCCGGATCGACTCGGCGGTCGATCCCACGGTGAACGTGGTCCCGCAGGCGCAGTGGACCTCGGCCTGATGGTACTGCGGATGAATCTCGGGCTTCATCGGTCAGTCCTCGCCGGCCACGACGCTGACCCGCTTGCGGTCACGCGTCTCGTGGGTGAAGCGGACCTGCCCGTCAGCGGTCGCGAACAGGGTGTAGTCGCGCCCCATCCCGACGTTGGAGCCGGGGTGGAAGGTGCTCCCCCGCTGGCGGACGATGATCGTCCCGGCCAGCACCATCTGCCCGTCGCCGCGCTTGACGCCCAGCCGCTTGCCGGCGCTGTCGCGCCCGTTCTTCGAGGATGAGCCGGCCTTCTTGTGGGCCATGGGATCAGGACTCCTTCGCCGATGCCGGCTTGCGCCGGGTGGCTGGCTTGCGCGAACTCGCCGGCTTGTCCGACGTCACGGTCTTGGCCTCGGTCTTGGGGGCCGATGCCCGGGCGGAGGTCCTGGCCGGCTTGGCGGCCGGAGCCTTGGCCTTCGCCGGCGCCTTGGCGGCAGCCTGGGTGGGCGTCTCCTCCTTGGCGGCGGCCTTCCGGCCGCCGGCAGTCGCGATCTCGTCGATCCGAATCTGGGTCAGGCCGGCGCGCTGCCCGGTCCGGCGCCGGTAGTGCGCCTTGGGGCGGAAGCGGAAGACGATGACCTTGGGGCCACGCCCCTGGGCGATGACCGTGCCCCGCACCGACGCCCCGGGAACGGTCGGGGTGCCGACCGTCACGCCGTCATCGTCACCGATGAGCAGGACGCGCTCGAACACCACCGAGGCTCCGGTCTCGGCGTCCATGCGGTCGACGACCAGGGTTCGCCCCGGCTCGACCCGATATTGCTTTCCGCCGTTGTCGACCACGGCGTACATGCTCGTTCTCCCTGCTTCCGCGCACGCGGAACCGCAGAACGGTTACCCACGCGGACAGCGGAGTCTATCGAGCGACCGGGGGAGTGTCAACGAACAGGAGCCGGTCCCGGACCGCGCGGGTGATGGTCAGGCCCAGGTTCAGGGCCTCGATCACATCCAGCGGCCGGCCCGCCCCGCTCGGGTCGAGGCGGAGCTGCATCCGGAGCCGCGCGGTCCGCGCCTTCGCGTCGAACTCGACCAGCTCGAGGTCCTCCACGTACGGCCGCAGGTCGCGGTCGTCGGCGTCCGACCGGCGCTCGGTCTCGCCGCGGCGGCGAAGTCCTGGCAACGCGGGTGCGGCCAGCAGCTGGACGACCGCCGAGCGAATGTCGTCTTCGGTGGTTCCATCCGGGACGCGGACCTGGACCTCGTACTCGCCGCCACGAACCTGGGACGCGGCGGACGGAAAGCCGTGCCACACCTCGCGCGCGTCGACGATGGCCAGGCCCTCGGCGAGGCTCTCCCCGGCGGAGACGATCCGGTCCCGGGGAACGAGGTCGTCGAACCAGACCTCGAGCACGTCACCGCGGAGCTCGAGGTTGGCCGGGGCCACGGCCGCCAGGCGGAGGCGGGGTCGTGGGCGGCGGGCGGCGGTGTGCGAGATCGGGAGCTCGGCCTCGGTGAGCACCCGCTGGAACTCGGTCAGGAGGTC
Organism: Candidatus Limnocylindria bacterium; assembly: GCA_036556745.1. Classification (GTDB taxonomy): domain Bacteria; phylum Chloroflexota; class Limnocylindria; order QHBO01; family QHBO01; genus DASTEQ01. The sequence continues at coordinate 37,952 of DATBIW010000105.1, read as the reverse complement.
CTGCTGGCGGAGCCGAAGAGCAGGCTCGGTCCGCGAGAACAGGATCTGCCACCGTTGGCGCGGGGCGACGGCCTCGGTCGTCATGCGCGAGCGATGGTACCGCTCCCCGCTCCACCGGTACGGGCTCGGCTAGGATCGTCCCATGGCGTCGTTCATCGCCCGCCACCGCCTCGGGCTGTGGGTGACCTTCGCGATCGCGATCGTCGTCCTCGCCCTGTGGCTGGCCCGCTCGGCGCTCCCCGTCTTCGGGATCGCCATCGCGCTCGCCTTCCTGCTCGACCCGCCGGTCACCCTGCTCCAGCGCCGTGGCGTCCCGCGCCTGGCCGGGATCCTGATCGTCTATGTGGGGGTCGTGATCGCGGTCATCGGACTCGGCGTCCTGCTCTTCCCACCCCTCATCGAACAGCTGCAGCGGTTCCTGGAGCAGCTCCCGTCCCTCGCCTCCCAGATCATCGCCTGGGAGGAGGAGATCGTGGCGTGGCTGGGCAGCCTCCCGCTCCCGCCGCCCATCCGCGAGGCGCTGGACACGATCATCGAGAGCGGGCAGGAGGCGGTCATCGGCCTGCTCGAGGCCATCGTCGGCCCGCTCCTCAGCGTGATCGCCCGGACGGCGGGCTTCATCGTCGGTCTCGTCGTCATCCCGGTCTGGCTGCTGTACGTCCTGAAGGACCGTGAGCGCCTACCCGGCTCGTTCCTGGCCCTGCTGCCGGTCGGCTGGCGGCCGGATGCCGCCAACGGCATCGGGCTCACGGTCGGCGTCATCGGCCGATGGATCCGCGGCCAGATCCTGCTGGCATCCGTCATCTTCGGGATGACCCTCGTCGGCCTCCTCGTCCTGGCGGTCATCGGATTCCGCGAGTTCGCGGACTTCGCGATCCTGCTCGCGCTGGTCGCCGGCATCCTCGAGCTGGTCCCGATCATCGGTCCGATCATCGCGTCGATCCCGGCCATCCTGATCGGCGCCTCGATCTCGCCGGCCGCGGCCCTGGCGGCCATCGCGCTTTACACCGTCATCCAGCAGCTCGAGAACCACCTGATCGTGCCCAAGGTGATGGGCGACGCGGTCGACCTCCACCCGGCGGTCGTCATCCTGGCGCTCATCATCGGCGCCTCGCTGTTCGGCCTTTGGGGCGCCATCCTGGCCGCGCCGACGGTCTCGCTCGGACGGGACATCTACCGATACGGATTCCGCCGCCTGGAGGGCGGGACGCCCGACGAGGCCATGGCCTTCGCCGACGGCGCGCCCACGCCCGAGCCACCGGCCGCGGCTCCCCCCAACGACACCGGCCCGCCGGCCGAGGCCCAGCCCGCCTGACGGCCGGTCAGAAGCGCTCGGTGCGGGTGTGCATCCGGACCGACTGGACGATCCCCATCCCGAACAGGATCGACACCGTGGACGACCCGCCGTAGGTGATGAGCGGCAGCGGGATCCCGGTGACCGGCAGGACGCCGATGACCATCCCGATGTTCACGACCACCTGGAACAGGATCATCGTCGCCAGCCCCATCGCCACCAGCCGGCCGAGACCGTCGCGGGCCCGCCAGCCGATGAGGGTCAGCCGCCACAGGAGCAGCCCGAACAGCGCAAGCAGGACCAGGCTGCCGACCAGGCCCAGCTCCTCGGCGACGATGGTGAAGATGAAGTCGGTGCTCTGGACCGGCAGGAAGCCGAGCTGGTTGGCGCTGCCGGCGGTCAACCCCTGGCCCAGCAGCCCGCCGGACCCGACCGCGTTCAGCGACTGGACGAGCTGATAGCAGGCACCCTGCGGGTCGGCCGACGGGTCGAGGAAGCAGGTCAGGCGGGCAAGCTGGTAGTCCTCCAGCCGTCCCAGCGCGAGTGGGGTCAGGGCCACCGCGACCCCGAACAGGAGTGCCATCCAGCCGATGCTCGCCCCGGCGATGAACAGCATCCCGCCGAGGATGGCGACGAAGACGATGGCCGTCCCGAGGTCCGGCTGGCGGAGGACGAGGGCCGTCGGCAGCGCGGTCAGGAGCCCCGCGCCGACGATGGTCGACAGGCGCCCGATGTCCTGACCGCGCCCGGCGAGGAACGCGGCCAGGACGACGACCATGAGCACCTTGCTGATCTCGGAGAACTGGAAGTCGAGCCCGCCGATCGTCACCGACAGCTGGGCGCCCGACACGGCGGTGCCGGCCACCAGGTTGATGACGAGCAGGCCCAGGGTGGCCAGGTAGATCGGGATCGCGAACGTCCGCAGCCAGTGATAGTCGACCGATGCGGCCAGGGTCATCAGCGCCAGGCCGAGGACCGTCCAGACGACGGTCTTGACTGGCTGCGGGACGGCGCCCGGGGCCACCGGATCGTTCCAGGCGGCCGAGATGCCGAGCACGACTCCGAACCCGATCAGGAGCAGCAGGGTGAGGGTCAGCTGCCAGTCGTAGTCGCGCCAGCGCCGGACGGCGCTGACCTCGATGGTGGAGACCGCGACGCCCATTGGTCAGTTCCCGCCTGACAGCCGCTGGAGGGTGACCGGGTCGAGGCGCAGGTCCTGGTTCAGGTCGAAGTACTCCTGGAGGAAGTACTTCACGACCTCGGTGGACACGTTCCCGATGACCGTGGCCCGGTAGGTAAAGGTGATGACCGCCAGCGGGGAGTCGGTCGCGCCCGCTGACGATGGCAGGAAGGCGACGAACCACGAGTGGAAGGGCAGCACCCCGCTGGCGTCGGGCAGGCCGAACTCCGCCGTGCCGGTCTTGCCCGACAGCGTCCCCGGCAGTCGGAGGTCGCTGATGTTGTAGGCGTGGCCCGTGGTGATGACCTGCCGCGCGCCGATCCGCATGACCTGGAGGTTGGCCGGGTTGGCGGCCACCTCGTGGAGGACCTCGGGGGCGTAGGGCTCGACCAGGGTCCCGTCGGAGTCGGCCTCGCCGAGCACGATCTGCGGACGCATCAGGTGCCCGCCGTTGGCGAGGGCGGCGTAGGCGTTCAGCAGCTGGAGCGGGGTGACGGCGATGACGTTCTGGCCGATGCCGGCCTGGGCCAGCTCTCCGGTGAAGACCCCGTCACGCCCCTGGCTGTGGGCCCACTCGGTCGAGGCGATGATCCCGGCCGCCTCGTTCGGCAGGTCCACCCCGGTCGGTTCACCGAAGCCCAGCTCGTAGGCCCACTTGGCCAGCCGGTCGACGCCGAGGTGGACCGCCATCTGGTAGAAGAACGTGTCGGAGCTGACGGCGAACGCCTGGACGATGTTCAGCGCGCCGAACCCGCGCCGATTCCAGTCGTTCAGGCAGTCGCCGGCCGGCGCGCCGGGGATCTGGTAGCAGCCGTACGTCTGCCAGCGCTGCATCGGCGTCGTGACGCCCTCCTCGAGGGCCGCCAGTCCGGTCACCAGCTTGAAGGTCGACCCGGGCGGATAGATGTCGGCGATCGCGTGGTTCCGGAGCGGCTCGTTCGGGTCGCTCAGGTAGCTCTGGTACAGGTCGTCCGGGATCCCGCCGGCGAAGGCGTTGTTGTCATACGAGGGCAACGAGACCATGGCCAGGATCTCGCCGGTCTGCGGGTTCATGACAATCGTCACGCCCTGTGAGACGTGAGCCTCCTGCATCCCCCAGAGCAGGGCGTTGGTGGCCATCCGCTGGAGGCGGGCGTCGATGGTCAGGACCAGGTTCTGGCCGGCGACCGGCTCCCGGGTCTCCTCGACGACCTTGATGAGCCGCCCGCTCGCGTCGCGCTCCCAGCGGGTCGAGCCGTACTCGCCCCGAAGCTCGGACTCGAACGCGGCCTCGATCCCGGTTCGGCCGATTGGGTCGTCGGGGAGATACCCCCGATCGCCGAGCGTCTCAAGCTCCTGGGCGTTGATCGGCCCGGTGTAGCCCAGGATATGGGCGAGCAGCGAGCCGTCGGGCAGCCCCTGCTCGTCGAGGTACTGGCGCCGAGGAACGACCTGGAGCTCGATACCGGGGAGGGTGGCGGCTTCTTCCGACAGGACGTAGGCGGCGTCCCGGCTGACGTCACGGACCAGCGGGACGAGGTCGTACGGCGAGCCGGTGAACGCGTCCAGGCGAGCGGCCACCTCCTCGACGGCGACGCCGGTCGCCGACGCGACCCGGCCCAGGATCCGGTCCCGGCTCATCTCGGGCAGGTCGGCCGGGCGGGCGGCGACGGTCCAGGTCGGGACGTTCACGACGAGCGGGCGCCCGGTCCGGTCGAAGATCAGCCCCCGCTGCGACGGCACGGCCACGGCCGCGGTGTGCGCAGCCTCCGCCTGCTCGGCACGCTCCGCGCCCTCGACGACCTGGAGCTGGAACAGCCGGCCGGCGAGCAGCGTGAAGAGCACCGCGGCGATGACCCCGAACGCGAGGAAGCGCGACGGCCGGCGCGGCAGGTCCGGATGCTCGAAGGCGGTCACGGGTCAGACGAGGGACGGCACGTAGCCCAGCCGTCCGCTCACCGAGCGTGCGGCGAGGTACAGCCCGGCCGCCAGCGCCCCGTTCAGGAGGGCACTCGGGACCATCACCCGCAACAGACCTCCGAAGTCCGGGGCCGCGGTCGTGCTCTCCCAGAGGAGGACGGCGAGGCCCGTGGCATCCAGCACGAGGCTGCCGAGAACGCCGCCCAGCAGTGCCAGCCAGGCTCCGTGGCGGCCAATCGCCCGTCCGGCCAGCGTCACGAGTCCGACGACCGCCAGCAGGCCGAGCGGGATCGTTCCCACCGCGTCGGTGGTCAGCAGGTTGGCGGTGAGCCCGCCGACGAACGCCCAGGTCGCCCCGGCGCCGAGGCCGAACAGGACCGTCACCGCCACGGTGGCCGCGAGGATGAGATTGAGTCTCAGATCAGCCGTGGCCAGCACGGGCGCCAGGCTGGCCTGGACGAGGCCAGTGGCAAAGGCCAGGAGCGCGCTCAGCAGGTCGATCGGTGCGGTTTCCCGAGTCGCGGTGACGGCGGTCGGACCGATCGAGTATAGGCCGATCACGGCTCTCCAACCGGAGCTCGGCTGCGGTTTCACGTGAAACATTGAGCCGCCGGTAATGGGCTGAAAACCGCCCAAACTGGTAGAATTGACGTGCCCGCAGGAACTCGCAACGGAGCGTACGTGGCTAGGGTCACAGCCTGTACCAACCAGAAGGGCGGCGTCGGAAAGACGACCACGGTCATCAACCTGGCGGCCTACCTGGCGCTCTCCGGAACACGCACTCTCGTCATCGACCTGGATCCCCAGGGCAATGCCTCAACCGGGTTGGGGGCCGATCGCGGGGCGGCGGGCACCATCTACGAAGCACTGATCGACCGCGTGCCGATCTCGGACATCGCGAGGCCGACGGCCATTCCCGGCCTCGACCTGGTCCAGGCGACGCCGCAGCTGGCCGGTGCGGAGGTGGAGCTGGTGGGCGTTCCCGCCCGGGAGCATCGGCTCGCCGCGAGCCTCGCCGGCGTGGATGGCGAATACGACCGGGTGCTGGTGGACTGCCCGCCGTCGCTCGGACTGCTGACGGTCAACGCATTGACGGCCGCGGACGGGGTCCTGATCCCGATCCAGGCCGAGTTCTTCGCCATGGAGGGCCTTGGCAACCTGGTGAACACGATCCGGCTCATCCGGGGGTCGCTGAATCCACGCCTCGAGATCGAGGGCGTGGTGATCACCATGTTCGACCGCCGGACGCGCCTCTCGTTCCAGGTCGCCGACGAGGTCCGGCGCCACCTGAACGGGACCGTGTACGACACCGTCGTACCGCGCAGCATCCGGTTGAGCGAGGCGCCCAGCCATGGCCTCCCGATCGCCCTGTACGACCCGTCGTCCCACGGTGCCCACGCCTACGAATCCCTCGCCGCCGAGGTCGCTGCTCGTGCCTGAGCCCACCACAGCCCGCGATTTCGGCCTCGGCAGGGGCCTCGACGCTCTGATTCCGCCGCCGGCGGGTGCCGAGGATGGCCGCCAGATCCCGTTGGATCGGATCGCCGCCAACCCGCACCAGCCGCGTGCCCGGTTCGAAGGGGAGGAGCTGACCGACCTGGCCGCGTCCATCTCCGCCCACGGCGTGCTCCAGCCCATCGTCGTGCGTGGCCTCGCCAACGGGGACTACCAGCTCATCGCCGGCGAGCGACGGGTCCGCGCGGCCCGGATGGCGGGCCTGACCCAGATCCCCGCCGTCGTGCGCGATCCGACCGAGGAGGAGATGGTCGAGCTCGCGCTCATCGAGAACCTGCAGCGCACCGATCTCAACCCGCTCGAGCAGGCGCTCGGCTTCCGCGTCTTGATCGAGCGCTTCGGAATGGCCCACGAGGCCGTCGCCACCCGGGTCGGGCGGTCACGGGCCGCGGTCACCAACGCGCTTCGGCTTCTCGAGCTGGCGCCGGAGACCCAGGAGGCGCTGCTGGACGGGCAGATCACCGAGGGCCACGCCCGGGCGCTGGCGGGGCTGACCGTCCCCGAGCTCCAGGTCGCAGCCCTGGCGATGGTCCTCGAGCGACAGCTGTCGGTCCGGCAGACCGAAGAGCTGGTCCGCCGCCGGCGCCGCCAGGCACGCCCGGACCCGCTCGACACGCCCCACGAGGACCTCCAGGAGCTCGAGAACCGCCTGCGCGTCATGCTCGCCACCCGGGTGGCGATCACCCGCACCCGGCGGGGCGGCCGGATCAGCATCGAGTTCGGGTCCGACGAGGAGCTGGATCGGCTCATCGCGTGGATCCTGCGGAACGCCGGCGAGCGCGAGCCCGAGCCGATCGCGATCGGGGTCGAGGGGATGGTGGAATGACCGCCCAGCCGAGCAGCACGCGCCGATCCCGCGCCTCGGCGGCCTACACCGCCGCCGACATCCAGGTCCTGGAGGGCCTCCAGGCCGTCCGCAAGCGGCCCGGGATGTACATCGGCTCGACCGATGCCCGTGGCCTCCACCAGCTCGTCTGGGAGGTCGTCGACAACAGCATCGACGAGGCCATGGCCAACATGGCCACCCGGATCGACGTCACGATTGGGGCCGACGGCCACGTGGAAGTCGTCGATGACGGCCGCGGCATCCCGGTCGACCGCCACTCGACCGGCAAGAGCGCCCTCGAGGTCATCATGACCGTGCTCCACGCCGGCGGGAAGTTCGGCGGGGGCGGGTACAAGGTGTCCGGTGGCCTGCACGGCGTCGGCGTGAGCGTGGTCAACGCCCTGTCGAGCCAGATGCGGGTCGAGGTCCTCCGCGACGGCAAGCGCTACATCCAGGAGTTCCAGCGCGGGGCGCCGCTGAAGGCGGTCAGGCAGGAGGGCGGCGAGGCCGAGGCCAACCGTGGCCTCGACTGGGCGCGGAAGCACGGCACCCGGACCCGGTTCACCCCCGATCCCGAGATCTTCGACGAGGTCGAGTTCAGCTGGGAGACGATCGCCACCCGGCTGCGTGAGTCGGCGTACCTGAACAAGGGCCTCTGGATCCGGCTCGTCGACGAACGGGCCGATCGCGAGAAGAACTTCATGTTCCAGGGAGGCGTGACTTCGTTCGTCCGGCACCTGAACCGCCACCGGGACGCGCTCCACCAGCAGCCGATCTACGTCGAGCGAGTCGTCGAGGGAACCAGCGTCGAGGTCGCCCTCCAGTACAACGACGGCTTCGCCGAGACGGTGCTGCCGTTCGCCAACAACATCCACACCGTCGACGGGGGAACGCACGTCACCGGCTTCCGGGCCGCCCTGACCGGCTCCCTGAACGACTGGGCGCGCAGGGCCGGGGTCCTGTCCGAGAAGGACACCAACCTCAGTGGCGACGACGTCCGCGAGGGCCTGACCGCGGTCATCAGCGTCAAGCTCACCGATCCCCAGTTCGAGGGCCAGACGAAGGCCAAGCTCGGGAATGCCGACATCAAGGGCATCGTCCAGACCGTCGTGAACGACGGGATCGTCCAGCACCTCGAGGAGAACCCGGCCGATGGCCGGCGGATCATCGAGAAGTGCGTGACGGCCGCCCGGGCCCGGGAGGCCGCCCGCAAGGCGCGCGACCTCGTCATCCGGAAGGGCGCCCTCGACGGGATGGCGCTGCCCGGCAAGCTGGCCGACTGCCAGGAGCGCGACCCGGCGCTCAGCGAGCTGTACATCGTCGAGGGCGACTCGGCCGGCGGCTCGGCCAAGCAGGGTCGCGACCGGCGCAACCAGGCCGTGCTTCCCCTCCGCGGGAAGCTGCTGAACGTCGAGAAGGCGCGGCTCGACAAGGTCCTGTCCAGCGAGAACGTCCGGCCGCTGATCATCGCCCTGGGCGCCGGGATCGGCGACCAGTTCGACATCAGCAAGCTCCGTTACCACCGGATCTGCCTGCTCTCCGACGCCGACGTCGACGGGGCGCACATCACGACCCTGCTCCTGACGTTCTTCTACCGACACATGCCGGAGGTCATCGAGAGCGGCTACCTGTTTCTGTGCCAGCCGCCCCTGTACCGGATCAGCACCGGCAAGCAGACCCGATACGCGAAGGACGACAAGGAGCGCGACGCGGCGGTCAAGGAGCTCTCCCGGGACGGGAAGGGCCGGAACGTCTCGGTCCAGAGGTTCAAGGGCCTCGGCGAGATGAACCCCGACCAGCTGTGGGAGACGACGATGAACCCCGAGACGCGGACCCTGCTGAAGGTGAGCGTCGGCGATGGCGCCGAGGCCGACGAGACGTTCAGCACCCTGATGGGGGAGCGGGTCGAGCCGCGACGCGACTTCATCCGCGGCGAGGCCCGCAAGGTCCGCAACCTCGACATCTGAGAGGAACGCCGATGCCCTCCCGACACTCCGCCGACGTCCGCCAGGTCCAGGCCAAGACCGGCCGCGCCCTCGAGGACTGGTGCTCGCTGCTCGAGGCCAACGGCATCGGCGACCGGCGAGAGGCGGTCAACTTCCTGCGCGACGGCTACGCCGTGGCGCACGCCTATGCGCTGGCCATCGCGGACCACTGCCTGCGCTCGGGCCGCGACTCCTACGACGACTGGGATGACGACGGCGATGGGGACGGCTGGTGACGATCGAACAGGTCGCGGGCGGCTTCGAGGTCGCCGACCATCATTGCTTCGCCTGCGGCAAGACGAACCCAATCGGGATGGGACTGGCGATCGAGCTGGGAGAGGGACGCGCAGCCGCGACCTGGGTGCCGAGCCCCGACTCCGTGGGCTGGAGCGACCGCGTCCACGGCGGCCTCCTGGCCACCGTCCTCGACGAGGTCATGGCCTGGGCGCCGGCCAGCGATGACGCCTGGGCGGTGACCTCCTCGTTCACGGTCCGCTTCCACCGGCCCGCCAGCCCCGGTGAGTCCCTCCGGGCCGAGGGCTGGGTCGCCAGCAGGCGGCGGCGAATCTACGAGATCAGGGGCGAGGTCCGCTCGGGTGACGAGCTCGTGGCGGAGGCCACCGGCACCTACCTGGGCGCGTCGCCGACGCAGAAGGCGGTCCTCAAGGAGCGGTACGGCTGGCGGCCCACCGGCCCGGCAGACACGCCGCCGGCCGTCTGATGCGACAGACGCGACATATGCGACAACTGGAGAGCTGAGTGGACGACAACCTGGGCGCCGTGCGCAACGTCTCGATCGAGGAGGAGATGCGGTCGGCGTATATCGACTACGCGATGTCGGTCATCGTCGCCCGCGCCCTGCCCGACGTGCGCGACGGCCTGAAGCCGGTCCACCGCCGGATCCTGTACACGATGTCGGAGATGGGCCTGCGCTCGACGTCGGCCTACCGGAAGTGCGCCGGCGTGGTCGGCGAGGCGCTCGCCAAGTACCACCCCCACGGTGACGTCGCCCTGTACGACGCGCTGGTCCGGCTGGCGCAGGACTTCAGCCTGCGCTACCCGCTGGTGGACGGGCAGGGCAACTTCGGCTCGATCGACGGCGACCCGGCGGCCGCCTATCGGTACACCGAGGCGCGCCTCGCGGCCATCAGCGACGAGATGCTCGCCGACATCGACCGCGGGACGGTCGACTTCATGGACAACTTCGACGGGCGCCTCCAGGAGCCGACCGTCCTGCCCGCCCGGCTGCCCAACCTGCTCGTCAACGGATCGTCCGGCATCGCGGTCGGGATGGCGACCAACATCCCGCCGCACAACCTCGGGGAGATCTGTCGGGCCGTCGAGCGGCTGATCGACGTCCCCGAATCCACCGTCGATGACCTGTGCGAGATCGTCACCGGCCCCGACTTTCCGACCGGTGGGACCGTCTTCCGGTTCGCCGACCAGCGATCGATCGCCGGCGAGAAGGAGCGCATCGACGCGATTCGCCACATGTACGCCACCGGACGTGGCCGGATCGTCATGCGTGGCCAGGTTGCGCTCGAGGAGGTCCGCCCGGGCCGGATGGCGGTGGTGATCACCGAGCTGCCGTACCAGGTGAACAAGACGAGCCTGATCGAGAAGATGGCCGAGCTGGTCAGCGCCAAGAAGATCACCGACGTCAGCGACATTCGCGACGAATCCGACCGCGATGGGATGCGGATCGTCGTCGACGTGAAGCGCGACGGCTCGCCGCACACGGTCATGGCCCAGCTGTTCAAGCACACCCCGCTCGAGTCGAGCTTCTCGACCAACATGCTCGCCCTCGTCGACGGCCAGCCGCAGACGCTGGGCCTGAAGCGGATGCTCGAGCAGTACATCGGCTACCGCCGGGAGGTCATCCGGCGGCGGACCGAGTTCGACCTGGCCCGAGCCCAGGAGCGGGCGCACATCCTCGAGGGGCTGAAGATCGCGCTCGACCACCTCGACGAGGTCATCGCCACCATCCGGAAGGCGGCCGACGCGGACGCCGCCCGGACCGCCCTGATCAAGCAGTTCAAGCTCAGCGAGCTCCAGGCCAACGCGATCCTCGAGATGCAGCTCCGCCGGCTGGCGGCCCTCGAGCGCAAGAAGATCGAGGACGAGTACGAGGAGGTCATCCGCCTCATCTCCGAGCTCGAGGACCTGCTCGCCAACCCGCGGAAGATCCTCCAGGTCATCAAGGACGAGCTGGCCGAGCTCCGGAAGAAGTACGGCGAGGACCGCCGGACCCGGATCTGGGACGACGCCAACCGCGAGCTCTCGGCGGAGGACCTCATCACCGCCGAGGACGTCGTCGTCACCCTGTCCCAGCGCGGCTACATCAAGCGCCAGCAGATCCGGACCTTCCGGCTCCAGCGACGTGGGGGCAAGGGCAAGCTCGGGATGATCACCCGGGAGGAGGACGCGGTCCGCTACCTGGTGGTGGCGAACACCCACGACAACATCCTCTTCTTCACGAACCGTGGTCGGGTGTTCATCACCAAGGTGCATGCCATGCCGGAGGCCAGCCGCCATGCCAAGGGCCTGCCGATCATCAACCTCCCCGGGGTCCAGGTCGAGAGCGGCGAGTACGTGAGCGCGATCATCTCGCTGCCGCGCTTCGAGCCGGACCACTACCTCGTGATGGCCACCCGCAAGGGAAAGATCAAGAAGACCTCGCTGGCGGACTACGCCCGGATCAAGGCCAATGGCCTCATCGCCATCAACCTCCTGAACGACGACGAGCTGCGCTGGGTCGGCCTGTCGGACGGATCGAACGACATCATCCTCGCGACCCGCAACGGCCAGGCCGCGCGCTTCGCCGAGAAGGAGGTCCGGGCCATGGGTCGCGACACGATGGGCGTGACCGGCATCCGCCTCAAGGGCGACGACGAGGTCATCGGGATGGAGGTCATCCACGACCCGAGCCAGCAGCTGCTGGTCGTCACCGAGCAGGGCTTCGGCAAGCGGACCGACCTGAGCGACTTCCCGATCAAGCACCGGGCCACCGGCGGGGTCATCGCGAACTCGTTGAACGCCGACACCGGCAAGGTCGCGGCGGTCAGGCTCGTCGGCCAGGAGGACGAGGAGGTCATGCTCATCACCGATGGCGGGACGATCCTGCGGACCCAAGTGGCCGGCGTGAACAGCTACCGGCGAGCTTCGCGCGGCGTCACCGTCATGAAGCCGGCCGAGGACGATCGGATCATCTCGATGGCGGTGTTCGTCGACGAGGGCCTGCCGGCCGAGCCCGAAGGCGAGGAGTGACACGCTAGAATCGGCCGGCCGGAGTCCTGTCCGGCGACGAGCAGGGAGCGAGCCGTTGTACGCCGACGAGTTCAGCATCTACTCGGGCAACGCCAACCGGCCACTGGCGGAGAACATCTGCCGCTACCTGGGGACGCGGATGGGCGAAGCCGACGTCTTCCAGTTCCAGAACGAGAACATCTTCGTTCGGATCCTCGAGAACGTCCGCGAGCAGGACGTGTTCCTGGTTCAGCCCACCTGCCGCCCGGTGAACCACTCGATCATGGAGCTGCTGATCATGATCGACGCCTTCAAGCGCGCCAGCGCGGGCCGGATCACCGCGGTCATGCCCTACTACGCGTACGGCCGTTCCGACAAGAAGGACCAGCCGCGGGTGCCGATCACGGCACGCCTGGTGGCCGACATGCTCACCGTGGCCGGGGCCGATCGGGTCCTGACCATGGACCTCCACCAGGGCCAGATCCAGGGGTTCTTCTCGATCCCGGTGGACGAGCTGACCGCGGTCGACATGCTTGCCCGCTACGTGACCGGCCTCGTCCTCGAGGACCTGGTGGTCGTCAGCGAGCTCGGCTTCGCCAAGAAGGCGCGCAACTTCGCCGAGAAGCTGGACGCCCCGCTGGCCATCGTCGAGAAGCGGCGGACCGGGAACGACGACCAGGCCGAGCTGAAGAACGTCATCGGCGAGGTGGACGGCAAGACCGCGGTGATCATCGACGACGAGATCAACACCGGCGGGTCGCTCATCGAGACCGTGAACGCGCTGATTGCCGAGGGCGCCAAGGAGGTGTACTCCTGCGCGACCCACGGGGTCTTCTCGGGATCCGCGATCGAGCGGATCGAGGCCTCCGCCCTGAAGGAGGTCATCGTCACCGACACGATCCCGCTCCCCGAGGGAACCGAGTCGGACCGGATCACGATCCTCTCGGTGGCCCCCCTCTTCGGGGAGGCGATCCGGCGGATCCACCGGGGCGAGAGCGTCGGAGCCCTGTTCTCGTCGGAGGTCGAGCTCGTCGAGGAGATGACCTTCTGGGGCGCCGAGGGCGCCGACGAGGAGGAGACCCAGGCCGTCACGGTCGAGGGCTGACCGGCCCGCCGGCCGCGGGCCATGCGGCGGTTGCGCTTCCGGCTCGAAGCCGCCACCCTCTGGGGCAACACCAGTCAATTCGAGGCTACCCATGCGCAAGCTCCTGTTCGTGCTCGCCGCCATCGCCGGGGCGGCGGCCCTGACCTGGCAATTCGCCGTTCGCCCGTGGTGGCGGTCGTGGGGGATCGATCCCGGCGAGGTCTCCCGGACGCTCCCCGGTGACGAGCTCATCCCCGGCGCCACCGGCGAGACGCGGGCCATCTCGATCGACGCCAGTCCGTCGGCCGTCTGGCCGTGGCTCGTTCAGATGGGATACGGCCGCGGCGGCTGGTACGTCTACGAGGCCATGGACGCCGCGTGGCCGAGCGCCGACCGGATCCTCCCCCAGCACCAGACGCTGGCCGAGGGGGACATCGTCGGGTTCCAGCCCGGCGGCGGGTTCGTCGTCCGCGGGATCGAGCCGGAGCGGTCGCTGGTCCTCTACCTCGATGCGGACCTCGTCCGCCAGCAGGCGGTCGCGGCTCGCGACTCGGGCCTGCTCGCCGAGGCGGGGATCGACGAAGAGGTGGCCGAGGCGTTGACCACGGAGCAGGAAATCGACTTCTCCGCGACCTGGGCCTTCGTCCTCGAGCCGCTGCCCAGCGGCGGGACCCGGCTCATCGAGCGGTTCCGGGTGAAGTTCGGGGACACGAACCAGCCGTGGACGCGGTACACGCTGCCGTTCATGGGCTTCGGCCTGTTCGTCCTGGTCCGCAAGCAGCTGCTCAACATCAAGGCCCGCGCCGAGGGGACGGTGCCGGTGGTGGTGACCGAGAAGGAGTCGCTCCCGGCCTGACGATCCGGGCCGCTGGTCGAGGGCTGAGCCATTCGGCACTTGCGCGTCGCGCCTCCCCGGGCGAGGCTGTGTAGGACAACGAATGGCGAGGTTCCCGATGCGCAAGCTCCTGTTCCTGATCGCCGGCATCGCCGGCGCGGCTGCCCTGACCTACCGATACGCGTTCCTCCCGTGGTTCCGGAGCTGGGGCGTGACGCCGGGCGAATCGGCCCGGCCGCTGGCCGGCGACGAGATCATCCCGAGCCCGAACGCCGGCGAGACGCGGTCCATCCTCATCGACGCACCGCCGGCATCGGTCTGGCCGTGGCTCGTCCAAATGGGCTTTGGCCGGGCCGGCTGGTACAGCTACGACCCGATCGACATGTCGGGCACGAGCACCCGCCAGATCCTGCCCGAGCACCAGGCGCTGGCCGTGGGCGACCTGCTGCCCACGCACCCAGGCGGCGGTTTCGTGGTCCGCGTCATCGATCCCGAGAAGGCGCTCGTCGTCTACTCCGACGCGGCCATCGTCCAGGCCCAGGCCGAGTCATTCCAGACGCAGCTGGCCGCCGGAGAGGCGGAGGACTCGCCGGTCAACCTGAAAGCGACCGGGGCGCTCATGGCCGGCACGCAGCCGGTGGACTTCGCCGCCAGCTGGGCGTTCGTTCTCGAGCCCGCGCCGGGTGGCGGCACGAAGCTCATCGAACGCTTCCGGGTGCGGTTCGGGGAGACCGACAAGCCGTGGACCCGCTACACGCTGCCGGTGGTTGGCATCGGCGTCTTCATGATGATGCGGAAGCAGATGCTCGGCATCAAGGAGCGCGTGGAGCAGGCTCCTCGGGCGATCGCGACCGACTCCCGGGTGGAGACCGTCTCGAGCTGACCGCCGAACCGGGGTCCAGGGGCCCGACGGATATACTCGCCGCCGACTCATGCTGAAGCTCTTCTCCCGGGTGGTGGACTCGAACGAGCGTGAGGTCCGCCGCCTGGAACCCCTGGTCGAGCGGGCCAACGCGCTCGAGCCCGAGTACCGCGCCCTCTCCGACGACGACCTTCGGAACCGCACGGCGCTGTTCCGCGAGCGCCTGGCCGACGAGCTGGGCGACCTCATCCTGCCCGCCTCCGCTCGCGCGACGGACGACGAGGAGGCCTCGGAGCTCGTCGGCGGCGACCCGGCCCGGCGGCGTGAGCGCGTCCGCGAGCAGCAGAAGCGGGAGATGGACCAGATCAACGCCGCGCTCGAGAAGCTCATCCCCGAGGCCTTCGCCGCGGTCCGCGAGGCGATGCAGCGGGCGCTGGGGAAGCGCCACTACGACGTCCAGCTGATCGGCGGCATCGTCCTCCACCACGGCGAGATCGCCGAGATGAAGACCGGTGAGGGCAAGACCTTCGTCGCGCCGCTGGCGGCCTACCTGAACGCCCTGGCCGGACAGGGCGTCCACGTGGTCACCGTCAACGACTACCTCGCCAAGCGCGACGCCCAGTGGATCGGCGCGGTGTTCCATCGGCTCGGGATGCAGGTCGGCTCCATCCAGCACGAAGCTGCCTACGTGTTCGACCCGGACTTCGTGGCCAGCGACGAACGGCTCCGCGACCTGCGGCCGGTGACCCGGGCAGAGGCCTATGCGGCCGATGTCACCTACGGGACGAACAACGAGTTCGGCTTCGACTTCCTCCGCGACAACCTGGTCAGCGACCTCGGGGTCCGCGTCCAGCGCGGCCACTTCTTCGCGATCGTGGACGAGGTCGACAACATCCTCATCGACGAGGCGCGGACCCCGCTGATCATCAGCGGCCAGGCCGAGCAGTCCACCGACCGATATGTCCAGTTCGCCCGCCTCGTGCCCCGGCTGAAGGCCGAGGAGGACTACATCGTCGACGAGAAGTTCCGCCAGGTGGCGATCACCGAGGCCGGGACCGACAAGATGGAGCGGATGCTCGGCGTCGCCAACCTGTTCGACGACGACTTCGGGATGGCCCGCCACCTCGAGCAGGCGCTGAAGGCCCAGGCCCTCTACAAGCGCGACCGCGACTACGTCGTCAAGGACGGCGAGGTCGTCATCGTCGACGAGTTCACCGGCCGCCTCATGCCGGGCCGCCGCTGGAGCGAGGGCCTCCACCAGGCGGTCGAGGCCAAGGAGGGGGTCCGGATCCAGAGCGAGTCCCGGACCCTGGCCACGATCACGTTCCAGAACTACTTCCGGATGTACCGCAAGCTCGCCGGGATGACGGGTACTGCGGAGACCGAGGCGGAGGAGTTCAGCAAGATCTACAACCTCGAGGTCGTCGTCATCCCGACCCACGTCCCGATGGTCCGCGACGACTTCGCCGACCTTGTGTACGCCGGACAGAAGGCGAAATGGGAGGCGGTCGCCGACGAGATCGCCGAGGAGCATGAGAAGGGGCGGCCGGTCCTGGTCGGCACGATCAGCGTCGAGGTCAGCGAGATGCTGTCCGACATGCTCAAGCGGCGCGGCATCAAGCACAACGTCCTGAACGCCAAGTTCCACGAGAAGGAGGCGGAGATCGTGGCCCAGGCCGGCCGGAGCGGCGCCGTCACGATCGCGACCAACATGGCCGGCCGCGGCACCGACATCCTGCTCGGCGGCAACCCGGAGATGCTGGCCGCCGAGCTCCTCCACCAGGCCGGGACCAACGTCCTCGAGGCGACTCCCGAGCAGGCGGCGGCCGCCCTGGCCGAGGCCGAGGCGACGTGCGCCGCGGACCGCGAGCGCGTTCTCGAGGTCGGCGGTCTCCACATCGTGGGCACCGAGCGCCACGAGGCGCGGCGCATCGACAACCAGCTGCGCGGCCGGGCCGGCCGGCAGGGCGACCCGGGGAGCAGCCGCTTCTACCTGTCCCTCGAGGACGACCTCATGCGCCGCTTCGCCTCCGACCGGGTCCAGGGCCTCATGAACCGGGTCGGCTTCACCGACGACATGGCCCTCGAGTCGGGCATCGTGAGCCGGACGATCGAGGGCGCCCAGACCCGGGTCGAGGGCTACAACTTCGACCTCCGCAAGCACGTCGTCCAGTACGACGACGTGATCAACCTCCAGCGCGAGACGATCTACGGCGAGCGGAACCACATCCTGTCCAACGCCGACCTGGGCGGGACCGTCCTCGAGCTGGTGGACGCCGAGATCCGCAACACGGTGGCCGAGTTCACGGCCAACGACCCGGCGGAGTGGAACCGCGACGCCCTGAAGGCCCAGCTGACGGCCATGATCCCGACGCTGACCGGGTCCGATCTGGCGGTCATCGACGAGGCCCGCAGCGCAGACCAGGTGGAGGACGCCCTCGTCGCTGCCGCCGAGGAGCACTACCGGCGTCGCGAGGCCGAGCTCGGCGAGCCGGCGATGGCGGCCCTGAACCGGATCGTCCTGCTGCGGGTCATCGACACCCTGTGGGTCGAGCACCTCACCGCGGTGGACGACATGCGCCGGAGCATCGGGCTCCGGGCCTACAGCCAGCGCGACCCGCTGAACGAGTTCAAGGTCGAGGCGTTCCGGATGTTCGACGAGCTCAAGGGCATGATCCGCCGGGACGTGGCGCGGACGATCTTCCGGGTGAATGTCGTCAGGCAGCCCACCGCCCCGGCCCCGGCGCGGATGGTCGAGAGCCGGCCGGAGGTGAACGGAGGCGGGGGTGCCGCAGCCGCGGGGGCGGCGGTCGGCGCGGCCGCCGCGACGGCTGCCGGCAGCGGTCAGCCGGTCCGGGCGGCGACCAAGATCGGGCGCAACGACCCGTGCTACTGCGGCTCCGGGAAGAAGTACAAGCGCTGCCACGGGGCCTGAAAATCGGCCCAAACCCAACTGGGGTCTTGGCAGGTCCGCCCGCTCCGGGTAGGATGGTCCCCCTACGGTTCGTCGGTCCTCGGAGCGACGCGCCCAACGTGGGCGGAGGTGCGGGTGAAGCAACTGACGGGCGAGGTCCCGGTCCAGATTTCGGACCTCCCGTCTTCGGCTCCCCCTCCGTCGGTCGAACTCCCCCTCGTCACCCGCTTCCGGGACCCATCGGTCCCGTACGAAGACCTCATCCAATGCGAGCGTGACTGCATGCGCTGCACGTACGCCGCGACGCTCGGTTGCGACGGCAACTGCGGGGCCTGCCCGCGGCAGTCGTACTGTCCCTGCGTGAACCCGGCGAAGCTGCGGTCACGCTCGGGGCGGATGGCCGAGGTCGAGCTCCCGCTCGTCACCGACCTTGGACGAAATTAGGAGCGAGGCCCAGCGCCTGGCGCGCCTCGTCGCCGACACGGCGGTGCGGCTTTGACTTGCCCACCCGCCAGGCCGAGCTCGAGGAGCTGAACGGCCAGTCCGCCGACCCGAACCTTTGGGATGACCCCACCCGCGCCCAGTCGGTGCTGCGCCGGGCGGATGAGCTCCGCGAGGAGATCGGCTTCTGGACCGATCTCGAGCGCCAGGCCGCGGAGCTCGTCGACCTGACCGAGCTGGCCGCCGCCGAGCCCGATGGCGGGGCCTCGATGCGCGCCGACCTCGAGGCCTCGCTGGCCGGGCTCCAGTCGAGCTGGGCATCGGCCGAGCAGCGGCTCCTCCTGGGGGGGCCCTACGACGAGCGGCCGGCGATCGTCTCGGTGTACGCCGGGGCGGGCGGCACCGAGAGCCAGGACTGGGCCGAGATGCTGCTCCGGATGTACCTCCGCTGGGCCGAGCAGCATCGCTACAAGACCGAGATCCTCGACCAGAGCGAGGGAGAGGAAGCCGGGCTGAAGAGCGCCACGGCCGCGATCGACGGGCGGTGGGCCTACGGGCGCCTCCGGAGCGAGCGCGGCGTCCATCGGCTGGTCCGGATCAGCCCGTTCGACTCCCAGAAGCGGCGGCATACTTCGTTCGCCCTGGTGGAGGTCATGCCGGAGGTCCCGGCCGACGCCGAGATCGAGATTCGCGAGGACGACCTGAAGATCGACACCTATCGGTCCAGCGGGGCCGGCGGCCAGCACGTCAACAAGACCGACTCGGCGGTCCGGATCACCCATCTCCCGAGCGGGATCGTGGTTACCTGCCAGAACGAGCGGAGCCAGATGCAGAACCGCGAGCGGGCGATGGCCGTCCTGCGGGCCAAGCTCGTCGAGCGGGCCGAAGAGGAGCGGGAGGCCGAGCTGGCGCGCCTCCGCGGCCAGCACGTCGAGGCCGGCTGGGGCAACCAGATCCGGAGCTACGTCCTCCAGCCGTACACGATGGTCAAGGACCTGCGGACCGGAGTCGAGACCTCGAACCCGACCGCCGTCCTGGACGGGGACCTCGACGAGTTCATCGACGGCTACCTGCGGGCCCAGATCGGCAGCGACGGGAACGGAGCGGCATGAGCACGGTGACCTCGACCCCGGTCGCGACGCCCGAGGAGCCCATCATCCGGATGGTCGACGTGGCGGTGACCTACCCGAACGGGAAGGTCGCCCTGACCAACGTCGACATCGAGATCAACCGGGGCGACTTCGTGTTCCTGGTCGGCCCGTCGGGAGCGGGCAAGTCCACGTTCATCCGGCTCCTCGTCCGCGAGCAGGTCGCGACCAAGGGCCGCGTCTACCTGGCCGGGCGCGACCTGGCGCGGATCAGCCGGGCGCAGGTCCACCGCATCCGGCGGCGGATCGGCGTCGTGTTCCAGGACTTCCGGCTCCTGCCCAACAAGACGGTGCGCGAGAACGTGGCCTTCGCGTTGGAGGTCACCGGCGCGCCGCTCACCGAGATCCGCCACCGCGTCCCGCGGCTCCTCGCCCTGGTCGGGCTCGAGGACCACGCCGAGCACCTCCCCACCCAGCTGTCCGGCGGCGAGCAGCAGCGGGCCGCCATCGCCCGGGCGCTCGTCCACGACCCGGCGATCCTCATCGCCGACGAGCCGACCGGGAACCTCGACCCGGTCACCGGCTGGGAGATCGTCCAGCTCCTGCTCGAGATCAACGGGCTCGGCACGACGCTCGTCATGGCGACCCACAACCAGGAGATCGTCACTGCCCTGCGCCGGCGGGTCGTGGCCCTGGAGGGAGGGCGCGTCGTGCGGGACGAGCTGGGGGCCGCATACCGTCGCGCCTGAGCCCGGCTAGGATGCGCCCGACATGGGCTTTCTGAGGTTCCTCGGGTTCACCCTGGTCCGCGCGGGCCAGGGCTTCTGGCGCAACCGGATGATGAGCCTGGCCGCCACGGCGACCGTCATCCTCATGCTCGTCCTCCTGTCGGGGCTGGTCATCGTGCTCGGCGGGCTGAGCTCGGGCCTGGCGTACATCGAGAGCAAGGTCGGGGTCACCGCCCGCCTCGTGGACGAGCTGACCCAGGACGAGATCGATACGCTGGTCGCCGAGGTGGCCGTGCTGCCGGGCGTCGCCTCGGTCGAGTACGTCTCGCCCGAGATGGCCATGCAGCGGCTCGAGGAGACCTACGCCGAACGCGGCCAGACCCTCGACACCGGCGGCGCCGAGATCACCCTCTACTCGAGCATCGAGGTCGACCTCAGCGACCCGTCCGCGGCCGCGTCGGTCGGCGAGGCGCTCGGCGAGCGCGAGGAGATCGAGCGAATCACGACCCGCCAGGAGCAGTACGAGAAGCTCCTGGGCGTGACGAACGTCGTCCGCCTGGCCGGTCTGTCGGCCATGCTCCTCGTCGGCCTGACCGTCGTGTTCATGATCGTGAACACGATCCGGATCGCGGTCTTCTCGCGGAGCAGCGAGATCGAGATCATGCGGTTGGTCGGGGCCAGCGACGCGTTCATCCGCTGGCCGTTCATCGTCGAGGGCATGCTCTGCGGGCTGCTCGGGGCGATGGTCACGGTCCTGCTGGTGGCCCTCGTCTGGTCGCCCATCCAGCCGCTGCTTATCGAGATCTTCCAGATGCCGACCGCGGTCGGCGCGCAGTTCTACACCTTCGTTGCCGTCCTGATCCTGTCGGTCGGCCTGGTGGTCGGCACCCTGGGGAGCTGGATCAGCGTCCGCGCTCACCTCGCATCGGGGGCCTGACCGCCCGCCGGACAGGTTGCGAGAACCGCATGGGCCCGCAACCGGGCCTTGATCCGGCCGGTGCTACACTCCCGCCCCCCAGATGGACGAAGCGACACCGTCGGGCCTGCCCGACCCTGAAACCCAGCCGATCCCAACCGAGGCACCCATCAGCCCGTCGGCACGCTCGACGGCCGGCCGATCGGTCCGCTACGCGGCTCTCTTCGCGCTTGCCGCGCTCCTCGGGACGACGCTCTTCATCGGTGGCTTCCTGGCCGCCGGCGGCTCGGGCGCCAGCTCCTGCACCGCGCCGAGCGAGGCGTTCGCCGCGTTCTGCGAGGCCTATGACGAGCTGAAGGCCCAGTACGTCGACGACCTCGACGACGACCAGCTGGTCGAGGGCGCCCTGGAGGGCATGTTCCAGTACGGCGTCCCCGATCCGTACAGCGGGTACATGAGCGCCGAGGAGTACCAGAACTCGCTCGGCGACCTGTCCGGCACGTTCAGCGGGATCGGCGCCGAGCTGGCCATCGAGAACACCGAGGATCCCGACGACCTCGCATCCTGCACGGTCATGTCCGAGACCTGCGTCCTGGTCGTGGTGGCCCCGCTCGAGGGGTCGCCGGCCGAGGAGGCCGGGATCCAGTCCGGCGACATCGTCCAGGCGGTGGACGGAGAGAGCGTGGTCGGGCTCACCATCCAGGACGCCGTGACCCGGGTCCGCGGGCCGAAGGGCACCGACGTGACCTTGACGATCAATCGCGACGGCGAGGTCTTCGACCTGACGATCACCCGGGACGACATCGTCATCGTCGAGGTCTCGAGCGAGATGCTCGAGGGCCATATCGGCTACATCGCCCTCCACGGGTTCAGCGCCAACGCGTCGGAGCAGTTCGACCAGCACCTCGCCGACCTGCTCGACGCGGGGGCGGACCAGATCGTGTTCGACCTCCGCGACAACCCGGGCGGCTACATCACCGCCGCCCAGGAGATCGCCTCCCAGTTCATCGACGAGGGCCTGCTGTTCAGCCAGGAGTCGGCCGGCGACGAGGTCGTCGAATGGGAGGCGACCGGTGATGGCCGGGCGACCGATCCGGCGATCGACCTTGTCGTCCTGATCAATGGCGGGTCGGCCTCCGCCTCGGAGATCGTGGCGGCCGCCCTGGAGGAGACCGATCGGGCGACCCTCATCGGCGAGCCGACCTTCGGCAAGAACACGGTCCAGATCTGGGACGAGCTGTCGAACGGGGGCGGGGTCCGGATCACGATCTCGCGCTGGTTCACGCCCAACCACAACAGCGTCGACCCCGACGGGGTCCAGCCCGACATCACGGCCGCCGTCCCCGACGGGACGCCGCCCGACGAGGACCCGGTCCTCGACCAGGCCCTGGCCTACCTGGCCTCGGTGGCCGATGCCGCCCCGAGCTCGGAGCGGCCGGCGGATGAGCCGGATGCCGATGCCGTCGCCGTCGTCGGGTCGTCCGTGATCGGCTGGGTGCCGGAAACCGGGTTGTGGCTCGCGCGAACCACGTGCTAGCATCCGCGGCCACGAAAGGAGGTGGTGTGCAGATGGATAGTTCCAAGCGCGCCACCACCGGGGCGGTGCACTGACACAGCCATCGCGTGGTAGCGAAGGAGAGCCGGCCGCAAGGCCGGCTCTTTCCATCTGAGGACGATCCGGCATGGGTGAGCACACGGTCGCAGTCAACCGACGGGCGCGCCACGAATACCACGTCGAGGAGACCGTCGAGGCGGGCCTCGTCCTGACCGGTTCGGAGATCAAGTCGATCCGCGCCGGGCGGGCGAACCTGGCCGAGGCCTACGCCCGGATCGACCACGGCGAGGCGTGGCTGATCGGCGCCCACATCGCCCCGTACGAGCAGGCCAACCGGTTCAACCACGAGCCGACCCGGACCCGGAAGCTCCTGCTCCACCGCGACCAGATCGCCGAGCTGGTGGGCAAGACCCAGTCGAAGGGCTTCACCCTCGTCCCGCTCCGGCTGTACCTCCGAGACGGGCTCGCCAAGATCGAGCTCGGGCTGGCCCGCGGGCGGAAGGCGCACGACAAGCGGCGGGTGATCGCCGAGCGCGACGCGCGACGCCAGCTGGAGCGTGAGTCAAAGGTCCGGGTCAAGCTCTGAGCAGGGCCGGTGGTATCCTCTGGCTGCCGGCTGACCGCCGGCGGTTCGTGGGGATGTCAGGTTTCGACAGGGCCCAGGAACCGGGAATCGCGAGCCGAGGTCGCCCGCAGGCCTCGTTAAACCGCGGGCAAACCGTAACTGGCAACCGTCAGTTCGCTCTCGCTGCCTAGTCAGTGAGCATCGACGCCGTCCCCGCTCCCCGGGCGGCGGAGATGTCATCAGGGGAGCTGCAGCACCGCCGACTCCGGTGAGCGGTGATCAAGGGCCGAAAGGCTGCCGGATAGGACGTGGAGCACCCCGCCGGTCGGGGGCCCGAGGTCCGAACCCCTAAGTAGGCCGGACACGCTCGTAGTGAGACCCGGCAACTCGGTTCTGGACGGGGAGTTCGATTCTCCCCCATCTCCACCACTCCAAACGCATTCCGGTCTTGCCCGACCGACCCGCCCGGGGTACTTTTCTCGGACCGGAGCATTTCGCCCGCCGGAGCGAGATTCGAGGAGCACATTCGCCCATGTTCTCTGCCCTGAGCGGCACCGATCGGATGGCCGCCGTCGCCGCCATCGTCGTGGCCATCACCGCCGTCATCAGCCTCGCCTGGGCGTGGGGCGTGCTGATGCTCATCCCTCTTGTCGCCGCCCTGTTCGTCCTGTTCGTCGTGTTCAAGGACCGCGTGGCGCCCAACGCCAATCTGCCCATGACGCGCGGGATGTCACTCCTGATTGCTGGAGCCGCCGCGGCCCTGATCTGGGTGGTCGTGACATTCCAGTGGATCGGCTACATCCTCGAGCCGCCGATCTTCACCCTCGACACCATCCAGTTCCTGATCGGGCTGGTCGCGTCGCTCGTCCTGCTGTTCGCCGGCTGGCGCGCCTACCAGGCTGACTCGACCACGGCGGCGAGTCCGCCACCGGCGCCGCCGGCACCGCCGGCCGCCTAGCGCCTCTGAGGCCCGCCGCGAGGCGGGCCTCCTGGTTACCGGGGTTCGGCCCCGGTCGCCAGCTCGACGAGCAGGGCGACTGGATCGGCGCCGGGCGGGAGGAGGGCCGCCAGTCGGAGCGCGACCGCGTCTCCCGGCAGCCCGTCGTCGATGGCGTCGATCACCTCGACGGTCACGGCCGGATCCTCGTCCGGCGGCCGGCTGCGGGCCAGGCTCGTGACGAGACCCGCGACGTCGGCGTGGGTCGCCTCGAGGTCCGGCGGCGGGGGCGGCAGCGAGGCCAGGAAGTAGGCGCTCGCCGCGGCGGCCAGGCCGGCGCGGGTGGCCTGGTCACCCGCCGGCAGGACGCGGGTCGACCCGTCCGGCTCGCCGACGACGAGGCGATGACCGGACGGGGTCGCGGCGAAGCCGATCCACGCGCCGCCGGGGGCGAGGCGGCCGATGGCGCGGACGCGGTCCGCGGCCGGAGGCATGGCTCGGGCCCTAGTTCACCTTGCTGGCCGGGAGGATCACGACCCGCCGGTTGGGCTCAACCCCGACGCTCTGGGTCCGGACCGAGTCGTGCTCGGCGAGGGCCAGATGGACGATCCGCCGCTCCATGGCCGGCATGGCCTCGAGCTGGATGATCTTCCCGCTCTGGGCGACGCGCTTGGCGGCCCGGTCGGCGACGTCCCGCAGCTGGTCCTCGCGGCGGCCGCGGTAGTTCTCGACATCGATCATGATCCGGTTCAGCTGCCCCTCACGCCGGGCGACGATCAGGTTGACGATGTGCTGGAGGCTCGCCAGCTTCTCGCCGCGACGGCCGATGAGGATCCCGAGGTCGTCCCCGACGACGTTCAGCTTGGCCGCCTCGGTGCCCATCGTGACCTCGACCGCGCCGGTGAGCTCCATGAGCCGGAGCAGCTCCTCGAGGACGGCCTTGGCCTCGTCGAGGGTGGCCCGCTCGGACTCGGACAGCTCGTCCATGGGCTTGGCCGGGACGAACGGTCGCGGCTCGGGCCGGGTGTCGCCGTTGCGGCCCTCCGACGAGCGCGGCTCGCGGGGCGCCCGCGGCTCGCGCCGGGAGCTGCTCTCGCCACTGCGCCCACGGGTTCCACGTCCACGACCGCGGGCCGGCTTGTCCTCGGCGACCGGCTCGGCCATGACCGGGGTCAGGCTGTCCGCGCCGGCATCGGCATCGATCTCCGCGAGCGCGAGCTCGGCGGACTCGGCGTCGGGCGCCTCCGCCTCGGCGGCCGCATCGGCCTCCGGAGTGGCCTTGGCGGCCCGGGAGGCCCGGGCGGGTGGTGGTGCCGCGGCGGGCTCATCGGCTCGCAGGCTGGTGGCCTCGGCGACCGCGGACTTCGGGGCGGCCAGGATGCGAGCCTCCTCGCCTCCGACGCCCAGGACGCCGCGGCTGCCCTGCGACAGGATCTCGATGTCGAGGTCACCCAGGTCCGCGCCGAACTCCTTCATGGCGGCGCGGATGGCTTCCTCGACGTTTTTTCCGTTGAACTCCTTGAAGGTCATCTCTTACCTCGTCGTCGTCGGCCGGAGCGCCGCTGACCGCCGGGCCGGGCAGGCGCGGAGGTCGGACGGTCGTCGGTCGGGGTTGGTGTGGGGCTCTTCGGGCGCGTGACGCCGAGCTCGCCGGCCTCGGGGGCCGGCGCCCATCTCGGCTGCCAGCCGAAGAGCGGGAAGAGATTGCCCCAGCCCATGATCAGGTACTGCTGCACGATCAGGTAGGCGGTGTAGACGCCCCAGTACAGGACCAGGCCGCTGGGGAAGATGCCGCCCCAGACGATCGTCATGATCGGGAACAGGTAGGTCATCGTCTGGGTGGTGGCGGCGGTCGGGTCGTCGCCGGCGTTGCGTGGCGAGGTCATCCGGACCTGCACGAACTGCAGGGCCGCGGCGATGACCGCCAGCATCGAGATGGCGAAGCTGCCGAACAGGAACACCGAGAACGCGTGGTCCACGGTGGCGAGGTTGAGCGACACGCCGGTGAACGGATTGGTCAGCCATTCGACGACCGTGTCCACCGGGGCATCGAGCTTGAAGGGGGTGATGAGCTGGCAGTTCAGTGGCAGGAACAGGTGGAAGTCCGGTGGGACCGCGCACGAGCCGTCGAAGGGGACGTGGTACTGGTTGTTGCCGAGAGACTCGATCGCCGGGTTGGACGCCAGGAAGGCGGTGAAGTCGGCCTGCTGGTCCTCGGGCGCCTGGTAGGTCACGACGCTCGAGGCTCGGCTCAGCGCCTGGTACAGGGCGAACAGGATGGGGAGCTGGAGGAGGAGCGGCAGGCACCCGCCGAACATGTTGACCCCGTGCTCGCGGTAGAGCGCGGTGGTCTCCTCGCTGATCTTGCGCTGGTTGCCCTTGTGCTTCCGCTGGATCTCCCTGACCAGCGGCTGCATCCGCTGCATCTCCTTCTGGGAGCGGATCTGGCGGACGAACAGGGGGGCGAGCAGGGTCCGGATGATCAGGGTCAGGAGGATGATCGCCAGGGCGAGGTCGTTGAACAGGAGGCCGTAGAGCCCGATGAGGGCGTTGAACAGGGGAAGGAAGATGACGTCCCAGGGCGGGTTGAACGACTCGATCCCGAGGAACCCTTCGGCCAGAATCGGCGGCACGCGAGGCTCCTAGCGGACCGGGTCGTAGCCGCCCGGGTGGAACGGGTGGCAGCGGCCGATCCGCTTGGCCCCCATCCACGACCCACGGAGCAGCCCGTAGCGGTCGATGGCCTGGTAGGTGTACGCCGAGCACGACGGCACGTAGCGGCAGGTGGGCGGCATCCAGAAGGTGAGCGTCTGGTAGGCCCGGATGAGGCCCAGCCCGATCAGGCGCACACGGTCACTCCCCGAGCACCCCGGCCCGGATCAGCGCGTCGTCGAGGGCGCCACCCAGCTCCGCGAACGTCGCCGAGCGTGCCTCAGGCTTCGTGATCACCAGCAGGTCCCAGCCCGCTCCCATCTCGCCGTACCGCGCCCGGACCAGTGCGCGCAATCGGCGTCGTACCCGGTTCCGTTCGACGGCCCCGCCAAGCGAGGCCGGCGTCGCCAGACCGATCCGGGTGATCGGTCCGTTCGTTCGCCGGGTCCTGAGGACGAGCAGCCGGGTGGCGCTGACGGCCCTGGACTTGGCCACCGCCTCGAAGTCGGCCCGGCGACGGAGCGTCGGGTAGGCCGGCATGGGTGGGGCCTCCAGGGTCAGGCGCTGAGCCGGCTGCGCCCCCTCGCCCGGCGGCGGGCCAGCACGCGACGACCGCCCTTGGAAGCCATGCGAGCGCGGAAGCCGTGATTCCGCTTCCGGGCGCGCTTCTTGGGCTGGTAGGTCCGTTTCATCGTCGTGGGCTCACCCTCTGTTCAGGCTTCGCGTCGTCGGGCCGCCGAGCATGCGTGAGGCTGGCTTTTTCGCCAGCCTCATCGGTCAGTGTGTGGCGGTCGGGCGTCGCGTGGCCGCGATTCTAACCCACCGGACCAAGAATCGTTGCCCGGCCAACCGGGCTGGCGTACACTACGCCGACCCCCGGAGCCAGACGCCCAGCCCACGGGCCGTGCCCGCCCCGGAGGAGCACCAGATTCACGGGATATCTGCCCGGTCCATGGTCCCCAACAGGCTGGCCTGGAGGCGTCTGTCGATATGGATGCGAAACAGGTGTGGCGCGCCGTCCTCGGCGAGCTGCAGGTCAGCCTCTCGGCCGCGAACTTCGAGACGTGGCTGAAGGACACCTCGCTCGAGGAGATCGACGAGCACCTGTTCCGGATCTCGGCCCCCAACGGCTTCACCCGTGACTGGCTCGACAACCGCTACCGAACCCTGATCTCGCAGACCCTGGCCCGCGTCGTCGGCCGGTCGGTCCGTGTCGAGTTCGTCGTCGCCGACGCGCCCGGCCCGGCGCCCGAGCAGGCGAGCGACGAGCTGACCCCGGTCCCGGTCAGCACACCGAGCGGCAACGCGGTCAACCTGAACGGCCGATACACGTTCGCCAACTTCATCGTCGGGTCGGCCAACCGGCTGGCCCACGCCGCGGCACTGTCGGTCGCCGAGCGGCCGGGCCACGCGTACAACCCGCTGTTCCTGTACGGCGGGGTCGGCCTGGGCAAGACCCACCTCATGCACGCCGTCGGCCATGCGGTGGCTGCCAAGTTCCCGCGCAAGCGGATCCTGTACGCGACGAGCGAGAAGTTCACCAACGACTTCATCAACTCGATCCGCGAGCAGAAGATGGAGGACTTCCGGAGCCGATATCGGCGCATCGACGTCCTGCTCATCGACGACATCCAGTTCATCGCCGAGCGCGAGCGGACCCAGGAGGAGTTCTTCCACACGTTCAACGCGATCCACGAGGTCGGCAAGCAGATCGTGCTGTCGTCGGACCGCCCACCCAAGGCGATCACGACCCTGGAGGAGCGGCTCCGCTCGCGGTTCGAGATGGGGCTCATCGCCGACCTCACCCCGCCCGACCTCGAGACCCGGATCGCCATCCTGCGCTCCAAGGCGGAGGAGCAGCTCCACCTCATTCCGTCGGAGGTCATCGACTTCATCGCCCGCAAGGTCGTGAGCAACGTCCGCGAGCTCGAGGGCGCGCTGAACCGGGTCCTGGCCTACGCCTCGATGAGCGGCGCCCCGATCAACATCGAGCTTGCCTCGGCGGTCCTCAGCAACGTCATGTACAACCCGCGGAAGCGGTCGATCACCCCGCAGCGCATCGTCCGGGTGGTGGCCGACTACTACGGCGTGAACCTCGACCAGCTGCGCTCGAGCAAGCGCGAGAAGGCGATCGTCGTGCCGCGCCAGATCGCGATGTACCTCATTCGCGAGGAGACCGACATCTCGCTCCTCCGGATCGGCGCCGAGCTGGGCGGCCGGGATCACTCCACGGTCCTCCACGCCTGCGACAAGATCAACCGCGAGATGCAGGAGAACGACGAGCTGCGCCGGGAGATCAGCGCGGTGCGGGAGATGATCTACGCGGAGTGACGGTGGACAACCCGGGCCGGGACTGGTGAAGGACGGGGGATGGATCGCGCGTCGGTGACGACCCTGGGCGAGCTCCTGGCGGCCATCGTCCCCGGCCAGCCAACCGACCGACCCGGAATGACCCACCACCCATCCCCGGCCAGCCAACCGCTCCGCCTGGCCCCGGGCATATCCAGGACGGGTGATGTCCACATCGTCCACACCCCCAATACGACAGACGACGAGTAGGAAACTCTATGCTTCAGGGAACCGTAGTTGAGTCGACCGGAATGAACATCTCCGTCAAGCAGGAGCACCTGGCCCGAGGCCTGAGCACCGTCAGCCGAGCCGTCGCGGCCCGCGCCACGCTCCCGGTCCTGGCCAACGTCCTGCTCCGGACCGAGGATGGCGGGCTCAAGCTCACTGCCACCAATCTCGAGATCGGGATCACCTGCTGGGTGCCCGGCAAGGTCGACGACCCAGGCGAGATCACCGTGCCGGCGCGCCTGCTCACCGACTTCGTCGGTGCGCTGGATCCCGGCGAGACGGTCGACCTCCAGCTCTCGGCCAAGGACCGGAGCCTGAAGGTGACCTGCAAGGGGAGCCGGGCCTCGATCAAGGGGATCGAGGCCGACGAGTTCCCGGTTGTCGGCGGCATCGGCGAGGCGCCGATCACCTCGGTCGACGCCCGCGCTCTCCGCGACGCCCTGGGCGAGGTCGTGTTCGCCGCGGCGACCGACGAGTCGCGCCCGATCCTGACCGGTGTCCTGACCCGGTTCGAGGGTGACGCCCTGACCCTGGCCGCGGCCGACAACTACCGGATCGCGGTCCGGACCCTGACGCTCGCCAAGGCGGCCCCGGCCGAGAACACGATCGTGGTGCCCGGACGCTCGTACGCCGAGCTGGTCCGGATCCTCCCTGACGCGGAGGCCCCGGTCGAGATCACGGTCACGCCGAACAAGAGCCAGGTCCTGTTCCACGTCGAAAGCGAGGGCGGCGGGATCGACCTGGTGAGCCGGCTCATCGAGGGCCAGTTCCCGAACTACGAGCCGGTCGTCCCGCGCAAGGACTCGTGGACCGCCCGGGCGACCCTGAACCGGGACGAGTTCCTGGCCGGCACCCGGCGCGCGAGCTTCTTCGCCCGCGACTCGGCGAACATCATCAAGGTCGAGGTCGGCGGGGACGACGGCGAGGCGGCCGGGGTCACGATCAGCGCGCACGCCGCCGACATCGGCGACAACGCCGACGCGCTGGACGCCACGGTCGAGGGCTCGCCGACGACGATCGCGTTCAACGCGCGGTACCTGACCGACGTGCTCAGCAACATCGTGGCGGACGACGTCCTGCTCGAGCTGTCCGGGCCGCTGGCGCCGGGCGTCGTCCGGGGCGTCGGGCGGGACGAGTACGTCCACGTGATCATGCCGGTACGCACCGCCTCCTGATGTTGATGTGCGCCTCGTCCGCCTCCAGCTCGAGCAGTTCCGGAGCTACGCCGCAGCGGAGCTCGTCCCCGACCCCGGGCTGACCCTCATCGCGGGCCTCAACGGGGCCGGCAAGACGAACCTGCTGGAGTCGATCTGGGTGGCCGTGTCGGGACGGTCCCACCGGGCGACCGCCGATGCCGAGCTCGTGGCGCATGGGTCGCCGTTCGCCCGCGTCGTCCTCGAGGTGGCCGATGGCGAGGCCGATGCCGACCGGATCGAGCTGGTCCTCCCCGGCGCCGAGCCCCCGCCCGGCCTGCGCCGCCGGCTGACGGTGAACGGCGTGGCCCGGCGCCAGGCGTCGATGGCCGAGACCGCGCGCGCGGTGCTGTTCCGACCCGAGGAGATGCTCCTCCTGGTGGGCGCGCCCTCGGAGCGCCGCCGATTCCTCGACGCCATCCTCGCCCAGCAGTCGCGCGCGACGGCCCGCGACCTGGCGGACTTCGCCCGGGTCCTGGCCCAGCGCAACGCCCTCCTCCGCGCGATCCGGGCCGAGGAGGCCGACCCGGCGGGACTGGGGGTCTGGGACGAGCAGCTGGCCGTGATCGGTGGCCGCGTGACCGGCGCCCGGCTGGCCCTGGTGGCCGACCTTGCGGCGCGGATCGGTCCGCTGCACGACGCGGTGGCCCCGGCCGACGAGCGCGATGACCGGGTCGAGCTGGCCTACCTGGACTCGCTGAAGGACGCCTGGCCTGACCGGGACCGGCCGCCCGACGACCCCGACCGGATGGACCCCGGGCGCCTGGCCGGCGCGATCCGGGCACGGCTCGAGGAGGTCCGGCAGAAGGAGATCTGGAACGGGAAGTCGCTGGTCGGGCCGCAGCGCGATGACCTTGGGGTGATGCTCGGCGGGGTTCCGGTGGCCGCGCACGCCAGCCGCGGCCAGCAGCGCACGATCATCGTCGCGCTCAAGCTGGCCGAGACCGACATCCTGGCCGAGGCCGGCGGGCCGGCGCCCATCGTCCTGCTCGACGACGTGTTCAGCGAGCTCGACCCGGAGCGCTCGGAGCGCGGGCTGGACCTGCTGCGCAGCCGCGGCCAGGTCCTGGTCACGATCACCGACCCGGCCCTGCTCCCCGCCCGCCACCGTCACCGCGTCCCGGTCTGGTCGGTCGGCGAGGGGCGGCTGGAGCTGGCGTCCCGGGTCGCCTGACGGGGGAGCGCGGCATGGCCGGTCGAACGAGCACCGAGGAGGCGGCGAGCGCCGTCCAGCGGGCCCTCCTCCAGTGCGTGGGGCCGGGCGCGGCCGAGCAGCTCGCGCTGGCCCAGGCTCGTCTCGCCTGGCTCGAGGTGGTCGCCGACGCGGGCCTCGCACCCGAGGGGATGTGGAGCCGGCTGGTCAGCATCGGGAACGGGGTGGCCGGGGTGACGGCCTCGGAGCCGATGCTCGCCGCCGAGCTGAAGCTGCGTGGCGACCAGCTCGTCAGGGCGGTGAACGAGCGGCAGCGGGGCCGGCCCGGCGCGCTGTACCAGCTGCGGTCGATCACGGTCACCGTCCGCCCCGGCGGACGGGCGCCCGACCCCGAGGAGGGGCCGGCGTGAGCCAGCGCCTCGCGACCAAGGTCGGGCTCGTGCCGGAGGAGTCGCGGACCGCCGACACCCGGGACCTGGTCCGGATCAACGAGCCGACGGTCGGCGCCCCGGTCCGGACCAAGGGCAGCCTCTACCTCGTCGCCCAGCTGACGAACGCCGGATCGGGGACGGTCCGCGCGGCCCGCCAGGCGCTGGAGTCCATCGAGCACGACTACTACTACGACCTCTCGGCCGGCCCGATGGATACCCTGGCCCGGGCGCTGGCCCAGGCCAACCGGCGGCTGTACCACGGCCGCGGCCGGGCGGGCCTCGGCCGGGGCGCCCAGCTGAGCATCGTGGCCGCCGCGATCCGCGGCTCGGAGCTCCACGTCGCCAAGATTGGCCCGGCCGGCGCGATCATCGTCCGCGGCGACCGGATCTACGAGCTCCCGCCCCCCCACGCCGCGGAGGACGACCGGGGCTCGGGGCGGCGCGTCGCCGAGTCGCTGGGCGAGGTCCTCGAGATCGAGCCGGTCACCTGGTCCGGCGAGCTGGCCCATGGCGACCGGCTGGCCCTGGTCAGCCGGAACTTCGCCGAGATCATCGGCGCGGAGGACATGCGCTCGACGCTCCTCCGGCTGCGGCCCGGAGCCGCCGCCCGCGAGCTCCATCAGACGTTCCTCGACCGCGGCGGGAGCGGCTCGGACGGGCTCATCACCTTCGAGCTGAACGCGATCTCGCTGACCGCGACCACCCATCGGCTCGAGCCGGTGCGTCCGGCCGATCCGCTCGCCGGGCTGCCCGACCGGAGCCCGGTGCCGGGGGCCGACGCGGTGGGCGGGGCGCTG
Source organism: Candidatus Limnocylindria bacterium (assembly GCA_036556745.1). GTDB lineage: Bacteria > Chloroflexota > Limnocylindria > QHBO01 > QHBO01 > DASTEQ01. The sequence goes on along the minus strand of DATBIW010000105.1, from coordinate 5,279 downwards.
CGCCGGGCCGACCGGGCCGTGGACTCCGCCCAGTCCCGGGTGGGCAGCTCGCTCGACCTGTGGATCGGCCGCGCCCTGTCGTTCATGCCCCGCCGGCGGGTCGAGTACCCGCACCAGGTGGTGCCCACCGAGGCCGTGGAGGCGCGCCGCCGCCACCGGCTCGGGGCGCTGGGGATGGTCGGCGTCGCGGCGCTCCTGGCGGCGGGCGTGACGGTGGCCAGCTACCCCTCGGTCGATCCGACCCAGGCGCTGCCGCGCCTGGCCGTGGCCCGCGAAGCCATCGCCGAGGGCGAGGACCTGATCGCGACCGTCGAGGCCCGGGTGGACGGCCTCGACCTCGTGGAGCGCGACCCCGAGCGGGCGAAGGACCTCCTGGCCGACGCCGGGCGCGCCATCGACCGGGCGGAGGGCGCCGGCGTGCCGGCGGCGTCGCTCGAGCCGCTCCGCGTCCGACTCGACGCGCGGCTGGATGCGCTCTACCGGGTCACCCGCATCCGCGAGCTGGCGACGGTGGCGGACCTGGCGACCGCGTTCACCGGGGTCGACCCGCAGCGGATGGTGGCCGCCAGCGACGGCTCGCTGTGGGTCCTGGACGGCGGTCGCGGCCGGATCATCCGGGTCGACACCCTGACCGGCGCCGCCGAGGCGGTGTACCGCGCCGGGCAGACGCTCGACGGGGTGGTGGCCGGGGACCCCTGGCTGCTCGCGACGGCGGCCACCGACATCGTGATCGTCGACCGCGACCGCCAGGCGTGGCGCGCCGACCTGGTCGAGCGGGTCATGCGCCGCATGCCGCTGGCCGGGATCGAGGCCCTCGACTCGGGAAGCGAGCTCTTCACCGCCCTCCAGCACCTCCCCCCGCTCGAGATCTTCAACCTGTATGCCGTCGACGGGGCCGCCGGCACGGTCTGGAAGTGGACCCCGCCGGCGGTCATCCCAGTCACCTTCCCCGACCCGCCCGAGTCATTCCTGACCGGCGAGCCGGACCTCGACCCGGCCACCGCCCGCGACCTGCGGGCCGACGCCAACCTCTGGTTCCTCCACCGCGCCACGGTGACCCGGGTGAACTTCGGGACGCCGGTCCCCCAGGAGGACTTCTCGCTCGACCGGCCCCCGGACGCGGCCGTCCGCGAGGCGCTCGACTACACCCTGTTCGACGCGGCGACCATCGGCGATCGCGACCAGTTCTTCGTCTACGACGCGGCGAACGCGCGGATCGTCGCCTTCCAGCGGGCCGACGGGGCCTTCGTCCGCCAGTGGATGGCGCCCCGGAGGGGCGACAGCGCCGGGCTCCTCGACGAGATCCTCGGGATGGACGTCGTGTCGGTCGCCGACGGCCCGCCGGTGGCCTACCTGCTCCTGCCGGACCGGGTCGTTCGCGTCGTCCTCGAGTAACAGCCACTAGAATCGAGACCGTGACCCAGCTCATCGAGATGGTCGTGGAGAGCGTGAGGGTCCACGTTCTCAGCAGCCAGCACGTGGTCATCCTCAAGGAGACCGAGCGGGACCGATACCTGCCGATCTGGATCGGTCCGTCCGAGGCCAATGCCATCGCCATGCGGCTCCAGGGGATCAGCGCCGAGCGGCCGCTCACCCACGACTTGCTGGTGTCGGTGCTGGGCGCGGTCCACGGCAACCTGAGCCGGGTGGTCGTCACCCACGTCAGTGACGGGACGTTCCACGCTCGCCTGTACCTCGAGACCGCCGAGGGCGGCGAGACCGAGATCGACTCGCGGACCTCGGACGCGATCGCGGTCGCCATCCGGACCGGCTCCACGATCTACGTCGACGAGCGGGTCCTCGATGAGGCCGGGGTCGAGCCGGAGTCCAACGGGGAGCTCGGCGGCGAGGACGACGAGAAGCTGGCCGTGTTCCGCGAGTTCGTGAACTCGCTCGACGTGGACCTGGGCCCGACCGAGGGCCGACCGCCCTCCGAGTAGCCCCAGCCCCAGGACTAGCCCCGGGGCCGGCTCCCGAGCGTCCGCTCCCGATCGGTCCACAGCTTCCAGCGCAGGCGGAAGATGTCGCCGAAGGTCCGCAGGATCTTCCGGAACGAGGCCCCGGTGTTCTGCCCCGCCGTCCGCGGGTAGTGGGTGACGCCCACCTGGTCCATCCGGACGCCCCGCGCGTTGAGCTTGATCAGGAGCTCGGCCGAGAGGAACGGACCCTCCGCGTCGAGCCGGATCCCCTCGAACACCTGGCGCCGGAAGAGCTTCATGGCGCAGTCGATGTCGCGCACCCGGAGGCCGAACAGGACCGACACGATCAGGTTGTAGGTCTTGGCGATGACGAGCCGATGGAACGGGTCGCGACGCTTGATCCGCCAGCCGATCACCGCGTCGACCGGGCGTGAGCCATCCGCCATCCGGTCGAGCAGGCGCTTGAGCTCGGCCAGGTCGAACTGGAGGTCGCCGTCGGAGAACGCGATGAGCTCGCCTCGGGCGTTGGCGAACCCGGCCTTCAGGGCCCCGCCGTATCCCCGGTTCGCCTGGTGGACGACCCGGACCCGGGGGTCGGCCGCGGCCAGCGCATCGGCCAGCTCCGGGGTCCGATCGGTCGACCCGTCGTCGATGGCGAGGACCTCGAGCGAGCCCACCAGGGGGCCGATGGCCTCGAGGGCGACGGCCACCGTCCGCTCGATGTTCGCCTCCTCGTTGTAGGCGGGGAAGAAGAACGTCAGGGCCGGCCGGGCCCCCGTCGGACCGGTCACGGGCCCCACGATATACTCACGGCCGCCTTGCCGAGCGCCAGCCGCAGACGACTTCTCGATCCGGTCGGCACGCTCCTGATCCTCCTCCTCGCCGGCTTCGCGCTGCGCGTGTTCATCGCCTACGTGCTGCTCCCGCAGTCGGGGCTCCGCAACGACATGAGCTCGTTCAGCGCCTGGGCGCTGCGCCTGGCCGCTGTCGGGCCCGGCGGATTCTACGAGCCGGGCTCATTCGCCGATTACCCCCCGGCGTACATGTACGTCCTCTGGTTCCTCGGCGAGGTCTCGAAGTTCCTCGAGCCCATCCTCGGCGCGAACCCGATCCGGCCGCTCGTCAAGCTCCCCGGGATGCTCGCCGATATCGGCGTGGCCTCGATGATCTACCTGATCGCAGCCCGCTTCCTCGGGGAGCGGCCCCCGGTCCGGTGGCTGGGATCCGGGGTCCGGCTCGGGCTCATCGGGGCGGCGGTCTACCTGTTCAACCCCGGCACGATCTTCAACTCGGCGGTCTGGGGCCAGATGGACTCGGTCGGGGCGCTCGTCATCCTGCTCGCCCTCTACGCGCTCGGCCGGGGCTGGACCGAGGCGGCCGGCGCGGCGGCCGTGCTCGCGGTCCTCATCAAGTTCCAGTTCGGGTGGCTCATCCCGATCGTCCTGGTCGTCGGGCTGAAGCGGCACCTCTTCGGGCGGTCGTCGGACCCGGCGCTCGCCGCGCGGCCGGACCCGGTCCGGATCCTCAGCTCGCTCGCGGTCAGCTTCGGGACGATGCTGCTCATCCTCACCCCGTTCGGGATGCGGATCCTGCCCACCGGGGACCCGACGACCGGGATCATCGACAAGCTCATCGCCGCGTCACAGACCTACCAGGGCCTGTCGATCAACGCCCTGAACTTCTGGCGCAACCCGTTCACCGGGATCTGGGAGGTCCAGAGCTGGGGGAGTGACCAGACGGTCGTCCTCGCCATCGGCTCGGTCCAGGTGACCATGGCCATGGTCGGGGTGGCGCTGTTCGCGGCCGGCGCGATTCTCGCCCTGGTGGCCGTCGCCCGGCGGGACGACATGACCGGTCTCCTGCTCGGCTCCCTGACCATGGCGGTGGCCTTCTTCGGCCTGCCGACCCGGGTCCACGAGCGCTACCTCTTCCCGGCGCTGGCCCTCGCCGCCCCGCTGGCGGGGACCGCCGTCCGCTGGGCGGTCGCCTACGTCGGGATGTCGGCCCTGTTCTTCCTGAACGTCTACTGGGTCTACTCCGCCGACTGGACGTACGCCGGACTCCCCCCGATCAACCCGGGGCTGCATGGCGAGCCCCTCCTCCGCGACCCGCTCCTGGCAGCCACCGTCTTCACCCAATGGGGGGTGTGGACGATCTCGCTGGGCTCGCTGGTCCTGCTCGGCTTCGTGGTCTGGCAGGCGTTCCGGCCTGATCCGGAGGTGCGCGCGCCGGAACCGGACGAGGAGGCGGTCGCGGCCGCCACCGCGGTGCGGGCGGCGCGGGGCCGTCCCGGCTGGCGATGGCTCCGCCAGGACCCGGTCCCCGAGGCGGAGCGCGAGCCGCCCCGGCGCCTCGACCGGAGGGACCTGGCCCTGTTCGCGCTCATCGTGGTGCTGGCCCTGGTCTTCCGGGTGTGGCGGCTCGACGTCCCGCGCCAGATGATCTTCGACGAGGTCTACCACGCCCGGACGGCGGCCGACTTCCTGTCCGACTGGGGCTGGGGCTGGAACCGCGACCCCTACGAGTGGACCCACCCGATGCTGGCCAAGTACCTCATCGCGGCAGGGATCGTGGTCGCCGATCCGAACCGGGTCACCGGCACGATCGAGCTCGACGAGCCGGCCACCAGCCTGGCGGTCGCGCCCCGGCGGGCGTACCTGGGGTGGCCGCGGTCGGTGGTGTTCACCTCCGACGGGAGCCCGACCATCGAGGCCCACGACGCGGAGACCGGGGAGCGGCTGGCCGCCTGGGACGCCCCGGACGAGGTGACCAGCCTTGTCTTCGACCCCGACGCGACCCGCCTGCTGGCCGGGCTCCGCTCGAGCGGATCGATCGCCACCTGGAGCCTCGGCGCGTTCATGGCCGACCAGGGAGAGGGCGAGCGGGACCCGCCGACGGAGGGCCTCCCCATCGAGACGGAGATGGACGCGGTCCTCCAGGTCGTGGCCCCCGACGGCGGGCAGGTCCTCGTCGTCCGTGGGCCGGACGAGGTCGCCGTCCTCGAGCGGGTCACCGGGGCGGAGCTGGCCCGCCGGGCCATCCAGGTCGACGCGGTGTCCTACGTCGCCGAGGTCGGCGGCGACAACCCGGTGACCGCCCGGGTCATCGTCCTCGAGCTGGACGAGGGGGTCGTCCGGACGCTCGAGGCAACCACCCTCGAGACCGAGTCGAGCCAGACGCCGCCCTCCGACCCGCTGGGCCCGCTGATGACCAGCGGTCGCGGCACGAACCAGCTGACCTGGATCCCGGTCGGGCCGCTCGCCGCCAGCGACGAGCACCCACCGGTCAGCGGCGGGCTCGCGATCTACCGGGGCGGGACCCTGCTCCCCGACGACACGGTCCCGCTCCCCGGCCCGGCCA
>DATBIW010000104.1:0-7131 GCA_036556745.1 Candidatus Limnocylindria bacterium | reverse complement strand
CCCGCGGCGTACATCCGCTCCTCGTAGTCCACGGTGAGCGGGAAGAAGTCGATCCCCTCGCGGGGCTCCGACGAGACGGCGGTGGCGAGCACGACGGTGTCGCCGTAGCGGAGCACGACCGCTCCATCCGCCTGCTCGGCGAGCTTGCCCGTCTCCATGGACAGGGTCTGCCCGCCGATTTCGGTTTCAACCTTGATGGCCAACTGATTCCTCCTGGGAAGTGGCCCGTTCGGCGCGGCCGGCCCGGATCGGGTGGCGCGGCTCGGACGGGGTGCGTCGAGATCGACGCGAAATGGACGAGACCCGGCGGAGCCGGGTCAGAATCTGATCGACGTCAGCGACGCAGGCCGAGGCGGCCGATCACCGCGCGGTAGCGGTCCACGTCCGTGCGGACGAGGTACGCGAGCAGGCGGCGACGCTGGCCGACGAGCTTGAGCAGCCCTCGGCGCGAGGCATTGTCGTTGGGGTAGCTGCGCAGATGGTCCGTCAGGGACTTGATGCGCTCGGTCAGGAGCGCGATCTGGACCTCTGGGGAACCGGTGTCGCCATCATGTGTTGCAAATTCCGTGGCGACAGCGACCTTCGTAGCCGGGTCGAGCGGCATCAATCCTCCACTTTCAAAACGTCTCTGGTCCGGCGCATCGTATCAGAGGACCGAGGCCAGCGCCGTTCGCGCCTCCACCTCGTCGAGCTTCATCCGCTCGACCAGCGCGTGGACCGATGCAAACGTGCGCTCCTCCCGGAGCCGGGCCACGAGCTCGACGCGAAGGACCTGGTCATACAGGTCGGCATCGAAGTCGAGCAGGTGGGCCTCGACCACGACCTCCCCGTCGGTGTGGAATACCGGACGGCGGCCGATGCTGACCAGGGCGCCGTGCCCGCGGGCCAGGCCGGCGTAGATGCCCAGCGCCGGGAGCGCCGCGTGGTAGCCGAAGGCGAGGTTCGCCGTCGGGAAGCCGAGCTCCCGGCCGCGGCCGTCACCGCGGACCACCGTGCCGGTGAGGGCCGGGAAGCGGCCCAGCAGGTTGGTGGCGCCGGGCACATCCCCGTCGGCCAGCGCCCGCCGGATCCGGGTCGAGGAGATCCGCCCGTCATCGACCTCCGGGTCGAGATGGACGACCTCCCAGCCATGCTCGGCTCCCACGCTGGCCAGGTGCTCGGGCGTTCCCGCCCGATCCTTCCCGAAGGCGCTGTCGGGGGTCATGACCATGGCCACCGGTGTGATCCCCGGGCCGAGCCGGCCGAGGAAGTCCTCGGCCGGGAGGTCGCGGAGGGCCTCGTCGAATCGGATCGCGACTGGTCGAACGCCGGCCGTCGTGATGTGCGCCAGGTTCTCGGCCAGCGGCGCCAGCCGCGAGAGGCTGCGCTCCGGATGCAGAACCTCGACCGGCGCCGGGTCGAAGACGAGGGCCACCGGTCGGGCGCCGCGGGCCGCGGCCGCTTCCCGGGCGGCGGCCAGGAGCGCCTGGTGGCCCCGATGGACGCCGTCGAAGACGCCCAGCGCCAGGGCGGCAGGCCCGATGCGCAGCTGGGCGGCCTCCTCGAGGGTGAGAACGGTCTCGTCGCGCACGGCGGTCACGGGGCCTCCGCCAGGACGGTCCGGGGCCGCAGCCGGCCGTCGGCCAGCTCCCCGATGCCCACCAGCCCCGACGGGCCGTGGACCTGGACCCGCCCCTCCCCGGACCACGCCAGTTCCCCGCCGTGGCTGAAGCGGCCCGCCTGCTCGGTGTCCAGGGTGACGGCCGGCAGGTCGAGCAGGCGCTCGACCGGCACCAGGGCCTCGTCGAGGCGACCCGAGGTCGCCAGCGCCTCGAGCGCCTCGGGCGTATGGGCGGTGCCGGCCGCGAGTCCCGCGGCCTCCGTCCGGCGCAGGGCGTGGAGGTAGCCCCCGCAGCCCAGCCGCTCCCCGAGGTCACGCGCCACCGAGCGAATGTAGGTCCCGGGACCGGTCTCGAGGTCGAGATGAACATCCAGCCAGCCCTCGCCCGGGACGATGTCCAGGACGTGGACGGCGTGGATCGTCACCGGACGCGGCGCCAGGTCGAGCTCGACGCCCCCGCGGGCCGCCTGGTAGGCGACCTTTCCGCCCGACTTCCGCGCCGAGTAGGCCGGTGGCCGCTGCTCGAACGTGCCGACCAGGTCCCCCACCGCGACCCGGACCGCATCCGCGGCCGGTGGGGCGCCGCCGGGCTCGATCGGTCCCTCGCCGTCATCGGTCCGTGAGCGGAACCCGAGGCGAACGACGGCTTCGTACCGCTTCCGGCCCCCGGTGAGCTCCTGCGACAGGCGGGTGGCCGGGCCGACCAGGATCGGCAGGACGCCGGAGGCCAGCGGGTCCAGGGTGCCGGCGTGCCCGATCCGGCGCAGCCCGGTCAGCCGGCGGACGAGGCCGACCATGTCGTGCGAGGTGGGGCCGACCGGCTTGTCGAGGTTAATGACGCCGATCATCGACGCGGGCGAGCTCGCGCTCGCATTCGGCCAGGACCCGATCGCGGGCCTCGGCCAGCGGGGCGTCGACCGTGCAGCCGGCCGCCCGGGCATGTCCTCCCCCACCGAAGACCGACGCGATGGCGACCGCGTCCGCCGGGTCCTGGGTCCGGACGCTGACCCGGGTCTCGGCGCCCTGCTCCTTGAACAGGAGGACGATCTCCGCCTCGCGGGACAGGCTCAGGAGGTCGATGAACCCCTCCGATGCCTCGCGTCGGGCGCCGGTCTCGGCGAGCATGGCCTCGGTCATCGAGGCGTGGATGACCCGGCCGCCGGACGCGGTCGCGACGCCGCCCAGCATCCGGCCCCAGACCGCGATCGTGGCGTTCGACTTCTCGGCGTAGATCTTCCGGTTGATGGCCGCCAGGTCGGCCCCCGCCTCGACCAGCGACGCGGCGACCCGGAGCGTGCGGGGCGTGACGTTGGGGTGGGCGAACGTCCGGGTGTCGTTCACGATCCCGGCCAGGAGGACGGTCGCCAGCTCGGCGTCGAGCTCCATCCCGAGCTCGGGCAGGAGGAGGGCGACCATCTCGCAGGTCGAGGCGGCATCGGGGTCGACCAGGTTGACCGCACCGAAGCCGGGATTGCTGACGTGGTGGTCGATGTTCACGATCCGGGACTTCGCCAGCCAGTCGGCGTGGTCGGTGACGAGCGAGCCGATCCGGGCGAAGTCGCCGGAGTCGACGATGACGGCCAGGTCGGGCTCCAGGCCCGGCGCGCTGCGGACCGCATCCACGCCCGGCAGGAACTGGAGGTACCCCGGCACCGGATCGGCCATGACGACCTCGGCCGGGATCCCGAGCCGGCCGGCCAGGATCCGGATGGCGAGTGCCGCGCCGAGCGTGTCCGCGTCGGGGTTCTCGTGGCCGATGGCCGTGATGCGCTGGGCGCCGCGGAGGGCGTCCACCACCTCACGCATCCGGCGAGTGCTCCTCGTCGAGGTCGCGCAGGATCTTCAGGACTCGGTCCCCGCTGGCGATCGACTGGTCGGCCCGGAACTCGAGCCGCGGGACCTTCCGAATCCTGAGCCGCTCGCCGAGCCGGTGGCGGAGCCAGCCGGACGCATCGGCCAGCGCCTCGAGCGTCTTGGCCTGGTCGGCATCGGGGCCGTAGACCGACACCCAGACCCGGGCCTGGGTCAGGTCGGGAGCGGTGTCCACGCGGGTGACCGTGACGAAGCCGATCCGGGGATCGGCCATGTCGCGCTGGAAGATCTGCATCAGCTCGGCGCGGATCTGGCTGTCGAGCCGATCGGTGCGCTGGCTCAGGCGGAACCCTCCGACACCATCTGGAAGCACTCGATCACGTCACCCTCGGCCATCTCCGGCGAGCCGGCAAGGCCGATTCCGCACTCGAAGCCGCTGGCCACCTCGCGGACGTCGTCCTTGAAGCGGCGCAGCGACTCGATCCGGGACTCGACGATGAGCTGGCCGCCCCGCAGGAGGCGGGCCTGGCCGCCGCGGACCATCCGTCCGTCGAGGACGTACGACCCGGCGATCATGCCGGCCTTGCCGGCCTTGATCAGCATCCGGACCTCGGCGTGGCCCTCGACCTGCTCGACGAGCTTCGGGGTGAGCAGGCCCTGGAGGGCCAGCTGGATGTCATCGGTCAGCTTGTAGATGACCTCGTAGAGGCGGACGTCCACCCCGGAGGCCTCGACCGCGCGCTCGGCGCCCGGGTCGAGCTGGCTGTTGAAGCCCACGACCACGGCCTGGGAGGCGGCCGCCAGGAGGATGTCGGACTCGTTTATCGCGCCCGCCCCCTCGCTGAGGATGTTGATCCGCGTCTCGGCCGTGCTCAGGGCGTCAAGCGCGTGCCGGATGGCACCGAGCGAGCCCTGGACGTCGGTCTTCAGGATGACCCGGAGCTCCTTGACCTCGGAGGCCTGGATCTGGGCGCTGATATCCTCAAGGCTCGTGCCGGTGGCGGCCGCCGCGTGGCGCTCGACGGCCTCGGCGGCGTCACGGGCCGCCTTCTCGTCGGCGACGACGCGGAGCAGGTCGCCGGCCTCGGGCAGGCCCTGGAGGCCGAGGATCTCGACCGCGGTGGCCGGGGCTGCCTCCTTCACCCGGCGGCCGGCCGCGTTCTGGAGGGCGCGGACCCGTCCCCAGGTCTTCCCCACCGTGACGATGTCGCCGACCTTCAGGGTGCCGGTCTGGACCAGGACGGTGGCCACGTTGCCTCGGCCCTTGTCCACCTTGGACTCGATGATCGTGCCGTATGCCTCGCGATCGGGGTTGGCCTTGAGGTCCTGGAGGTCGGCCACCAGGCCGATCACCTCCAGCAGGTCATCCAGACCAATCCGCTGCTTGGCCGATACGGGCACCGACGGGATGTCGCCGCCGAACTCCTCGATCAGGACGCCGTTGTCGGCGAGCTCCTGCTTGACCCGGTCCGGGTTGGCATCGGGCTTGTCGATCTTGTTGATGGCCACGATCATCGGGACGCGGGCGGCGCGGACGTGGTCGATGGCCTCCTTGGTCTGGGGCATGACCCCGTCGTCGGCGGCGACCACGATCACCGCGATGTCGGTGACCTGGGCGCCGCGGGCCCGCATGGCGGTGAACGCCTCGTGGCCGGGCGTGTCGAGGAACACGATCCGCCGGTCCCCGTGCACCGCCTCCGAGGCACCGATGTGCTGGGTGATACCACCGGACTCGCGGGAAGCGACCGCGGTGTCGCGGATGGCGTCCAGCAGGCTCGTCTTGCCGTGGTCGACGTGGCCCATGATCGTCACGATCGGGGCCCGGCTGACCAGGTTGGCGGGGTCGTCCTGGCCCCACGGCGAGACCCGAACCCCGTCCTCGGCGGCGCCGGGGGCGACCAGCTCGGGCGTCTCCCCGTCGCGCTCGGCGACGCCTTTCGGCACGAGCTCGAGGCCCATCTCGGCAGCGACCAGCGAGGCGGTGTCGTAGTCGATCGACTGGTTGATCGTGGCGAAGATCCCGTTCCGGATCAGCTCGTTGATGATCGCCGCCGAGCTCACCCCGAGCGCCTCGGCAAGGTCCTTGACGACGACCGTGGTCCCGACCTCCACTGGCCCGGTCGGGCGCGGCAGGGTCGCCGTCTCGGCGCTGCTGCTCGACGACTCGCGCCGCTTGGGCGGGCGGAGCCGGCGCTGCTGGGTGTACCTACGCGGAGGCATGCGTGCCTCCCAGGCTCAGGGCGCGATGGATTGCCTTCTCGCGGTGGGGGCTCGCCTGGCAGGCGGGATCGGCGCAGACGTACGTCCCGCGGCCGGGCAGGCGCCCGGTGGAGTCCATCACGAGCTCACCGTCCGGAGTGCGGATGACCCGCTCCATCTCCCGCTTCGGGTGGACGGTGCGGCAGACGGCGCAGGTGCGGAGCGGCTGGTGGTCAGGCCGGCGCTTCGGCATCTTCGGCGACCTCCGCGCCATCGGCGCCAGCGGAATCGACATGCCCATCGACGCCCGAGTCCTCGCCGGAGCCGACCCTCGTGGATCCGGCGGCAGCCACCCCGGCATCGGACCGGATGTCGATGCGCCAGCCGGTCAGCTTGGCGGCGAGCCGGGCGTTCTGGCCCTCGCGACCGATGGCCAGCGACAGCTGGCGCTCGGGGACGATGACGTTGGCGATCCGGTGCTCTTCGTCGATCCGGACCTCGATGACCTCGGCCGGCGACAGCGCCTCGGCGACGAACTGGCTGGCGTCCTCGTTCCAGAGCACGATGTCGACCTTCTCGCCGTTGAGCTCGGCGACGATGGCCTGGATCCGGGTCCCCCGCTGGCCGACGGCTGCGCCCTTGGCGTCCACTCCCGGCTGGCGGCTCTCGACGGCGACCTTCGAGCGGCTCCCCGCCTCGCGGGCGATGGCCCGGATGACGACCGACCCGTTGTAGATCTCGGGGATCTCCATCTCCATCAGGCGCCGGAGGAAGCCGCGGTGGGTGCGGCTGACGACGAGGACCGGGCCACGCGTCGTGCGACGGACCTCGAGGACGAAGACCTTCAGGTGCTGGCCGATGCGGTAGTGCTCCCCGGGCAGCTGCTCGCTGACCGAGAGGACCGCCTCGACGCCCCGGCCCATGTCGAGCACGACCGCGGACTCGGTGGTACGGGTCACGACGCCGGTCAGGATCTCCCCCTCCCGGCTCACGTACTGGTGGTAGACGACGTCCCGCTCCGCCTCGCGGAGGCGCTGGCGGTACACCTGGCCCGCGGTCTGGGCCGCGATCCGGCCGAGCTGCTGCTGGGTGACGTTCTCCGGCACCCGAACGCGGCTCCCGACGCCGACGCCCTCCTCGATCTGGACGGCCTCGGCCACGGTCTTCTGGAGCTCGGGGTCCTCGACGTCCTCGGAGCCGGCCACGACCTCGTACTCGCGGAAGACGCTGATCTCGCCGGTCTCGGGGTCGATCTTGACGACCACGTTCTCGGGCGCGTCGGCGTTGCGCCGATAGGCCGATTCGATCGCCTGCTCGAGCGTCTGGAGGAGGATGTCCTGGGGAACGCCTTTCTCGGCGTTGAGCTGCAGGAGGGCGCCGATGAAGTCGCGGTTCACGCTGGCACCTCCCTGCCGGATCAATAACAGAACGTGGGTTGGCAGACCGACCCACGTTCCGAGTTCAAGTGCTTATCGGTTTGGCCCGCACCGGTCGCTAGACCGTCCGCGAGTATATCAGCG
>DATBIW010000103.1:0-3598 GCA_036556745.1 Candidatus Limnocylindria bacterium | reverse complement strand
GGTGCATCCCGGCCGGTGGCGGAGGGCGTGCTGATCGCGCTGGGCCTCATGGTCATGACCGTCGGCGCGGCCATCGCGCGCTGGACCGGCGAGGAGCCGGCCGCCTAGCCCGTCACCGGCTCCCGGCCGTAGACGGCCACGAACCAGACGAACTGGCGCCCGGTGTGGAGAGGCCGGAAGCCGGCCGCCTCGACCTTGGCCTGGACCTCGCGCCGGTCGTGGACGAAGCGAGGAATGTGCGAGCCCTGGATGAGCTCCATCAGGCCGAATACGAACCAGCGAGCCCGGGCGATGAGTCCCCAGAAGCCGGTCGACTCGGGCACCGCGAAGGCGTACAGGTGCCGGGCGGCATCGGTCGAGCGCGCGATGAGCGCGCCCGCGTCGGGGTAGCAGCAGATCACCTTGTCGAGGACCACGACGTCGTGCGCGTCGAGCGGCTCGACCGCGGCATCCCCGACCCACAGGTCGAGCCGCCCCTCATTGCCGGTCTCGTGGGCGAGGTCGGAGGCCATCGCGATCGCCGCCGACGAAAGGTCGGCGCCGCTTCCCCGGGTCGCGCCCGCTTCGAGGGCGCGGACGAGGAGCTCGCCGGTGCCGCAGCCGATGTCCATGATCGTCGACCCCGCGAGCCCCTCCTCGCGCAGCCAGGTGAAGAGCAGGTCGGTCGCCTCGGGCGCGATCGGCTCCCATTCCTGGTAGCGCTTGTCGAAGTGCTGACCGATCTCGCCCAGCGACTCGGCGCGCGCCGGGCGCTCGGGACGCTCGGGCGGGCAGCAGGAGTCGGGCGTCGGGCCGGACATGGGATCGGAGTCTAGACTGCCCCGACCGATGACGGCTGCCGCCCGACCCCGCCTGATGACCGGGCCGTTCCTCGCCCTGTCGCTCGCCAGCCTCCTGTACTTCATCGCCGACGGGCTGGTCCTGCCGGTGCTCCCGGTGTTCGTGGCCGGTCCGCTCGGTGGCGACGACCTCGCGATCGGGCTGGTGTTCGGCGCGTTCAGCATCACCGCGCTCGCGGTCCGCCCGTTCGTCGGCTCGTACGCCGACCGGCGCGGGCGTCGACCGGTGCTCATCGGCGGCGCCGTCCTCCTGATCGTGACTATGCTCGGCCACCTGGTGGCCACCACCGTGCCCCTGCTGATCGTCATGCGGCTCCTGCTGGGCGCCTCCGAGGCGGCGTTCTTCGTGGCCGCCCTGACGATGAGCAGCGACCTCGCCAGCGAGGACCGCCGGGGCGAGGCGCTGAGCCTGGTATCCCTATCCCTGTACGCCGGGCTGGCGATCGGCCCGTTCATCGGGGAGCTCGTGCTCGGCGAGGACCGCTTCTGGGCGGTCTGGATCGCGGCCGCCGCGCTGGCGGTGGTTGCGGTCGTGCTGGCGCTCCGGGTCCCCGAGACCCGTCCAGCACCGGAGGCGAGCGGGCCGGATGCCGCCCCGCGGCGGTATCGGCTGTTCCACCCGGCTGGGATCGTGCCCGGCCTGATCATCCTGGCCGGGACGTGGGGCATGGCCGGCTTCTTCGCCTTCGCCCAGCCGTACGGCACTGAGCTCGGGATGGACGGGGTGGCACCGCTGTTCCTGCTGTACGCAGGGATCGTGATCGCGGTGCGCGGGCTGGCGCCCTGGGCGCCGGACCGATACGGCGGGCGCCGCCTCGGCGCCGCGGCCCTGCTGGCCGTCTCGGTGGGCGTGGCGGTGATGGGCCTGGTGACCAGCGCGATCGGGCTGTACGTGGGGACCGCGATCATGGCCTTCGGGGTCGCCTTCGTTCCGCCCGCGATCTTCGTCATGGCCCAGCAGGGCGTCCCGGCCCTCGAGCGCGGGACCCTGATCGGGACGACGAGCCTGTTCATCGAGGTCGGGTTCGGCGTGGCGCCCGTCGCGCTGGGGGTGGTGGCCACCGGCTCGGGCTACCCGGCGACCTTCCTGGTCTCGGCCGCGGTCGGCGTCCTGGGGATCCTCCTGCTGGCCACCTACCGACCTCGCCGGGCGTCCGAGGCGTCTGCGCCCGAGCGCGAACCGGAGCTCGCGGTCTAGCGGTTCCCGCCGGCCATCTTCGTGGCGTCCGGTCGCTGGCGGAGGCGCCACATCGCGTAGATCCCGAAGGCGGGCCCCAGCGCCAGCACGGCAAAGCCGATCTGCCAGGCGGCGCCGGTTACCGGCGCCAATAGCCCAATTCCCAGGATCGTGATGCCGGTCAGCAGGAACCCGCTCGCCGTCTGGAGGGCGAGCGCCGAGCCGGCCGTCCCAGGCGGCGCGAGCTCCGACACCGCGGTCGAGAACTGGGCGGAATCCGCGACGACCGTCACGCCCCAGACCAGGCCCAGCGTCACGGTCAGCATCGGCGTCGCGCCGAACAGGAGCCCGATCAGCACGGCGCACGTCCCGCTGGCCGCCATGGCGGCGATGGTCAGGGTCGTCCGACCGACCCGGTCGGCGAGGGCGCCGGCCACGATGCACCCGATCCCGCCCGCGGCCACGATCGCGAACGCGGCCGCCGACGCGAAGGCGGGATCATCGGTCCCGAAGGCGAGAAACGAGGCGGCGAGGAACGCCGGCACCCAGGTCCACATCGCGTACAGCTCCCACATGTGCCCCAGGTACCCGAAGTTCGCGAGGCGGACCGATGGCTGGCGGAAGGCGCTCAGGGCGAGCTGGATGGAGAACCGCTGGGCGCCGATATGGAGCGGGCCCTCCCGCACGCCGGCCAGGCCGATCAGCCCACCGACCAGGGCGGCTCCCGAGAGCACGATGACGACGGTGGGCCACGGGACGCCGGACAGGGCCCCGACCGCGCGGACGAGGTGGGGGAGCGACGCCCCGACGGTGATCGCCCCGACCAGGACGCCAACCGCGAAGCCGCGCTCGGCGCGGAACCAGCCGGCCAGGTGGCGGAGCGCGACCGGGTAGACGGCCGCGACCCCGAAGCCGGTCAGCGCCCGCCAGGGCAGGGCCGCGGCGAGGTCGTTGGCGAGGAGCGCGAAGCCGAGGTTCGCGGCCGCCGCGATCACGCCACCGACCCCGATCAGGACACGTGCCGGCAGGACGTCGGCCGCGCCGGTCACCGCCACGGCCAGCGCGCCGGCCACGAAGCCGAGCTGGACCGCCACGGTCAGCAGCGCGAGGTCAAGGCCCGACAGCGACCACTCGGTGACGAGGCTCGAGGCGACGGCCGACCCGGCAAACCACGGAGCGCTGGCGAGCAGGACCGCGATGGCGAGCACCGCGAGCTGGCTCCAGCGGCCCGGCGCCTCCTCCTGGAGCGTGGTCACGCGGAGCCGGCCTCCCCATCGCCTTCGGCGAGGAACGCCTCGACCAGCTCGTCGTAGCCGCGGAACGAGTTCCGGACGGTGTGGCCGGACTCGGGGTCCTCGACCAGCCGGGCGCCGGGAATCCGCTCCGCCACGAGCCGGGACGCGGCCGGGGGCACGACCCGGTCGCCCCCGCCGACCAGGACGAGGGTCGGGACGTGGATCTCGCCCAGTCGATCGGTGACGAACGACGACGGGTCGAGCGTGGCGCGCAGCTCGGCGAGGAACCGCTCGGGCGTCCCGGGCCGCGGCTGGAGGGCGGCCGCGGCGGCGAACGAACCCGCCGC
>DATBIW010000102.1:0-7450 GCA_036556745.1 Candidatus Limnocylindria bacterium | reverse complement strand
GCCGGTGTCGACCTCCACCACCACCGTCAACCGGGGGGAACGGCCCGCCGGGTACGCCGCGCGCTCGTCGCGCACCGCGTCCACCCGGACGACGCGCAGGTCGCGGTCCGCGTAGCGGACCCACCGGGGGAGCGACTGCGTCGAGTCGAACCGGACCGAGGCGGCGACGGGGGTGATGGAGGTCAGAGCCACGTCCCGAAGGATACGAACAAGTGTTCTATTTGTCAAGAGGTTCGGGCGGCCGATCGGAAAATCGCCGCGCGGGCGCCTCGCGCAGGAGCCGCGCCCGGGTGATGGCCTTGTCGCCGAACCGGTCACGGACCGCGTCGGTGGCCTCGGCCAGGCGCTGGACCCGCGGTCCATCCTCGAACAGGGTCAGCTGCTGGGCATCGGCCAGGTTGATGGCGGTGATGCCGATCAGGCGCACCGCGCGGCCGGGCTCGAGCGCCCGGTCGAGCAGCCGGCGAGCGGCCTCCAGGATGAGCTGGCCGTCGGTGGTCGGGTGCGGCAGCTGCATCTGGCGGGTCAGCGTCTCGAAGCCCTCGTAGCGGAGCTTGAGCTGGACCCCGCCAGCGGCGACCTTGTGTCGCCGGCACCGGGATGCGACCGACTCGGCGATCCAGAGCAAGGTCCCGTCCAGGCCTGCCCGGTCGGTGACGTCGTTGTCGAAGGTGTGCTCATGGCCGATCGACTTCGGCGCCTGGCCCGACACCACCCGGGACGGGTCGACCCCACGCGCTCGCTGGCCCAGCTCGTACCCCATCCGGCCGAAGCGCCGGCGCAGCGTCTCCTCGGGCACCGCGGCCAGCTGGCCGATGGTCGTGACCCCGTAATCGGCCAGCGCCTGGCGGACCCTGGGGCCGACCCCCCACAGCCGAGTGACCGGCAGCGGAGCCAGGAACTCCGCCTCCCCGCCGGGCTCGACGATGACCAGGGCGTCGGGCTTGCGGAGGTCCGACGCGACCTTGGCGACGAGCTTGTTGGTGGCCACCCCGACCGACACGACCAACCCGACCTCGTCGAGGACCCGGGCCTTCAGGGTGCGGCCGATGGTCGGCCCGTCGCCGGCCGGGGCGCCGGTCACGTCGAGGAAGGCCTCGTCCATGCTGATCGGCTCCACGAGCGGGGTGTAGTCGTCGAAGATCGCCATGACCTGGCGGCTGACCTCGGCGTACCGCTCGAACCTACCGGGCAGGAACACCCCTTCCGGGCACAGGCGGGCGGCGGTCCGGAGCGGCAGGGCCGAGTGGACACCAAAGGCACGAGCCTCGTAGGACGCCGCGCTGACGACGCCTCGGTCGTCGGGCCGTCCGCCGACGATCACCGGCTTCCCGACCAGGGCCGGGTTGTCGAGCACCTCGACCGATGCGTAGAACGCGTCCATATCGGCGTGGACGATCGTCCGCATCGGCCGGCTCAGTCGGTGCCCGGGTAGCGGGAGTAGGCGCCGCGGCCGAGCATCGGGCGAAGCCGATCGACCTCCGCCTCGAGGGCCTCCCGGTCGGCGGCGCGCAGGCGACCGAAAGGGCGGAGCTCGACCCGCGGCTGGTCGCCCGCCTGCTTCGGCAGCCAGGTGCCGGCCACCATCCCGTCGACCAGGAACGTGGGCAGGACGTCGGCGTTCTTGGTGATGACCGTGGCCTGGTGCTCGGGCGGGAGGACGCGGGCGCGGTCGGCGGTCCCGTAGGCGAGGAGCAGGCTGTCCCAGCGGGCGAGCAGGCGTGGAGGGGCCGCTGTGTCCGGGTCGGGGCGCGGCGCCTCCGGCAGGTCGACGAGGGCACGTCCCGACTCATCGTGGAACGTCACGAGCTCGTCGGTCATGGCGCGGACGACGGCCCGCCAGCGGCCGACGTTGCGGCCACGCCCGACGTACGCCACCAGGTCCTCGACGCTGGCCGGTCCGAATGCCCCGAGGTAGCGACGCGCGACGTGGCGCGCCGCCTGGTCGGGGTCGGCCTCCTCGGGACGTGGCGGCCCGAGCCACGACTCGGCGGGGAGGTACCGCGCGCGGCCGTAGGTCTCCTCCGCGTACGGGACGTGGACGAGGGGCACCGTGCCGGAGAAGTGGCGCCAGAGCGGGCGGTGGGGTGGCACGCGGACCCGGCCCATCTGGTCCCGGAGGATGTCCTCGATCTCGCGGATCAGAAGAGGCTGCTCGGCCATGGCGGCCAGGACGGCGGCGTGGCCCCGGGTGATCCGCTTCCCGAGCGGCGAGGTCACCGGGTCCACCTTGAACAGGGCCCGGAACTGCTCCAGGCGGAACGGGTGGGTCAGCGTGCACATCGGCCAGTAGTCGCCGGCGCTGACGATGTGGACCGTCATCCGCATCAGCGCCCCGCGGACGATCGTCTTCCGTCGCCGGGCGGTGGTCAGGTGGACCGGCTTCCGGCGATCGGTCCGGCGCGCCTCGAGGGCAAGCGGCGGCCAGTCGGGATGCTGGGCCTGGAGCGAGCCCAGGCGTTCGACGAGCCGCGCGACGGGCTGATCGGGGAGCGGCTCGAGGAGCCCCTGGCGGGCGAGGGTGGCCCGGTTCAGCGCCCGGAGGGTGAGGATCGGCGGAGACATCGGTCGTTCTCCAGCCTAGACGGCGGACGGGGCGGCTGTGCCGCCGCCCTGGGTCAGTCGGTCAGAGCTTGCGGATGACGCCGACGACCTTGCCCTGGATCTGGAGGTCGGTGGCGTAGATCGGCTCGAGCTCGGCGTTGGCCGGCTGGAGCCGGATCCGGCCGTCCTCGCGGTAGAACCGCTTCAGGGTGACCCCGTTGTCCTCGAGGAGGGCGACCACGATGTCCCCGTCGCGGGCGGTGGCCTGCGGCTGGACGATGACGTAGTCCCCGTCGTCGATGAGGTCCTCGATCATGCTCTTGCCCCGCACGCGGAGGACGTAGGAGTCCTCCCGCGCCTGGAGGGAGGCCGGCACGTCCATGGGCTCGGGGTCCTGGTAAGCCTCGATGGGCTGGCCCGCGGCGATCTCGCCGACGAGCGGCAGGCGGATGACGTCGCGCTCGACCGGCATCCGGAACGGAGTGACCCGGCCGCGGTCCGGGCTGCGCTCGAACGGGCGCGTCGAGAGGGTCGCCTCACCGGCGGCCGTCAGGCGGAGGGCCCGGGACGAGCGTCCGCCGCGCTCGAGGAGCCCGGCCCGCTCGAGGGCGACGAGGTGGTGGTGGACCGCGGAGGTGGACGCCAGGCCGACGCCGTCCGCGATCTCCCGGACGGACGGCGGATACCCGCGTTCGGTCACGGTTCGGGCGATGTACTCCAAGATGCGCTGCCGGCGTTCGGCATCGTGCCGCGTCACGTCCTGAACCCTAACAGAACACCCGTTCTATTGTCAATCTCGATGCTATGATCCGCGCCCAATGCTGCGTCCGGCCCGGTGGCGCTACCTGCGCTCCGCCAAGGTCATCCTCCAGCTCCCGTCCTACGCCCGCCTGGTGTGGGGGCTTGCCCGCGACCCGCGGACCCCGATCGGCCTGAAGCTCCTGCTCGGGGCGGCCATCACCTACGTCGTCACGCCGGTCGACTTCATCCCCGACGTCGTGCCGCTCGTCGGCGCCGCGGACGACCTGACGGTCCTGCTCCTCGTCCTCGACCTGTTCATCAGCAACGCTCCGGCCGAGGTTCGCGACGACCACCTGGCCCGGGCCCGGCGTGGGGAGGCGCAGCTCGACGAGGACCTCGCCCAGCTCCGCGCCCTGCTGGGCTCGCGGTTCGACCGCATCGGCGACATGCTCCCGCAGCTGCTCGAGCGCTTCGGTGGCCTGGCCGATCCGGACGCGGTCAAGCGACAGATCGGGGAGTGGCGGGTCGCCCGGGCGAAGCCGGTCAAGCCATCGATGCCGGCCCGGCGGGCCCGGTCAACCAAGCCAGCACAGGCAGTGGAGGCGGAATGAAGGTCATCCTCAAGCGCGACGTGAAGGGCCTCGGCCGGGAAGGCGACCTCAAGGAGGTCAAGGACGGCTACGCCCGGAACCACCTGATCCCCACCGGCGCCGCAGTCCTCGCCGACCTGGGGGCGGTGCGGAACTGGGAGCGGCATCGGGACCAGCGCGAGGAGCGCGACCGCGCCCTCCACGCGGACGCCGAGGCGACCGCCCAGCGGATCGGCGAGCTGACGGTCCAGGTCGGGGTCAAGGCCGGCGAGAAGGACCGCCTGTTCGGGTCGGTGACGAGCCGCGACATCGCCGACAAGCTGCGCGACAACGGGATCGAGATCGACCGCCACGACATCCACCTGCGCGAGCCGATCAAGACCGTCGGCGAGCACCAGGTCCGAGTCCACGTCATGGCCGGCATCGAGGCCCAGCTCCGGGTCGAGGTCGTCCCCGAGCACTGAGGACCGATCGCGACAGCGAAGCTGTCGCGGGCCCCGGCGAACAATAGCGGGTGTTCTCCACACCCCGCCGACAGGAAATCGGGCTTATCCCCGAGGCCGTTTCGCATCGGTTCATAAGTCCGTTCATAAGGCCATTCCCGCGGCGGTCCCCGGTCCGTAGCGTCACCGGTGCCGATGAGCATTGACCGCGTCGCCCCCCAGTCGGTCGAAGCCGAGCAGAGCGTCCTCGGGTCGATCCTGATCGATCCCGAGGCCATCCTGAAGGTCGCCGACTTCCTCCACGGCCCGGATTTCTACCGGCCCCAGCACGCGGACATCTACGAGGCCATGGTCGCGCTCCACTCCCAGCGCGAGCCCATCGACCTCGTCACCCTCGGCGACGAGCTGACCCGTCGCGACCGGCTCGACGGAGTCGGCGGCCCGGCCTACCTGGCCACCCTGATGAACGCGGTCCCGACCGCGGTCCACGTCGAGCACTACGGCCGGATCGTCGAGCAGAAGGCCGTCCTCCGGAACCTGATCGCGGCCGCCGGCCGGATCGCGGCGGTCGGCTACGAGGAGGCGCACGACACCGCGGCCGCCATCGACCAGGCCGAGTCCATCCTGTTCGAGATCAGCCAGCGCCGGACGGTGGCCGGCTTCGAGACCCTGTCCACCCTCCTCGGCCAGGCGTACGACCGGCTCGAGTTCCTCCACGAGCACCGCGGCCAGATCCTCGGCATCCCGACCGGCCTGGCCGGGCTCGACACCCTGCTCGGCGGGCTCCAGCCCTCGGACCTCGTGATCCTGGCCGCCCGCCCCAGCGTCGGCAAGACGAGCCTGGCGCTCAACGTCGCGCTTCATGCGGCCGTGCACGAGCAGAAGCGGGTCGCCATCTTCTCGCTCGAGATGAGCCGCGAGCAGCTCGCCCTGCGCCTGCTCTCCTCGGAGACCGGTATCAACCCACGACCCCTCCAGACCGGGTTCATGGAGGAGACCGACTGGTCGAAGATCGCCAAGGTCATGAACGAGATGGCCAGCGCCAGGATGTGGATCGACGACTCGCCTACCCTGTCGGTGCTCGAGCTGCGGACCAAGACCCGCCGGCTGGAGGTCGAGCAGCAGGGACTCGACCTGGTGATCGTCGACTATCTCCAGCTCATGCAGGCCTCGACCCCCTCGCGGGATCCGAACCGGGTCCAGGAGGTGAGCGAGATCAGCCGCGGCTTGAAGAACCTCGCTCGGGAGCTCAAGGTCCCGGTCCTGGCCCTCTCGCAGCTGTCGCGGAACGTCGAGCAGCGCGGCGGCCAGGGCGAGCCGCGCCTCTCCGACCTGCGGGAGTCGGGCTCGCTCGAGCAGGACGCCGACGTGGTCATCTTCCTGTACCGGGCCGACGTCGAGGCGAACCCCGACGCCGAGGTCGAGCTGGTCAAGGCCAAGGTCGCCAAGCACCGCAACGGGCCCATCGGCGAGATCCCGCTCCAGTTCCGGCGCCGGACCACCCGCTTCCACTCCGTGGAGGCCCGCGAGGAGGTCGAGCTGGCCCAGTATTAGGGTCTTCCCGCCGCGTGATCCGCATGGCATGATCGGCCGCTGGTACGCCCAGAACGCGGAGGAGAGGGCCTGTGTTCACCGACAAGACCATCACGTGCCGAGACTGCGGGATGGACTTCGTCTTTTCTGCCGGCGAGCAGCAGTTCTACCAGGAGAAGGGGCTGGCCCACGAGCCCCAGCGCTGCCCGAGCTGCCGCGCCGTCGCGAAGCAGAACCGGGCCCTGGGCATCGGTACCGGCGGCGGGGCCCGCGAGATGCACGCCGCGGTCTGCGCCGAGTGCGGTGGCCAGGCGCTCGTCCCCTTCCTGCCGCGCAACGACCGCCCCGTCTACTGCAGCAGCTGCTTCGACAAGGTCCGCGCCCGCTCCTGATCGGCTGACCCTGCGGGCCTATACTGCGGACCCGCCAGGAGATGCCCGTGGACCTCGCCACCCGCAGCAGCCGGCCCCAGACCGATACCGGTGGGCGCCTGCGCCGGGCGTATGGCTTCGAGGAGGTCTCCCTGGTGCCCGGGTCGGTCACCGTGGACCCGGCCGAGGTGGACACCAGCGTCGAAATCGGCGGCCAGCGGCTCGAGATCCCGTTCATCGCCGCCGCCATGGACGCGGTCAGCGACGCGGAGCTGGCCATCCGGATGCACCGCTTCGGCGGTCTCGCGGTCGTCAACCTCGAGGGGCTGTGGACCCGCTTCGACGACGCGTCACCGGTCATCGACCGGGTGGCGGCCGCACCCGACGGGGAGACGGCGGCCGCCGTCCTGGCCGAGGCCTACGCGGAGCCGATTCGCGACGACCTGGTCACCGCGCTCATCACACGGATCAAGGCCGGCGGCGCCGTGGCGGCGGTGGCCACCACCCCGGCCTCGGCGTGGCACCACGCCGAGGTGGCGGCCGCGGCCGGGGCCGACCTGTTCGTCGTCCAGTCCCAGGTCTCGAGCGCCCGGCACATCTCGGTGTCCGGCCGAGCCCTCTCGCTCGCCGACCTGACCGGCGGCCTCCGGATCCCGGTCCTCGTGGGCAACACGGTGAGCGGCGAGGCGGCCTACCAGCTGATGGAGCAGGGCGCCGCCGGCATCCTGGTCGGGGTCGGCCCCGGCGCGGCCTGCACGACCCGCGAGGTCCTCGGGATCGGTGTGCCCCAGGTGTCGGCCACGCTCGAGGTCGCCGAGGCGCGCGACCGGTTCCTGGCGGACACGGGGCGCTACGTGCCGGTCATCACCGACGGCGGGATGAAGACCGGCGGTGACATCGCCAAGGCGATCGCCGCCGGCGCGGACGCGGTCATGCTCGGCTCGCCGCTGGCGGCCGCGACCGAGGCTCCGGGGCGTGGGTTCAACTGGGGGATGGCCGCGCCGTCACCCACCCTGCCGCGCGGGACGCGGATCACGATCGGGGAGCGGCTCCCCCTCGAGCAGATCCTGTTCGGCCCGGCCCACACGACCCACGGCACCCAGAACCTCGTCGGAGCCCTGCGCCAGAGCATGGGCGCGCTCGGGGCGGCGACGATCGCCGAGATGCACCACGTCGAGATGATCGTGGCCCCGACAATCGCCACCGAGGGCAAGTCCTGGCAGCGAGC